>NZ_JBJMBF010000019.1:0-71390 GCF_046640325.1 Loktanella agnita | reverse complement strand
CGGGCAGCTTCTGCGATTTCGCGCCTGCGGATTAGGTCCGCTTTCCGACCCTCGTACGGCCTGAAGCAAACGGCCCATTCCTGCCTTTTGCCGGATGTTGAGAATGCTGCGCTCGCAGCCCACGTTGCGGACATTGGGGCAACCTTGCCGCATGTTGCAGCCTCGGCAGGTCGGCTATGCGGGACTATGCTGCCGTTCACGGCCGTTGCGCCAAGGGCTGCTTCCGAGGGAAGATGTCGAATGAATTTACATTGACGGAGTGGAGCCTGAAGCAAAAAGGGTGCTACTGGCGCATTGCTTCAATTTCTGCTTGCCATACTTTGGCCTGCTCTTTTTGGTCTGCCGTCGTAGAATCCAGTGGCCGACGTTCGACCTTACGGCCATCAGGCAATGTCACCGTGAGTTTCCAGTACCCGCCTTCAGAGTAGTCAGAATTTCTATGCCAAACCACTTCTGGCTGGCCTATTTCCTTCAGCGCAAACACGTCATTGCGTCTATAGCTGAACGGATAACGATATTTCACACGAACGTCTTGCGTGGCCGCGTCGAAGACCACCTTTTTAGATGGGTTAATAAACACCCAAACAAGCAAAGCCCCGAGCAGTATTGAAATTATTATGCCAAATGGGAATAAAACATAGTGCTCAGGGGGATGCGCGTTTCCGAAAAAGAAGCGCAGAGTGTCTATTGTTAAGGTTACAAATAGCCAAAAACCGAATGCCAGAAACATCAGCCCTATCACACCGGACATCAGTGCCCAAAACCACGGGACAGCGCGTTCTTCAATGGTAACAGTTTTTAACATCACGGCCTCTATTAGGATGTCCGCGTCCAAAACGCTGGATTTTGATTGGATAGTGTGCCGCGAGACCAAAATGTTCGGACAAATTCGTATATCAGCCCATCATAGAGCACCGACACCAGTCAAACGCAATTGCTCTGAATACTGAAAAAGCAGCCATTGATTTGCGACGCAGCATCGGTCGTTCTGGGCTCAGAGCAGACTTGCGGCGTTGCAGCGAGGCGGGCGCATGGTCGATCACGCCTATCTGTGGCTTCCGGCCCAAACCGGTCATTCGCCTCAGGCGCTCGATTTCAATTGTGTCTGTGTTGCGCATTCTTTGCTCAACCGGGCCACACCGTCAACGACCATCGTTGTTAAGGATATTTGCGTTCTGGCTAGCTGCTTTCTCTTTCATGTCTCGAATCATCCTCGCCTTTTTCAACTTGTTGAAGTTGATGCTGCCCACAGGACTGCCAATCCGCGACAACTGCTCAACTACCGCTTCGATATGTTCTCTCTGTGCCTTGTTTCGTCCAGAAGCAAGATATCGTCCTCGAAGCGTACGTAGAGATGCTGTTGCAAAGTTGATATCCTCCTCACTTCTTAGGCTGCTTAGATATGCTTCCCTGTTCTCACCACTAGGAAGGCCGAGAAGCGCATCACGAGCGAAGAGCGCACTCATTGGCGGCAATTCAGGTAACATTTTGCGAAGCGCGGTGGACAGCTGAGGATTCTTCAGTCCTTCGGCAAGAAGTCGTGACATACTATTGGGTGCATTGTATTTGAACTCACGCGCAGATCGATCCGAACTGATCAATGCTTCAGGGTTATTAATCCTGATGCCTCCCACCATGACAACTGGATTGGAAACAATCTCGTCTCGGTAGGCGCAGAGGAAGCCCACCCAAGTCTCCGCCGACTCAAACAGCTTCGATAGATGACTGAGTTTCTCGGCGGCAGGAACTTGAAGGGCGTTCTTTAGAAGTGCTGCATAGAGCCTTAACGAGACTAGCAGTTTCGCCTCTGCTTCCATAACAGCTGTTCGTTTAGCAACGCCGCGACGCCGAATGACCTCCGACAGTTGGGAATTATCGAACCTATCGGCTTGTTCAGGTGTTGCATCTGATCGACCCAAGTTGTCAGCGGCGTTCTCAAATGCCTCCGTTTGGCACGACGTGCCATCCTGTTCGATGCAGGTTGCTCGCCACTCTGCTGCAAGGTCAATACCCGCGTCCGAGTAGTTTTCACGCAAGATGGCTTGTAAGCTGTCAAGTGCAGTCTGTATCGAATTAAGAACGCCTCTTGCTTCAGTGCCTTCCAAGTCACCGTAGAAAGCAACTTCCTTGTTATACTTGAAGAGCGACTCTCCTGTCGTTAGTTCTTCTGAGAACTTCGGATCAGCTTTCATCTGGCGAGCAACAAAGAATGAAAAAAGGTAGTCCCCCCTGAATGTCACCTGCCCCCTAAAAATGGTTAAAATGCCCTTCTCTATGAATTCATCAAGAAGGTGCCGGGGAAGATCCACCAGATACGCGCTTTGGTAGTCGTCGCAAAGTTCATTCCAAGCTTTCTCAGCTATGCCTTGGACATCTTGCTCAAGCATTCGCCGCGCAGCGAAGCTCAGTAGGTCGATTTTGTCACTCGAGGCAAAAGTTCCTTCACGCACATCCTCGATGTCAAAGCGACCTAATAGGCATTCGACGTATCGTTCGAGAAGGCGCGCTTTGTTGATTGGCTTGAACTCTGGATCCTGATTCAGCGTTTCGACCACGACCGCTACGCTGCTCGCGTAAACTGGTTCGTCCATTTGCCTAAAAGATTCTACCACCTGTGAGACGACAAAATCTGTACGCAAGCCGCTGTGTTCGGAAGATCGAAGAGACACCATCTCACGGATATCTGCTACATCCATCTGCGCAAACTCATAGACCTCGTCTGTCTCGAAATTTAGGTTTGGAATGGCGCTACCGACTATCGGAGCTCCACGCTGCTCAGTACTGAGAAAATATATGAACCGAACCTTCGAAAAGAACTTACTAGCAACTTCGCGAAATAAATTGAACTGGTCGACGTTTGCCAACGAAAGGCCATCCACTATGGCACATATGCTCCCCGAGTTCACCAATGCCTCAACTTCAGCATGGCTGTAGCTCACAAGGCATGTCCGACCTATCTCTCTGAGGATCGAAGACTTGTTTATTTTGTGCTCTTTAGCATCAAAGAATACAGGTATCTTCCTAATGCTACTGAACTCATCTGCAATCGTTTTGAAGGTCAAGAACGCTGCGGTAGTTAGGCCCGAATCTAGTGGTGC
Source organism: Loktanella agnita (assembly GCF_046640325.1). Classification (NCBI taxonomy): domain Bacteria; kingdom Pseudomonadati; phylum Pseudomonadota; class Alphaproteobacteria; order Rhodobacterales; family Roseobacteraceae; genus Loktanella; species Loktanella agnita. Next base: position 68,292 of record NZ_JBJMBF010000019.1, on the reverse strand, counting down.
AATATAGTACTGGTCACGGAAAGAAGATTTGACCAACTGTGTCACGGGCAATGCTGGTTCCTGCCAAATATCGTCCTGATCTCCCGCCACGTTCCGTGCCCTAGGACTTACGAAATTCGAGGTGATCTTGGACTTTGCACGAATATTTGCCCTGTACCATGCTGTATAGTCAAAAGCTTCCGATTCGCTAAATCTCAGCATGAGTGTCTCACCAGAAGGCTTCAAGTTATAGAAAATTTCATCCTCCTCTCTCGGCCTTAATATTCCTTTTGGGGCGAAATCTTCTCCCGGGATGAATTCGCGGCGAGTCTTAGAATAGGCTCGGTACTCTACTTCAAACTTCTTGTGTTCCAAGTTGGCTTGGATAACGGTGTACCCATTGCTGCCCTTTGACCAATCCGACCGCAAAGGTGGCGATTGCATAAAGATGCATCCGGCTCCAGTTCGTGCCAGATTTGTCAAGTCAGTCGCATGAACGTGGCCATAAAGAACTAGATCAAATCGCCTCATGAGTAGTCTTGATACTGCGTCTCGCGTTGTTTCCTCAAGCCAATCGAGGGGATGGTGCAAGAGAGCAATCTTCGTAGTTTCGGAAGGCAAATTTTCCGACAGCTTATCCAAAACATAGGGTTCTAACCTTAGTTTTCCCCTGTCAGTTTCTCCAACAGGTCTCTCGCTCGATAACCAAGTCGTATTCATTCCGACAAACGATAAGCCCCCACGCGTTCGAGAGTAGCCGTAGTAGGTATGATGGTCATATGGCCCAAGAACGTCTTCAATCGTTCTATAGTTCTCAAGAGGATCGCCAACCTCCTCAAAGTTCGGTTGGACCATCTCGCTAGACCTTTGAAAGAGATAAGAGCTGGTCCGATCCGCCAGATGTCTTTCAGTGAATTTGCGGCTCGCAACAGAGCGTTGGATGTCATGGTTTCCAGGGACGACTAAAACTTCATGACCCATCTCTGAAAGCGGCGCGATCAGTGTATCGAAAAGCACCTCGTAGTCTTCATGCCGATCACCAGCCTGCACCAGGTCGCCCGTGAATGCCGTGAACACCCCTCCTTCAGCGTCTAACCGCTGTAGATCCGATTTCAGATATTCAATGCGCTTTCTATTTTCAGCGTCGTTCTTGAAATGGAGATCACTTAGGTGGACGATCTTTGCGTGCATTTCTTTCCTTGCTCTGGTTGAGTTCCCGCCTGTTCTTTCACCATAAGGAGTCAAGTTCTATCCCGCAATGAAGGCGCAGCCATAACGACAGACCAACCCAGAACTTTATCCGGCCCCTCAGGCAAAACTCTAGATTGTCTGATTAGGCCGAGAGTGAGTTCACCGGCAGCGGATGCGAACATGTTGACCAAGACCACTGCACTCTTGGCCACGTTTGCTTTGACAGGTACTGGCTATCTGTACCTGCACTGAATGTCGGCTCTACGTCCCCCCTGTGACGGTGCGCCTTGGGGCGACACTATCACAGCCGACTTCCGCTTCGCCGACCTAGGAGCGGCTTGAGCGCACCTGCAGCCAAAGTCTGCTTCCCGCCCTTCTGTGGAAAAACTAACGTTTGCGAGCGCAGAAATAGTTGTTCCCAATTCGGCGCGCGCGCTTTTCCTGTCAGGCTTTTCGCGTTTGCTGCGGTGTGGGAAAGATCTTGGCCAATTTTCGGAGGTTTTGGGCGGTTGCGGCGAGCAGGAATTCGTCATTTGCGCCGCATGGTCCACGTAATCGAAGCCGGCCCAAACGCATCCCGTTTGTCGCGCGCTCGCACAGTTTCGCGCTTCCGGAGGCGGGACGGTTTTAGGATCGGATCGACGTCAAGTCCTTCGTCACGCGCCCATTCCGCGATTTGGTTCAGGTGTTCGAGGTGACGATTCACAGTGCCGACGGACAGACCGACCTTTTCAGCGGGCAGGATGGCTGATTTTGCCATGACGTCTTCGCGGGTTGCTGTTCGATCTTTCGGGCTTTTTCTCCAGCTTTTAGGCATCTTCGCGAGGTCCGCGCGGAACGCTTTGACGTCCGGTTGGCGAACGCGTGTGATGTCGTCGATACCGGTCAGCATGGTGAAAAGTGCGGCGAAGCTTGGGTAGTGGCGCAGGGTCTTTTCTTCGATTCCTTCGGCGCGTTTGATCGAGTTCATGCGTTCCACCACCTCTAGGAGCTTGGGCGACGGAAGGTCTGGATCAAGAGGCGCGGCTACGGTTTCGACCTGCACTGCCTTTGGGCGCTCCAGCGCCACCTCAAGTGCGGTCTGTGCCGGTACAGATTCGAATTGCGCCGCGGCAAGGGCTCCGTCCTTTTGGCCTGACCAGGCTTTGGCTTTTCCAGACACGTAGAGATCGAGAATTTGCGCGTATTCCATCGTCGAAAGGCTCTCCTCGCCGGACAGTTGCCGATAGGCGTTTGTGATGGCCTTGCGACGCGGGAGACTCACTAGGTCTCGCTGGATCAGGTCGATGTTGTCTAGCACCAGCGTATCCGCATCCGGGGCAGGGGTGTGGTTTACCCCATTCTGGGCAATCCTGCCCCAGGCTTCTGCCATGGCCGCGTCGTGGCGAGCGTCGTCTTCCGGATTGAGGCTGTCGATGCGGGCCATCAATTTAAGCTGATCGACCTTGGCCCTTTGTTCTCGGATCACGGCGGCCAAAAAGGCGCGACCGCGTTCGGGCGTAATGCGATTTTCGACGATATGTTCCATGACCTTATCACTCTCTGCACTGATCTTTCGGGCTAAGATAAGCGCCCGAGTGCGATCCGTCGTCCCCAGTGAGAGCTTGATATCGATGATTTCTGTTGAAAACCTTTGGGTTTTCCGCCGCCATTGGTAGACGTCACCGCGTTTGGACAGGTGGGGTTGAATATGCAAAATCTCTCTCCGTTCGTTAAAACGGATGGATCACTTTGCCTGCGTTGGTGGAGCACTGCGGTGCCACAGTTAATTACCAACTCATACAGAAGCCATTAAAACCAATAACTTAAGGGTAAGTTGGCTCCGACGGTAGGGATCGAACCTACGACCAATTGATTAACAGTCAACTGCTCTACCGCTGAGCTACGTCGGAACACTCGACGCCGTATAGCAATGCGATTCAGCCTCGTCCAGAGGGTAAAGCATCATTTTTTCAATCAACAGCATCTTCTTGATCAAGCCTAAAAACAGCCGTCGGCGAGAGGGCAGGGGTGGCGGTCACGAGACCCTTGACATGCAGGTCAATCAAATGTGCGAAGACGTTGCGCGTCGCTGCCGGATACAGCGCCGGGCCGATCTCTTCATAGATTTTGAGCATCAATTTTTCTGCTGTGGCGCCGCCATGTGCCAACACCGTCAGTATCTGATTCTCACGCGTACGACGGTGGCCGATCAGCCAATCAATTCGCGCAGCGGGTTCGTAAATCGGTGCTCCGTGACCGGGATAGTAACACTGTGCGTCACAATTTTGCAGTTTCGCACAAGAGGCCATGAAGTCAGTTAAATCGCCATCAGGCGGCGAGACAAGAGAACTAGCCCATCCCATGACCAGATCGCCTGTGAAAACCGTGTCATTCCACGCAAAACAGAGATGATTTCCCATATGGCCGGGCGTATGTAGCGCAGTGATTTGGCCCCAAGACCCTGTGATCACGGCATTGTCGGGCAAGGCTTCATCCGGGGTAAAATCGGGATCAACGCCTTCGCCACCACCGACCATCCCGTCCAGTGCCAGCGCTTGCATGATTGCACTTCGGCCAGATTCACTATCACCGTAAGCGCAGACAGGCGCATCGTAGAATAGGGCCAGCGGACGGGCGAGGGGGCTGTGATCAATGTGGCTATGCGTGACGAGGATATGGCTTACATCACGAGCGCCGATTGTCGCCTGCAGCGCGGACAGATGGGCGGGGTCGTCAGGACCCGGATCAATTACCGCCACAGGGGCACTACCAAGAATGTAAGTATTCGTGCCCAAGTTTGTCATCGGCGATGGATTTGGCGCAAGCAGCAGCGTCAAAAGCGGGTGCAATTCAAAGGGCACACCTGGTTCGGGTTCGAATTCGCGATGCGTTGTCATGTTCTTCGCTTTCCGTTTTGGCCGCGGGGCGCTAGCCTGTGCTCATGATTTTCCGCTTGCTAAAACACTATATGCCGCGTGGCATCTACGCCCGCGCTGCGCTGATCCTGATTTTGCCGGTGCTGCTGCTGCAACTTCTGGTCTCGGTTGTCTTCATCCAACGCCATTTTGACGGTGTCACGCGCATGATGACAAGTGCGGTCAGTATCGAGCTCCGGTTTTTAGTGGACACAGTGAATGACTCTCCGACTCTGGCAAGCGCACGGGACGCGCTATCGCGCCTCGATGCACCTCTGGAGATCGTGACTGGGCTGCCTGCAGACGATGTTCCGGCTGCAGATATTAAGCCGTTTGTCGATCTGACTGGACGTACGGTAATCAACCGTCTGCGTAGCGGCGTTGCCAGTGTCGCGGCCATATCTCTTGCCGATCGCAGGCGCGTGCATCTGTGGGTCGATACGATGCATGGACCACTAAAAATGGAATTCAGCCGCCGTCGGGTCTCGGCCTCCAACCCACACCAACTACTGGTGATCATGGTGGTCATGGGTGCGCTGATGACCGGAGTTGCCTATGTTTTTCTACGCAATCAGCTACGGCCGATCAAGCGAATGGCAGCAGTGGCGGCGGATTACGGCAAGGGTCGGATCACGCCGTTCACGCCGACGGGAGCGGTCGAGGTGCGCAGCGCAGGCATGGCGTTTCTGGACATGCGCAACCGGCTGGAACGGCAGACGCAAAGCCGGACGATGATGTTGTCGGGCGTTAGCCACGACCTGCGCACGCCGCTCACACGTTTCCGGCTTGGCCTATCTATGCTTGATGACGACGATGTGCAGCCGCTCTTGCGCGACGTGGATGACATGCAGCAACTGTTGGATGCATTTCTGGATTTTGCGCGCAGCGATGCAGGCGACAACCTTGAACCGACGGTACCTGGCGATCTGATTTTGGCCGCACTCGACGATGCGCATCGGGCAGGGCAGGCCGTCAGCCTCGCCGGGATCGAGGGCAGCAGCGAAGTCGTTGGATTACGGCCCATGGCCATCCGCCGCGCGCTTGACAATCTTATCAGCAACGCCTTGCGGTACGCCACACGGGCTGAGATCGGAGTCAGCGTCACAGAACGCGCTGTGCGGTTCTGGGTCGAAGATGACGGGCCTGGCATTCCCGCTGAACAGCGCGAAGACGCGATCAGCCCGTTCGTCCGGCTTGATCCATCTCGCAACCAAGACAAGGGCAGCGGCGTCGGTCTTGGATTATCCATCGTCGCAGATATCGCGCGAACCCATGGCGGCGTCCTGCGATTGGGTGACAGTAAACGACTCGGGGGGTTGCTAGCCGAACTGGTGCTGGCGCGATAAAGTTTCCATGTTGCAACTAAGTAGAAATGCAACTGGGTTTGCAAAGCAGAAGTGTCACCACAGGGCGAGATGTGAGCAAAGCCTGACAGGGTGGAGACCTCAAATATCGCAGCCCTGGCTGGCTTTGCGGTTACAGCGTTACTCGGTGGTCACCTATCCTTGCTTTTGGAATTCCACCGCCTGATTTGAAGCCCACATTTGTTTGAGTTACCTTCCAAGACAGACGGCGTAGCGCATGGCGATCAGGGTAAGCGCTATGGTGGTAATTGTCCGGAATGTTGCCCTGACAAATGGCAACCGGGAGCTTTGGTGGGTTCGAAACCATCTACGCCGCCGCTTTCAGGAAACAAATTCGGTTTGTCACTTGGAAGCTTTGGCCTCAGCAGCTCGTTCAGCGCGTCTGCGCTCGTAGTCAGCTTCCATCTTTGAAGGTCGCCCTGGTGAACGGCGACCAGTCTTTTTTGTAGCCGTTCCTGGCGCTTTCTGGTTTGACCTTCGGTGGCGGTGCAGCCTTCTCCTGTTCTTTTTTGATGTGTGCCAGAACGGCACTCAGATGCTTGTTATCTGTGATCGCGGCATGGGTCACGCGCTGTTGGTGCGGGTAGAAAATGCTGCAGGGCAGGGCGACGCCTTTAGCGCGCACCTGAATACGCCCGCCTAGCATCTCATAGACATCGACGTATTTGCAAACCAATCCGCGCGTCAGATCATTCACCTCAAGCCGGATTCGCTTGCGGTCGTACTTGAGCGTCAAATCCTTAGTGACATAGTGCTTGTCGCGCAGACAGAAGACCTCTGCGAGGCGATCCGGTTCGATGTTCAAAGCGCGCTGCAGATTCTCAGATTTGGCCGGAACCTTTGCAAACTTGGCATTGCAGCGCTCTGCGAAACCCGCAAGAAATGAGTTACCGCCCTCCATGTTCGAGATACCGGCGATGCGCAGTTCCTTTACCAGCCGATCCTGCAGCATCCTGTTCACGCGTTCGACGCGGCCTTTGGCTTGGGAAGAATTGGCACAGATGATCTCGATGTTCAGCAAAGCATTCCCGGCGCAAGCGCGGCTGATGAAACATTCGGTGTTGCTTCCGGGACAGCCAGATACCCGCACCCTGCATCCACCTGCGCACCGTCTCGCGTGAGACTGTGAACCCGTGATGCTCGTCTAGCATCTCAGCCGCCAGAGTCGGCCCAAAGTCCGCGTAGCTCTCCTTGATGATTCTGAACGCATAATCGCGCTTCGCATGATGAATGCGATTGTTCGGAGGTTTGCCGCGCGCCTTGTGCCGGATCGCAGATGCGCCATCTAGCCGATATCGCTTCAACAACCGAAAAATCCGCCGACGCGTCAGAGCCAACATGTTTGAAGCATTGTCGACGCTCAGCCGTCCGTCATCGACCTGCGCCAGTACTTCCATGCAGTTCAACTCGCGCTCGCTCATAACCACACATCCCATGTCTGCTCACACTCATTGATTTTTGAGGGCAGAGTGACATTCCTGAATTGCTCATGGGTGACATTTTAGCTTTGCTGCTACATTTCCAAAATGCGTATAATCAGTATTATGTTAAATTTTTAATTTGTGACTTTAGACTTCCACTGCTAGGTATTGCTTGTTTATCGCACTGATACGACGAGCACCTGCATAGCAATCTCTGCCAAGAAACTTGTGCATACCATGCGCTAGTGCATCTTGCTCATATGAGTTCGTTACAAGCATCCCACCTGGCTTTGTCTTTTGCGCAAGCAGTTCCAAAATCACCGCAGCGCGTTGCGGAGTACGGCTGCCGTTCAGGAATGCAACGTCAAAGAAATTATCTTCAAACAGTTTCAACACAGATCCGGGTTGTGCGCGACAAATGCGAAAACGCCCCGATTTGATCTGCTCAGCATATTGCATCACCATCGCGAAAAATTCTGCGTCACGCTCCCGGCGGGCTTCAGACACGTTGTGTGCTGCAATATTGATTGCGAACTCGGCATCCCGCATGCCCCATGGGTCGATAACGTATAGTGTCTCCAGCCGATCCAGCGCCAACAGGTCATCAATTAATTCAAAGCGACGACCGCCCACGAGCAGCCAAGTTTTCTGTTTTTTGTTCGCAATCTCTTTCAGGAAAGCGCCCCGACGACGGCGAAGTCGCATCTGTCGCGGGCTCAGTGCAGGACGTGGCTGATCAATTTTATCGAGAAGCGACTTTGGCAATGGCGGTAGCGTCTCATAACCACCGGTATCAGGGGTCAAAAAAGTGCTCAGAACTGACTGGACCTCAGCCTGGCTCACCGGTGTTTCAAGCGCATCGCAATTGGCAAACCAAGGCAATGTGCCAACAAGCAGCCTTGTCCGGGTTTCTTGATATCTTGTCACCTGCATCCAGCGCAGGAATAATTTCGCATCAAAATCCGCAGCTTCAAAGGCCGCGTTTGGGTCGCTCAATACCAAGTCTTTGACCTGAACTATTCTATCATGCCCAAAGTCCGCAAATTTTGAAATGAAATCATTTGCTTGTGGTGTCTTCCTAAGCGCAGTTATTCGATCTTTGTGAAACGCTACGGCCTCATCATGCAATGCTCCCAAAACAGGGTCCGCGCGCAGACGGTCATAGATTTCTTTCACGGCTGGCACCGTATCAAGGATCGAGGTTTCCGCGATGGCATTCCAACAATGTAGCCGCCAGTAGGTTTCACCGGATGATTCCATTTTTCCGTGAAAGCTGGTTGTATTGACGTCGCCGCGCATCCGTTTCATCAGATAAGAGCTGAGGCTGCGCACTGCGTAATGGTTCATGCGCGCAAGGCTGTCTCCATACCCAATGCCATTCAGACAGAAAGCCCAGCCTTGACGTTCATAACCGGGCATCGGATCCCCTGCACCGTCCGCCCACCGAATCTCGCGAATACGATTGGGGCGCGCCTTTTTCGGCCGATGGGTGGAGACAAAGCGATACACACCATTGTTGCGGTACAGTGATTTCAACGCACGGGTCTGTTGCGGCATCACCTGCTGTGGTTTTGCAGCCCAGACCATTTGTTCGGTGATGAATTTATCTTCGAAATCAACCACCTTACTATGTCCGAACAACCGCCATGCAAAGGCAAATACATTAGCATGTGGCGCGGCATCGAATAGCGCATCCAAAGTCCGATCCCCGACCTTGATATCCAGAAATTCATCCGCATCGCAAACCATCACCCATTCCGCTTCCTTGAACTTAGGGTGCGCCATGGCATTGGCATAAGCTGACGCCTGCGGGCCAAGCTTCCATGGTCCCGGATTGTCGATATGGGAAGCGATGCCAAGTTCTTCTAACCGGGCAATGATTTTGTCCGTTCCGTCAGAACAATCATTGGTGTTGATGATAAAATGGTCGAACCCAAGGAACAGATAGTAAGCAATCCATTCCAGAATGAACGGCCCCTCATCTTTCATGGTCGAAACGATCAGCCGCATGTCAAAAACTCACGTAGTACAGGAAAATGCCAACTAATCAGCCGTTTTCCTCTGCGGTCTCGAGAACTTCAATGGCGATCTGTGCGCCGACAATCGCGCGGATTCGCAGATCACGTGGATGCTGGCCCAGAAACTCGTTAATCGCGCGGATCACACCATCACCCCACCAACCACGGCGGTGATAGTCGTCAAAAGCCATGATCCCGCCCTTTTTAATCTTGGGAAACAGTGCCGCCAGATCAGCTGAAACACCTTCATAGGAATGATCGCCATCCACATATGCGAACGAGATGCTCTCATCGGCGAACTGCTCTAGCGCAGGAACCGAAAAATCGCGGACCAGTGCCACCTTGCCTGATTCAATTTCGTCGCTAAACTTATTGATAACCTTATCGAAAATCTTGTCCATCTTGGACTTCCCGGTGCGACCAACGAACGCCTCAGCGTGGCTGTCATCGTCGATATGGGCCCAAGGATCGATCAAAACAAGCTTGTCAGGGGCAATAAGCTCCAGAATGGTTGGGGAAAATTCCCCCTGCCAAACGCCGATCTCGACCGCGATGCCACCGCTTGGCAGCTTTTGCAAGAACTTGCGACGCACTACATCTTTCGATACCCGCCGCTTTTTCTTTGCTCCTTTGTCCGTGCTCTCGCCCGGTAGTTTTCCGATGATTTGCTTGGTCATGTTTATCCTTCCCAATGAGTCTAGTCGAATGCCGTATTCGTAGCTAGGTCTCGGGGTTTAAAAGTTTTGCGTATCCTTCAAGACAGGCCGCATGCGCTGCTGCCACCTCAGGAAGCTTTAGGAGTTCATTCATCTTCTGCGTCACCGGCTCTACACATTCAAGCATCCGGCTATCGGAAACCGCATTCTGATTATAGATCATCCAGTACCTCTCGCGAAACCGAATGGCACGATCGTCCGAATCCAACGCTTTAGTACCCTGCCCTCGCCGACGCTTTCCTTCGAACGATTCACGACTCTTCACAGGATAGTGAAAAATCGCTGCGTTTTCATGTGATACCAGTTCCATCGGTGCATCGCCTTGCTTGTGGCGCGCGCGTGATGTCCAACGATAAGCCTCATCATGCATCGGCTTAAAGGATGTATTCACGATGCGCCCACCGCTTTCGCGAAAATCGGATTTCATAAACGGTCGGTGAAGCCCGAAACCACGCACCTTGTTTGACCTTTTGAAAAGACTTTTATACATAATATTGCGGCTTGAATTCTCGGGTCCCCGATGAAGGAATTGTTCAATCACAAGTCCGGGTGACCACTTTTCGACACCACCGCTGCCGAAGTTCAACCAGTTGATACAGACGACATCAGCAATCTCAGACATGTTTTCCGCCATGTCGCGAACATCATTGTTCCAATGCGTACAATATAGAAACTCGTCCACGTCCAGCCAAATCAGCCAGTCGGCCGCCTGTAGTTCAGGGTGATCAAATGCGATGTCAGCGGCCACAAATTGTGGTGCTTGGCTAGGCGCGAGCTGTTGTAGTACATGCGTAAGAACGCCTGCACGATCCAACGTATCAAGGAGTTCGGTCGTGCCATCGGAAGAATCGTTACTATACACCACGATTGGATCAAAGCCACGCAATAGGTGATACGCGACCCATTCGAGCAGGAACGGCCCTTCATCCCTGACGCAGGACAACAACCCTACCTTCATGATGCGGAATACCTATGTAGATGATTAAAAAACACGTGCGAGCAGACGTCAAAACAATATTTGTTGATACCGAAGAGATTCTCCGGAACTGTACATGTGCTACGTGACATAAGTTACCTATTACAATTCTGCTCAACGATTGATGACCAAGCGTTTGACGAAGTCTATCACCTACCATATTCAGTTGGAAACCGCGTCGGCGCAAAAACTTGCATCACCATCCCGATCAACATGTTGTTGGTCACCGTGTGAGCCGACCTTTCCGGGCCGCAGAGGTTCATTATTGTGAGCATTGTTTGGCTCATTCGGCTGAGAGATAGGAAGCTTCTGCTATGGCACGTGAAGAGTATACAATTGCGGCACTGTGGATGGAAGGCCCGCTCAGCTATCTGGAACAGCTATGCCTGAAATCCTTCATAGATGCCGGGCATCACGTACGGCTTTATCATTACGGTCCTTTGCAGAACGTGCCTGATGGCATAGAACTGGCATCTGCCGATGATATTCTTCCGCGCACCGATTTTTTGCAGCACAACCGAACAGGCAGTCCCGCACTGCATTCGGATCTGTTCCGGTACAGGTTGCTATCGATGTCGGAAAAGACGATCTGGGCCGATACGGACGCCTATTGCGCGCTTCCATTCCGCACCAAGAGTGGACATTTCTATGGCTGGGAGTCTGATGTAAACGTTAATGGTGGTGTTCTTGGCTTGCCACAGGACAGTGATACACTTGGTGCTCTGCTTGAATACACGCGTGACGAATTCGCCATCCCTAGCTGGTACGGTGAAAAATATCAGCGTAAGTTGCAGCATGCACGCGACGCGGGGCAGCCGGTACATGCGAGCGAACAGCCCTGGGGCGTGTGGGGGCCGCATGCACTAACGCATTTTCTTCATGAAACGGGGGAAATTGAATATGCCTTTGCACGGCATGTGCTTTATCCATTCAGCTTCAGCGATCGGCGTGAAATGCTGCGGCCTATCAAAAACATCGAGAATTATATCAAGCCGGACACGGCCTCCATTCACTTTTACGGACGTCGTGTCAGACCGCGCCTAGCCCGCCGGAACGATGGCCTGCCGATTCCGGGAAGCGTGATATACGATCTTGTAAAAATGCACGGGATTGAGCCTGAAAAAGCACCTGTCCCCCAGCCGAAAGGCATGCAAAGCGAAAAATCCGGGGGGTCAACAATGAAGACGGCCAACACTACACCATCTCCGCTGTTGAACCTTTCAGATCTTGCGTTGGAATTCGGATCGGACAAGGGGCCAAGCAAACACCGCTATACCGAACTCTATCAGATGTTGTTGCACCCTTTCCGTGACCAGCCTGTCAACTTTATGGAAATGGGGCTGCTGATTGGCGGGCCAGAGCATAATGTTGAAAAGGACCGCGAGACAAAGGATTTGCCCTCCATCCGGATGTGGCTGAAGTTTTTTGAGACGGCGCAGGTCCATGGCCTTGATATCTCCGATTTTTCTTGGTTCGAACATGAACGCTTTACCTTTCATCGTTGCGATATGGATAAGCGCGAGAATATCGCCTTGGTTGCGGAAACATTGCCCAAGATGGACATCATTCTCGATGATGCATCACACGCGTCACACCACCAACAATATGCGTTTCTAGAGCTCTTTGATCGTCTCAAGCATGGCGGCCTTTACATCATCGAAGACCTACGCTGGCAGCCGCCGCATATGGAAAGGCCAAATTTCACAAAAACGGCTGCACTTTTTGACGGTTTCCAAAAATCCAGGTTATTTGAGCATAGTGACAAGGCTCTTCAGGCCGAGCTAGAGCAGGTCGCAGACCAAATTTCCGGGTGCTTCGTCTTTCAAGCAAAATATAACAAAAAACGGCAGGATCAGGTGGCAGTCATTCACAAAAAATGACTGCCACCTGATCCTATACGTGCATCACGACCTTCATTCGCAAGCGCATTACGCGGTAGTAGACGGTCCAACATCTTGTATTTTAAGGTTCCAAGACGTTCTGGTTTGGCGGTCTTTTGGATGACAGGCAACCGGTGGTGAGTTGCAGATCTTATGATAGAGCCTTTTGTAATCGTCTTCTTTTGAAAGCTCTTTCAAAAGCGACTTATGCCAGCGGAAACCGCGACGATGGAGTTTATCCAACGCTTCATCCGCCCGAAAAACTGCCAGTTGTGAACGCATTGCAGCGGCGTATCGATGAATACTCTCATCAGGTACGCCACCGCGGTTCCACCTGTCCCAATAGCTGGTGTCAATCATCTGTCCTGTATGCGACGATCTACCGCGCAGACGTTTGAGAAGATATGACTGTGCAGAGCGTACAGCGTAGTGATTGACCTGCGCAACGTCGTGGCCGAAGGGTGGCGGCACATGGTTGCCCATCTGCATATTGGATGCATCAATCCCGCCAGGGCGTACCCAGATCAACTTGCCATCGTCCTCGTCGCGCAGCAGTGGATTATGTGATCCGAAACGCAGGTATGTCTCGTTATTGCGGAAAAGTGATTTCACAAATCGCCGCCCTGCCCCGCCTTCTTCATAGGAAGGTTCAGCATCAGTAAATTGCTCGGTCACCAAAGAATCACGCAGCACATATCGTCCGTTATTCGAAAATATCCGCCATGGGATCTGGATCACATCGACATCATCGCCGCCACTCGCCGCAATCAGCGCATCAACGGTGTTATCACCAGCGTGGATATTCAAAAACTCATCGGCATCGGTCACATAGACCCATTCCGCTTCTTTGACGACGTTCAGCGCGCGCGCGCGTCGCAGGGCTGATCGGTGCACACCACCACGTCCTGGCTTATGAGAACGGAAAGTCAGGTAGCCCAGCTCTTGCAGCCGAGTAAGCAATTCGTCAGTGCCATCCGTACAGTCATTTGTAAAAACGACGATGTGATCAAAACCGATGATCAGATGATGCGCCACCCATTCCAGAATATAGGGGGCCTCGTTCTTCATCGTGGTGATGATGACCTTGGAATGGGGCACTTGGACAGTCTCACTTCGGGCTACGGCAGCAAAAATCGATACATATTTCTATCCGCTATTGCGGATCATGCACAGGGATAGACCATCCAGACTATCGCATCCAGTGGCCGAGCGGCGGAAATTAGCCTTTTGGCTAGGTAGTTAAAAGTGTTAAAGCACGTTCATGAAACGCTCTCTTCTCATTCTGAACGGTCCTAACCTGAATCTGCTCGGCACCCGCCAGCCAGAGGTCTATGGATCGACCACCCTCAAGGACATCGAAAACCTTTGCGTAGCCAAGGCGTCCGCGCTTGGCGTAACGCTCCATTTTGAGCAATCAAATCATGAAGGCAAGCTGATCGACGCGATCCACGCGGCACAAGGCAAGCATAATGGAATCATTCTTAACGCCGGCGCCTACACGCATACATCAGTCGCACTGATGGATGCGATTGCATCTGTCGCGCTGCCGGTGGTCGAACTGCATCTGTCGAACATCCACGCAAGAGAGACGTTCCGACACAAATCCTATATTGGCCGGGTGGCGGTCGGGCAGATTTGTGGCTTTGGCGCGGCAGGATACCCGCTGGCCATGGACGCACTCCTGTCCCATATCGGAGACATCAATGACTGATTTTGTGAATCAGCTCGACAAGCTGACAAACGCACGCTCTGTCGAAGAGCTCTGGGATATTCATACGACACAGATGGGCGGCTACGGGTTTGACCGGCTGATGTATGGTTTTACCCGCTACCGGACGTCCAGCTCGCTGGGGGATCCGCAAGATTGGGTGCTGCTATCGACGCAAAGCCCTGAATACATGCGGATGTTCTTTGACGAAGGCTATTACTATCACGCGCCGATGCTGAATTGGGCGCTCGCCAATGATGGTGCGTGCAGCTGGCGCTGGATGATGGATATGAACCGCATCGACAACCTGACGCCCAGTGAAAAGCGGGTGATGGAATTCAACAGACAGATGGATGTCACTGCAGGCTATACGATCAGCTTCCGCTCGATCTCGGAGCGGACCAAGGCTGCCATTGCGCTGACCGCCAAAGCCGGGATCAGTCAGGATGCGGTTGAACAGACTTGGGCCAAGCATGGCGACGAAATTATCGTCATGAATAACGTCATGCACTTGAAGCTGCTCACCCTGCCCTATTCCGGTGAACGGCACCTGACCAAACGGCAGCGCGAGGTGTTGCAATGGGTTGGTGACGGCAAGACCACGCAAGACATCGCACTTTTGCTGGGGCTCACATCGGCAACTGTCGAAAAACATTTACGACTGGCACGCGAAGCGCTGGATGTGGAAACAACTGCACAGGCCGTACTCAAAGCTGCCTTCTACAACCAAATGTTCATCATGGATGTCGAAGTTTGACGCAATCTTGTTACATCTGACGTGGCGGAAAAAATTATTAAAAGACGCAGGGTCAGGTTTCCCTGACTTTCTTAACTTGACGTAAATCGGCAAATTATCCGTGTTCCGTGAGTGGTGGCCTTAGGCCTGGGAACAGCGGGTATAAACCTTGTGATTTCAGGGCTCTGATACCTGTGCCGGGTAACCGGACGCTGACGTCCAGGGTTTGCCTATGGGCGTCAGCCGCCGATGCTGGTCTGTCCCCGTCCCGTTTGGACAGGCACTGCGATCGTAGCGGCACCGCGTTTCTCCCGAGCGCGGTGCCGCGTCTTTTCAATATCAGGCGATGTCAGACAAAGCCGTGAACGCAAGATAGTCGAAGTACGCGTCAGGTACATCTTCAGCAGTGTCATAATTCACGGTTTGATTGCCATCTTCACCGTAGGTTGTCACGCTGAGCAGCCACGTCTCATCACCGTCGCCATCGACACGCACTCTTTCACTGCGTTCACCATCTTCAAAATTGAAAATGATCGTGTCGCCATCATCATAAATAGTTGCACGGGATTCGATCTGACCGGAGGAGCTATATAAGGTTTCGATGCTACTCCATTCGGCATTTCCACCATCCACGGGTGGCGTATCAAAGGTTGGGTGATACCCATCAGCTTTAAGTGATGAGAACAATACACCATTCTCAAATCGGTCCAGCTTCACATCGCCGTTGTCATAGGTTGTTTCGCGGAAGCTAATTAAACCACTGACCTCATAGGATTCAGTGATCGTTTCCCATGGTTTTACGCCACTATCGGCAGGTACGTTTTCCGAAATTGGCATAAAACCATCGCCAATATAGACCCGCCAGAGTGATCCTTGTTGGTAAGTCTCAAACCTGACAACGCCATCGTCAAATTCGTATGTTTTGCCGAATATTTCACCATCCGGGTGGTAATCGGTGATCAGTCGCGTCCATGCCATAGAACCGCCATCCTCCGGGGGGGCCTCACCGAGAGTCGGATCAAATCCATCAGTCTTGATTGTAGACTGTAATAGCCCCGGGAACCCATACGCACTATAGTAGCCTTGCTCGACAATATAATTGTCATAGATGATCTTGTGCCCAGTTAATATTCCGCCCGAGTAACTATAGGCCCGGAAATCCCAAGAGAACGCGCCGCCATCTGTAGGCGGAGCGCTCCCAGACCACGGGTTATACCCATCAAACTCCGCCTTGAAAGTGATTTGGCCATCTTCGAAGCCTTCATCTCTATATATGCCATTATCGAATTCTGTTTTGCGGCTTTCAATAAGGCCCCAGCTATCATAACTGGTTTTGCGTTGGGTCCATGATTTCACACCGCCATGTTCAGGTGGCGTACCGTCACCTATCTCGAATCCATCAGTTTCAACAACGCTTCGGAGCCATCCACCGTTAAAAAGCTCGGAGCGGATCACACCATTGTCATAGGTTATAACCCGATCTGAAATCGTTCTTCCTACGGAATTTGTTTCGATTGTTGTCCAGTTCGCAATGTCATCAAGGTCTTCTTCAAGGGTCATTTCCACAGACCCATCAATCATTTCTGTCAATGCGCGACCATCATCATATATGGTATAACGTTCTTCCAAGCGGCCGGTCGCATCATATGACATCAGGACTGAGGTCCACGGTTTGATCCCGCCATCATCACCGGTGTCAGTTTTAAGCAGTGAGGTCATCTGTCCGCTCTCAAATGTTTCTAGCGCGCTGATACCGTCATCAAAATTAATAGTGCGGGTGAGCATGACACCGTTGTCATCAAACTCAATTTCTATACTCGTCCAAGGATACTGATTATTTTCGTCAACAATCGTTTCCACAGGCATCGGGATTCCTTTAATTGGGTTGTATTGGACCCTCACAATTACACCTAGAAATAGATTCGAGTACCCTTGTTTTGAAATAAAAAAGCCCGCTCATTTGAGCGGGCTTTTAATTGAAAATTCGGTAAAGATCAGCTATTCAGCTTAGCCACTTCAGCCGCGAAATCTTCTTCAGCTTTTTCGATGCCTTCGCCAACTTCCAGGCGAGCATAGCCGGTGATTTCGACACCGGCGTCTTTTGCAGCCTGGGCAACAGTCAGGTCAGGGTTCACCACGAATTGCTGGTTCAGCAGCGTGACCTCGGCCATGTATTTCTTCATCCGGCCAACAATCATCTTTTCGATGACAGCCTCAGGCTTGCCGCTTTCGCGAGCGATATCCATCTGGACCTGCTTTTCCTTCTCGACCACTGCCGGGTCAAGATCATCCTCGGACAACGACGCAGGGTTGGCGGCAGCAATATGCATCGCAACCTGACGGCCGAATGCCTCATTGTCGCCCGTCATGGCGACCAGCACGCCGATATTGCCCATACCGGGGGCAGCAGCATTGTGGACGTAGTTCACCACGGTACCACCTTCAAGCGCAACCATCCGACGCACGGACATGTTTTCACCGATCACGGCAACAGCGTCTGTCACAGTCTGCTCGACGGATTTCCCGTCGATCTGCGTGCTTTTCAGCCCGTCCAGATCGCTCGCATCCAAGGCGGCGTTGGCGATCTTGCCGACCATTTTTTGGAAGTCAGCATTTTTCGCAACAAAATCTGTTTCGGAATTCACTTCGATCGCGACGCCTTTGCCGTCTTTAACAGCAACTGCGACCAGACCCTCGGCCGCTGTACGGCCAGCCTTCTTGGCCGCTTTGGCCAGACCTTTGGTGCGCAGCCAATCAACAGCCGCGTCCATGTCGCCATCATTTTCGGTCAACGCCTTTTTGGCGTCCATCATGCCTGCGCCTGTAGTGTCGCGCAGCTCTTTCACCATTGCAGCGGTGATTGCCATTTTAATTCTCCTTGACGGAATGAATGCATTCCGGGCGGGGCATAGTGCCCCTGCCCGACTGTTTTATGACGCTCCTTAGGACGCGGCAGCTTCTTCGGCTGCGGCTTCCCCGGCAATCACTTCCTCGGCCAGCTCTTCCATGGCGCCCATATCGACACCAGCAGCACCCAGCTGTGCGGTCATGCCGTCCAGCGCCGCGCGGGCGGCCAGATCGGTGTAAAGTGCGATGGCACGGGCTGCATCGTCATTGCCAGGAATGATGTAATCCACACCATCGGGCGAGCAGTTGGTATCAACCACGGCTACAACAGGAATACCCAGTTTTTTCGCTTCGGCGATGGCAAGGTCTTCCTTGTTCACGTCGATGACGAACAGCAGATCAGGCGTGCCGCCCATTTCGCGGATCCCGCCCAGCGAGGCCTGCAATTTGCCCTGCTCACGCTCCATGCCCAGACGCTCTTTCTTGGTCAGGCCGGTGAACCCGTTTTCCGAAGCTTCATCAATCGCCTTCAGACGGTTGATGGACTGAGACACTGTCTGCCAGTTGGTCAGCGTGCCGCCCAACCAGCGGTGGTTCATGTAGAACTGTGCGGATTTTTCGGCGGCGTCCATGATGGGTTTGGCTGCCTGGCGCTTGGTGCCGACGAACAGAACGCGGCCGCCTTTTGCGACGGTGTCACGGATGATCTGCAACGCCTGATCCAACAGTGGTACGGTCTGTGTCAGATCCATGATGTGGATGCCGTTGCGCGAACCGTAGATGTATTGACCCATCTTGGGGTTCCAACGCGCGGTCTGGTGACCAAAGTGTACGCCTGCTTCAAGCAGCTGACGCATGGTGAACTCGGGAAGAGCCATATATTTTCCTTTTCCGGTTTCAAGCCTCAGCGGGGGATTAGCGTGATGCCAACCGGTGGATCGTCCGGGATTTCTCCCCATCGGACCCGCCCCCGCCTGCGGGATTAAGTGAGCGCCTCTTAGCGCTGGTGTCAGCTGGTGGCAACCCTCAGATTGCCAACAGCCCGTGTATTTATGTTAAATTGCCGACCGGCTCAGCAAATGCCTCTGTTACAGAAACGCCAAGCCCCCGATCCGGTCAAGGAACCAATAGGCCCCGACAACAGCAATGGCGACGGATGCGGGGTTGGATACCAGACGCCGATAAGCGTCCGGTTTATCCCGCAACTGAATGGATGCGATGCAAAGCACGAACAGTGCTGCAAGTGGTGCAGCAAAGACCCAGACAGGGTTCTCCAGCGCGACGACAAGCGCCGCAGGTTCAAGCGCCATGAGCGCAGCGGCGACGACCAGCAGTACACCGTAAAGCGCAAAGCCTTGGTTGGCCTCATTGGCACCGCGGTCAACCCGCAACGCCTGCCAGACACACAGGAATACCACCGCGATAACGGCAAGCTGACCGACCTCAACGCCAACGTTAAAGCCGATTAGGGCAGGTACAAATGCGTTATCGGGCAAACCGAATTCCGCCAGCACAGAGGCAAAGCCAAGCCCGTGCAACAAACCGAACGCAAAGACAACAAAGGGCCGCCAAGGGCTGATCCCTTTCATAAAGATGTTTTCGACCGCGACATATACAATCGAAAGCGCAATCAACGGCTCGACCACGGCAATAAATTCAATCCCAAAGGTGTTGAGAAAGAAATCATCCAGGAATTGCGTATGCCCCAACGCGGCCAGCGCGAGCGTGATTGTGTGGGCCAAAGTGAACAGCGATACCTGAACCAGCAACGGGCGCATCCGGGCCGCAAGGAAAAACAGCCCCAAGACAAAGAGAATATGATCCAAGCCTTTGGGAACAATGTGATCAAACCCGATTGGGATGTAATCGACAAAGACCTGCCAACCGGATTGCGCATTACCGCCATCAATGTTGAATGAACCGGACATGTCGCCGCCCGACAGGGTGCCGGTATAGGGTTCATTGGCGATATCATTCTGCCGCACGATCAGCGTGCCATACGCGGCGATCCAACCAATATCGAGCGTTGTGGCATCCGTAGGGTAATCACCCACAAGGCTTACACGGGTTTCACGGGGCAGTTCACCGTCCGCTTGGGGTTGAACGATCACCCCATTATTGCGCAGAGTCACAGGTGCACCATCGGCAAGCACGGTCAGGTTGTCCGCAAAAGCTGGGAAATAGCTGTCAAACCGGTCTGCGATCTCTTGCGGGGATAATGCGCGCAGATTGTCATAACTCTCTGCATTCTCGGCCTCATCCGTATCGGCCACGGCGCTCAGATCGACATCAGCCAGTAACGCTTCGGCGTTGACGTCCACCTCGATCAGGATCACACCATCGTCAGCGCGGAGGTTCAGAATGCTGGGAAACACCTCATGTGCCGATGCCGGTCCCGCCGCGATCACAATCAAGGCAAGAATACTTGACAAAAGCGCGTGATACGCAACCTTAAGCCAGTTCAAAAAGGAAATCGTCATGCGTTGTCTCACCCTTGTTTTGTCTTTGCTCGCCGCGCCGGTTACGGCCCATGAATTCTGGATTGAGCCTCTGCGCTACCAGATCGCCGGGGACCGTAACCTTGAGGCGAACATTGTCAATGGGCAAGAGTTTTCAGGCAGATCGCTCCCCTATGTACCGGGACAGTTTGTGAATTTCGTACTGTTTTCCGGGGATGAGACAGCCCGTGTCCGGGGCCGCGCTGGCGACCGCCCTGCCCTCAATCAGGCACCCGTGCAGGAAGGCCTGAATATTGCAGCCTATCAGGCCAAGAATGCCGTCGTAAATTACGAAACCTGGGGAAAATTCCAGACCTTCATCGACCACAAAGATCTGGGCAACCTGCTACCACGCCATCAGGAACGCGGCCTGCCCGAAGAGAATTTCAGCGAAATCTACTCCCGCTATTCCAAATCCTTGATCGGCGTCGGAAACAGTGCGGGCTCCGACCGGCGCGCCGGGTTGGAAACAGAGCTTGTCGCCCTCAACAATCCTTATACAGACGATCTGACCAACGGGTTCAGCGTCCAGCTGTTTTACCGCGAGAATGTGCGCGCAAACGAGCAAATCGAAGTCTTCGAAAAGCGCCGCGGCGAAGCCGCCAGCATCAACCTCTACAGAACGGACGATCAAGGGATCGCCACTTTCCCGGTTAAACCAGGCCACCGCTATATGATTGATGCGGTGGTCATCCGCGAACCCACCGCCCAACTGGCTGAAATGACCGGTGCCGTCTGGGAAACGCTGTGGGCGAACCTGACATTCGCGACACCAGAATGAGAGCCGCACTGCGCGCAAAAATCATCGACGTCTGCGACCGCAAGATTGTCCAGAAAGGTGAAAATGTCGGCCTGTCCTTCTATGCGTTCTTTGCCAACCGCAACGATGATCCGCCACTTCTGATGGAGGCCGCAACATGGTGGATCGAAACCCACAGGCTGGATCATTTCGAAAAGGCCGTGAAAATCCGCGACATGGTGCAACGCGGGGTATGAACGCCGCTTGCGCATTATCTGTCGCTCCGCCAAAAGGCGCCCATGACAAAGACCCCTGATATCCTTTGCATCGGTTCCGTCCTGTGGGACGTGATCGGTCGTGCGGCCAGCCATATGCGGGTTGGCTCTGACGTGCCGGGGCGGATCACCCGCCTGCCCGGCGGTGTCGCGATGAATATTGCCATGACGCTGCGCCGTTTTGGTATGACCCCTGGCCTTCTGACGACCATAGGACGCGACGCCGAAGGTGAAGAGCTGACCGCCGAAGCCACCCGGATGGGCATGATCTGCGACCATATCTATCGCTCTGATGATCTGCCGACAGATGTTTACATGGCCGTCGAGGGGGCCAACGGGCTGATAGCGGCGATTGCCGATGCGCATTCGCTTGAGGCCGCAGGCGACAAAATCCTGCGGCCACTGGCCAATGGCGCGCTTGGTTCTGTGCACACCCCCTTTGCCGGGCCGGTCGCACTCGATGGCAACCTGACAGAGGATCTGCTGCAAGAGATCGCGCAATCGCCACTTTTTGCACGCGCGGATCTGCGGGTCGCGCCTGCTTCGCCCGGCAAGGCGGAACGCTTGCTGGCACTGGTTGGCCACCCCTCGGCGACCTTTTACGTCAATCTTGAAGAGGCGGGGCTGCTTTGCCAGACACGCTTTGAAACATCCGATATCGCAGCAGCTGCGCTGATCAAGCGCGGCGTCCACCGTGTGCTGGTGACCGATGGTGGCAAATCCGCCTCCGAAGGCACAGCCGGCGATATTATCACCCAAACCCCGCCCGCCGTCATGGTCACACGCGTGACTGGCGCAGGTGATACATTCATGGCGGCGCATATCGCGTCAGAGGCGCAGGGCGATGACCGCCCGACAGCCCTGACCCGCGCTCTGAACGCCGCCGCAACTTACGTATCCGGAGAGACCCCATTATGACCATCCCGATGAAATACAGTGTCGAAGTCTCGATGGCGTTGGCCGATAAGGCGCCGATCGTCGCGCTCGAAAGCACGATCATCACCCACGGCATGCCCTTCCCGCAAAACGTAGAAACCGCGCGTTTGGTCGAAGAAGACGTGCGCGCGGCGGGTGCCGTGCCTGCAACCATCGCGGTCATTGACGGCACGCTGCATATCGGGTTGGAGCCTGCACAGCTTGATGCATTGGGTCAGGCCGAAAATGTCGCCAAACTGTCGCGCGCGGACATGGCCGCTTGCATCGCTACCGGCGGCACCGGGGCGACCACCGTGGCGGCCACAATGATCGCGGCGCATCGGGCCGAAATCCATGTTTTTGCCACTGGCGGCATTGGCGGCGTGCATCGGGGCGCTGAGAATAGCTTTGATATCTCTGCTGACCTGCAAGAACTGGCGCAAACGCCGGTGACGGTGGTTGGCGCAGGGGCCAAGGCGATCTTGGACCTGCCCAAGACCTTTGAAACCCTCGAAACGCTGGGCGTTCCGGTCATCGCTTATGGGCAGGACATGTTACCGGCCTTTTGGTCTGCCAGTTCCGACATGCCCGCACCGCTACGCATGGATAGCGCTGCCGATATCGCAGCAGCTCAAAAGATGCGCAGCGCGATGGGGCTGTCAGGGGGGCAGTTGGTGGCCAACCCGATCCCGATCGCCGATGAAATCCCGGCGGATACGCTGGCACCCATCATCGCCCAAGCATTGGAGGAGGCAGACGCGCAAAAAATTAGCGCCAAAGATGTCACGCCTTTTCTGCTCGGTCGGATTTTCGAACTGACAGAGGGCCGGTCTCTGACTGCAAATATCGCCCTCGTGCGCAACAACGCGCGGCTGGCTGCACAAATTGCAAACGAAATGGCAAAATAGCGGCATCAAAATGGCATCGCCGCTTGTCGGGGTATGTGGCAGCGCTTAAATGCTGTCCGACAGTTGAATTTGGATAATCTAATGATCGACCCCAATCATGAAGAGATCAAGCGCCGCAGCAGACCCGGCATTCTTGCCCGTATGCGTAGCAACTTCCTCGCCGGGTTGATCATTGTTGCGCCAATTGGCCTGACGCTCTGGCTGATCTGGACGGTTGTTGGCTGGGTTGATAGCTGGGTTTGGCCCTTTGTGCCGGGTGCCTACCATCCCGAAGAACTGATCAACCGGGTGCTGGGGCGCGAGGGGCTGGATCGGGTCGCCGTCAACGTGCGCGGGGTCGGCGTCGTCATCTTCCTGCTTTTCACAGTGATCGTTGGTTGGATCGGCAAAGGGTTGATCGGCAAATCTTTCCTTGGGCTGGGCGAGCGGTTGGTTGATCGCACCCCCGTCGTCCGTTCAATATACAACGCGGCCAAGCAGATCGCGGAAACGGTGTTTTCCCAGCGCGATACCTCGTTCGACAAGGCCTGCATGATCGAATATCCGCGCCGCGGCCTGTGGGCCATCGCTTTTATCTCGACCAATGCCAAAGGGGAAATTGATGCCAAACTGTCAGACGGCGAACCCATCGTCACCGTTTTCCTGCCAACCACACCGAACCCGACTTCCGGTTTCCTGCTGTTTTTGCCGCGCAGCGACGTGAAGGTGTTGGACATGACGGTCGAGGATGCAGCCAAACTGGTAATCTCTGCCGGGCTTGTCTATCCCAACAACGGCAAAGACCTGACACAGCTGCCCCACGCCGCCGAATAAGTGCTGCTTTCCCCCGCAATCACCGGTTTCGCGACCGCTTTTGCATTAATTCTGGCCATCGGCGCGCAGAATGCTTTCGTGCTCCGGCAAGGGTTGGCGCGGACGCATGTATTCTGGCTTTGCCTACTTTGTGCTGCATCGGACGCCATTCTGATCACCGCAGGCGTGCTGGGTTTTGGCTATATCGTCACGCTCTACCCCGGCCTGCCGCTTTATATGGCTTGGGGCGGCGTTGCGTTTCTCTTTGTCTATGGCGCACTGCGCCTGCATGCCGCTTGGCAGGGCGCATATGCGATGCAATTGGCCGGACAATCCGCCAGTCTTTGGGCGACGCTGGCAACGGGCGCGGCCTTCACTTGGCTAAACCCGCATGTTTATCTTGATACGCTGGCGCTAATCGGCGCCATCTCGACAGAGTTTCCGTCAGGCGCCCCCCGCATGGCCTTCGGAATTGGCGCCGTGACATCGTCGTTCGTGTTCTTCTTCGGGCTTGGCTATGGGGCGCGGCTACTTGCACCGATCATGCAGTCCACACAAGCTTGGCGCATTCTGGATGTGCTGATCGGGCTAGTCATGTGGGCACTGGCGATAAAGCTGATCAGCTGAACATCCCGGTCAGGTTGACTGTGCTGCGCTGATTCAGATCATCCTTATGGTTCTTCAAAAACGCTTCTGCCGCATCTTCACCCGCGCTTTTCAGCCGGGCAATCACCACTGCATTCGGGATCGTTTTGGTCGCTACGTTCAGCTCGTTCATCAGCGCGTCATCGGCGATCATATGCACCAGCACATCTTTCATATTACCGGGTTTAACCATCCCGTCCCTAATCAACCGTTTCACAAACTCAATCGCCCGCAGTTCGCGGAAAAGCGAACTGTTAAAGCTGATTTCGTTGATCCGATTTTGGATCGACCGGCTATCATTCGGCAGTTCCTCGCGGTGCAGCGGGTTGATATTCACGATCAGAATATCATCTGGTAAATCCTTGTGAAACAACGGAAACAGCGCTGGGTTACCGGTATAGCCGCCATCCCAGAATGCTTCTGTCTTGCCGGTGCTTGGATCAGTGAATTCCACCGCTTGGAACAGGCTTGGCAAACAGGCAGAGGCCATGATCACCTCTGGCATGATCTCATCCCCCGCGAAAACACGGATCTTGCCCGTTCGGACATTCGTCGCGCAGATATGCAAATCCGGACCATCGCTGGCGCAGACCTCATCATAATGGAATTCGCGCACGATACGCTCCAGAGGATTGCGCATGCTTGGGCCGTAAATATAGGGCGATAACATCCGCGTCGTCATGTCAAACGCCATATAAGCGGGCGAGCTTTCCATCGCCTGCGCCCATAAATGCGCTGTCGGGGCCAGCGACGATACCCATTCGCTAAAACGCGGGTCGGTTATCGCGCCAACCTGTCCCCAAAACCATTCCAGATTTTCAAGCGCGCCGGTGCGACCATTCGCGACCCAGCCAGATTTCAAGGCGGCAGCGTTCAACGCTCCCGCAGAAGTGCCTGATATCGCAGAAATTTCAACGTCTTCTTCATGTAACAACCGGCACAGCACGCCCCAGGTAAACGCACCATGTGCGCCCCCGCCTTGCAGTGCCAGGTTGATCCGTTTCATAGCGCGGTCCAGCCACCATCAATACTGATCGTCGTGCCGGTGACCTGCGCCGCAGCGTCAGAGCACAGATAAACCGCCGTACCACCCAGCTGCGCGACCGTCGCAAATTCCTTGGACGGCTGGCGATCCAGAAGCACGTTTTTGATCACATCCTCACGGGACATGTCATATTCTTTCATCGTGTCAGGAATTTGCGCCTCTACCAGCGGGGTCAGCACATAGCCGGGGCAGATCGCGTTGCAAGTGATCGGATCCTGCGCAGTCTCTAATCCAATTGTTTTGGTCAACCCGACAATGCCATGCTTGGCCGCCACATAAGCCGATTTATAGGGCGAGGCGGTCAGCCCAT
This sequence comes from Loktanella agnita, assembly GCF_046640325.1. Taxonomy (NCBI): domain Bacteria; kingdom Pseudomonadati; phylum Pseudomonadota; class Alphaproteobacteria; order Rhodobacterales; family Roseobacteraceae; genus Loktanella; species Loktanella agnita. Next base: position 42,432 of record NZ_JBJMBF010000019.1, on the reverse strand, counting down.
GCGCGCTAGCGATATTGATGATCCGGCCCCAACCACGGTCGCGCATCCCGGTCACAGCAGCGGCTGTTGTATGGAATGCCGAAGACAAGTTGATCGCAATGATTGCATCCCATTTTTCAGGCGGAAAGTCCTGCACCGGTGCCACGTGCTGAATGCCTGCGTTGTTTATCAAAATATCGCAACCGCCCGTAGCAGTGATCAGGCGGCGACAATCCTCACCCTTGGACATGTCGGCTTGGACATATTTCGCATCCACCCCGCTCGCCTCTGCGATTTCGGCGGCCAATGCATGATCTTCTTCGCGGTCGGTAAAGGAATTCAAAACGACATTCGCGCCAGCCTTGGCCAATTCGCGGGCCACACCCAGCCCGATACCAGAGTTAGATCCGGTGATGACGGCAGTTTTTCCTGAAAGCGACATGAATAAGCTCCGATTCTCTGCTTTACGACCAGTGTATATGTCGCAATTGCAATGACCAGCAAACGGTGCCGAAGCCCATAAAAAAAACGCCCGCACAAGGCGGGCGTAAAGTTATTGAGGCAGGTTTCATACAGGCAAGAAACCTATCGAGCAGTGACCCCTTTATAAGCAATGAGCAGCGTCCATCCAAGCTAAAAGTTTGAAAAGGCTGAAAACCCGCTTTACGATCCGGTTTCATAATCATTCGTGACAACAGGGGCACCATCCAATGACAGTACAAACAGGCAGGATCGCAAGGGCCGTCAGCCTTGCCGCTGGCCTTATCGCCGCAGCACAAATTGCCAGCGCCGAACCGCAGCATGGCATAGCTATGTATGGCGATCCGGCGCTTCCACCGGATTTTGTGTCCCTGCCCTATGCGAATCCCGATGCGCCCACCGGCGGTCAGATTGTCACGGCAGAGGTCGGCAGCTTTGATAGCCTCAACCCTTTTATCCTCAAAGGCTCCGTGCCATGGCAGCTCCGCTTCTTTCTGGGTGAAAGCTTCATGGGGCGCAGCATTGATGAACCCTTCTCGCTTTATGGGGTACTGGCCGAATCGATTGAAACAGGGCCGAATCGCGAGTGGGTTGAATTTACTTTGCGCGAAGGTGCGGCATTCTCAGATGGCAGCCCCGTGACCATAGAAGACGTGATGTGGTCCTATGAAACACTCGGCACCGAAGGGCACGGTCGCTACCGCGGGTTCTGGGAAAAGGTCGAAAGCATGGAACAGACCGGCGAACGGTCAGTGCGGATCAATTTCAACGTCGAAGATCAGGAACTCGCGCTGATCGCGGGTCTGCGCCCGATCTTGAAAAAGGCACAGTGGGATGGGCTGGATTTCGCGGAAAGCACAACCGATGTCATTCCGATCACCTCTGCACCCTATGTGATCGACGATTTCGAACCGGGCCGCTACGTCTCGCTCCGCCGCAATCCCGACTATTGGGGCAAAGACGTACCCTTCCGGCGCGGCACCAATAATCTTGACGAAATCCGACTCGAATTCTTCGGCGACGAAACCGCTGCGTTCGAAGCATTCAAGGTCGGCGAGGTCAACGCGACCCGTGAATTCAACGTGGTACGCTGGGACACACGCTATGATTTCCCTGCAGTGCAAAGCGGCGACGTGGTGAAAGAGGTCCTGCCTCATGGCCGCCCTTCTGGCATGACGGGCTTTGCGATGAATACGCGCCGCCCACATCTTGCGGATTGGCGGGTCCGTGATGCGCTGATCCACGTCTTCAACTTTGAATTTATCAACGAAACCATGACTGGCGGGGCACAGCCGCGTATCACTTCATTCTGGTCGAACTCGCCACTGGGCATGTCAGACGAAGCGGCCAGCGGGCGGGTCGCTGAATTTCTCGCACCATTTGCAGATGATCTGCTCCCCGGCACCCTTGACGCCTATAGCCTTCCAGTTAGCGACGGGACAGAGCGTAACCGCGCGGGCATCCGTGCCGCGCTCTCGCAGCTAGAGGCTGCAGGATGGACGGTCCAGGACGGGACGCTGAAAAACGCGGAAGGCGAGCCGTTTCAGTTGGAAATCCTGCTCGACCAAGGCGGGTTGGAGTTTCAGTCGATCATCGACCTCTACCGTGAATCGCTCCAGCGGATCGGAATCACGCCAACGATCACCGTCGCTGACAGCGCCCAGTTCAAAGAACGCACCGACGCATATGATTATGACATGGTCTATTACAGGCGCGGCGTGTCACTTTCGCCGGGAAATGAGCAGTATGTTTACTTCGGGTCCGAAAACGCGGACACACCCGGCGGGCGCAACCTGATGGGTGTCAAATCACCTGCGGTTGACGCGATGATTGGCCGGCTGCTGACCTCGGCAACCCAGGATGATTTTGTCTCCGCAGTTCAGGCGCTCGACCGGCTGCTTACCACCGGGCGCTACGTCATCCCGATCTATCAATGGAACGTCAGCCGAATTGCGCAGGTCAAAGAACTGAAGCATCCCGACTACATTCCCGTCTGGGGGGACTGGCCCGGCTGGCAGCCGGATGTCTGGTGGTACGAAGAAGACTAAGATACCGGCCCCGCTGTCATGGACTTGTTACAAGCCATCCATAAGCGGGGCCAAAACACCAAAGGCCCCTATGAATATCCTCATTCTCTGCACCGGAAACTCTGCCCGTTCCATTCTTCTGGAAAGCATCCTGAAACACCGCTCTGACGGGCGGATCAAGGCGTGGTCCGCCGGATCAAAGCCTGCGGGTCGGGTGCATCCGCAATCCATCGCGCTATTATCCGAAAAGGGCTTTCCGACCGATTGTCTCAGCTCGCAAAGCTGGGATGACTTCGCCACGTCCGATGCGCCGGTGATGGATGCGGTGATTACTGTCTGTGGCTCTGCCGCAGGGGAAGAATGCCCTTACTGGCCCGGGACACCATTGCGCGCGCATTGGGGTGTCGAAGATCCTGCTGCCGCGCCACCAGATGATCAGCCCGCCGCATTCGAAACCGCATATGCACAGCTCTACGACCGTGCAACACAACTGATCGCCCTGCCCTTTGAAGAAATGTCACAAAACGATCTGCATGCCGCCCTGAAGCGGATCGGCGCATGAGCGTGCAAAAGCTTTGCGCCGAAGGGATCGGCACGGCCTTCCTGCTGATCGGCGTCGTTGGCTCTGGTATCATGGGGGCGGCGCTGGCGGACGGTAACAATGCCATCGCACTGTTGGCCAACGCCATTGCGACCGGATGCACGCTCTATTTCATCATCACCATCCTCGGGCCAATTTCGGGCGCACATTTCAACCCGGCGGTCACGCTCGCCTTCTTTCTGCGGCGCGAAATCACACCCGGCATTGCGACGGCCTATGTCGCGGTCCAGATCATCGGCGGCATTCTTGGGGTCTGGGCCTGCCACATCATGTTCGACCTCGACATCCTGCAATTTTCAAATACCGACCGGACCGGCGTGTCACAGTGGTTTTCAGAAATCCTTGCCACCTTCGGGCTGCTTTTCGTGATCTTCGGCGGCATACATTCCCCCCGAGAGGCGGTGCCGACCTTGGTCGCGCTCTATATCACAGGCGCTTACTGGTTCACCTCATCCACCAGCTTTGCCAACCCGGCGGTCACAATTGCACGCGGGTTCAGCGACACATTCGCCGGGATCAATCCCGGTCACATCCCGATGTTCATCCTGATGCAGCTGATCGGCACCGGCCTCGCCGCGCTCATCCTGCCGCGACTTTTCCGGAACTAACCTGTCACTCGCGGTGTTGGCCCCGTAAGCAACAGACAGGAGAAGAAGAATGCAATGGAAAGATGTCGCACAGAACTGGACAGCCTTCACCCCCCGTATCCTCACCCGCTGGCCCGCCCTTGACGAAGATGAGGTGCTGGCAATCGACGGTGATCAGGATGGTTTCCTGACCTATCTTTCAAAAACCAAAGGCGAAGACCCTGTCGCCGCCCAGATGGAACTAGCCGATTGGCTGATGGGGGAAGAGCCGGCAGATGTTGTGATGGACCCTACCCGCGACAACGCGCGTATCAAAGCATCAGGCCAGAACATCCCAGCAGGTGAAGACGCACTCTCTGATGACAAGCGCTTCGGCGATGACGACACCCCGGAACCGCCCGTCGCAAAGGCAAGCTGAACATAAAAGGGGCGGCACCGTTGCCGCCCATCGCGACACACCAGTGACGCGGCAAAGCTACAGGTATTCAGGTAAGCGATGTCACCCACAGGATCGTGGCATCGTCTTGGCTAACCGACACCACATTATGGCCCATACTGGCATCGTAATAGGCACTTTCGCCGCGTTTCAGCTCTACCGGTTCATAAAACTCTGTATAAAGCCGGACTTGCCCGGTCAGAACATACAGGAATTCTTCCCCGTCATGCCGGACCCAGCCATCGAAATCCGCCATGTCGCGGGCACGGATACGGGCACGATACGGCAACATTTTTTTTGATTTTAATGTATTGGCCAGCAGGTCATGCTCATAGGTCGTGGTGATCTGCTCAACCGTTTCACCAGTGCGGGTCACCGCCATCCGCCCATTCACCTGCGCCTTCGATGGCGGCGTGAATAGCTGCGGAACCGAAATCTCTAAACCCACCGCCAGCTTTTTCAACGCATCATAGGTCGGCGACATCTGCCCGTTTTCGATTTTCGACAGGGTCGACCGGGCCAGCCCCGCCTGCTGGGCCGCCTGTTCCAACGTCCAGTCACGCGCCTTACGCAGCTCGCGCACACGCGCGCCCAGATCAAGCGGCTGCGCCACAGCACTGTCGCCATCCTCGCGTGCTATCCGGATCAGGTTTTTGGGGTCTGTATCTGACATAGCGCACTATCTACGGCGCGGATGAAACTGTTGCAACATACCCATATGGGCGGGGCTGGCAGGTTTCTGTCCGATGGAAATCCGACGCTATTACCTTGTCTGCAGCAGCATGGAATATCCCGACTGCCCGATGTCGCAGGCGACAAACCGAAGCGGCAGAAGTTCAAACGATAGAGTTTGCGCCTAGTGTCGATGTGTTCACAACCTGCTACAAGACACCAATCGAGCGCGTCGCTATTGAGAAAACGGCGATGAACGATTTGGCACGCGACGCCATGCCAGACGATCTGCTCGCACCTCACATCATGCAGCCCTTCTGGTTCGGTGAACCCGCCTACAAGGCCACAGGCTGGTATTTGCGCGGCCTACCCCCTCTCCGCGCCACAGACTTACTCCGAGAACCGGAACGCCATTCCGACGGATGGTGGCTCTGGAACCGCATCCACCGCATGCCACCCGGCCCCGATCGCGCCCGACTGCGCAGCCGCTCATTCCCCGGGATGATGCAGGCCGCAGCAGCCCAGTGGGGCGAAAGCGCAATGCAGCAGATGGCCGCATGACAGCCCATCACCACGAAAGATCACGATTTAAGAACGGACAAATGATTATGAAACAACTCATTGCCATCCTGGCTGATTATGCCAAGCTAATCGGGCGCAGCACCCGTTCCTTTCTACGACGGGTCGATGACAGATCCATACAATTCAGGATCATCGCCAGCGTCCACATGGTGCGTTTCAATCCAGACTCTTAGCGATATCTGATGAGGATGCATTGTAATAACGAATCAGCATCTAGATATTCTTGTGCCCCACAATGCGGGCCAGGTCGAGAACGTCCAGCTTCTTGGCAAGGCGCGTCACCGCAAGGTCAATCCCTCAATGCCAGCACGATCACGCAGCTTGCGCCACAACGCATCTCGCTGCGCACCATCCAGTCCAAACACAGGGTCCGGTTGAGGAAACGCCTCCAAATGAAACTGGCACATCGCGCGCTGACGTTCTTGGTGATCGACATATGCGTCACGCGCGCCGCCAGATCAACGTCATCCCAGCGCAAACCGACAATTTCGCCCGATCGCATACCCGTCTCGATCGCAAACAAGAACGCATGATAGGTGCGCGCTGTCGCCACTGACAGACCACTACCTGCCGAGATCGCCAGCGCCTCCAATTCCCGGTCTATAGGCAGGCGATCGCGCGACGGCGGCTCTGCTGGACGCCTGACTGAGGCCATCGGATTCTCGGGCAGATATCCCCCTTCTCTCACAGCCTGATTCATCACGCCGCTTACCAGTTGCATCTCGCGCCGCAAGGTTCCTGGGGAACCGTCCTTAAGACGTCGTCGCGCCAACGAGCAAGATCAGACGACCGAAGATCCGACATCATGATCGCAGCGAAAGGTTCCTTGCGCAATTTGGCCAGTCGGATGATCTCCCAGCGCTCACCACGCTTTTTGGATGATACCTCACTTGCATAGCGCTGAAATGCATCCCCCAAGATGACGCTCTCGCCCTCGGGCCGGGTGTTGAGGATGGCATATTCTTGCTGTCATGCCCAGTCATTGGCCGCGCACTTGCAGGAAAACGACTTCGACTTGCGAACACCTGCACAGCGAAGTCGAGACTGCAAGCAGAGCGAGGTGCACAAACTGGTGTGACTACTATGATTTTACTGACAAATGCGCGACAGGCGCTGTCAGTATTGGTGCCGATGGAGGGCAACTTAACAGACTGTACTAATTCAATAATAAATCTAAATTCGTAATATTTTCGCAATAGTGCGTAAATCTTTTGGCATCAAGTTCACGATCCGATCTGCTCCAATCAGTGAGACTCAGATGTCACACCCCTACTCGCAAGAACCTTTCCAACTTGAAGTTTGCGTAACACACCCAACCACAACGGGATCGGCCTGCCCTCTACCAAGATAAGGACAGAAGCAGGCGGACAGACAGGGACTATGAGAACACAATATTATCAGCATCGTAGATTGGCAAACGCAGTCCGTATCGGGCAAATGAAATCAATGCGTTAGCCTCTCCGGTGGCAAAAGTTTTTCACTAAGATCGGCGCTTCGTGAGAATAGCTTCAGGGGTAATCAAGCCGGTCTGACGGCGGCAATGCAGACGTTGGTTTGTCGTGGTGCCGCCCTCGGGCCGGCCATCCACAGGAAGGGCGGATAACGGTCGTTCGCTGTAAGTGCGAATGCACCTTTGCCTCATCACGGTAGCGGACATTCAGCTCCGATCCGTGCCAAGTTTCGGCATGGTCGACTCGAACGGGCGGGTTGCGGCCATTCGCTGCTATTGCAGTGTGGGTCTCCAATTTTCGCAAAGCCGACCTTTAAGGATCTGTCATCTCAGTGCATTCGCTGGCACACATACAACCAGAACGGTCTATCATTTTTTGTCGGCTGGCCTATGGTGAGTTCATCGACTCAACCAAGGTATAACAAATGAAAATTTCAAAGGTTGAAATTAGAAATTTTAGGTTACTCAAAGATGTACGCCTCGATCTGGAGGATGATCTTTCATTAGTTATTGGCAAGAACAACTGTGGCAAGACATCTCTTCTTTTGCTGCTCGAAAGGTTTCTTGGACGAGGCGCGTCGTCTTTTGCCTTCGAAGACTTGAATTTAGATGTTGGGCGGGCGCTCGCAACGTGGATCACATCCGATGGTGCGGAGCAGAACCGACCCGAGGATGTCAAAATCCAGATGCTCTTGTTTATTACGTATGACAAAAGCGACGATCTTTCCGCAGTCGGCGATACGATCCTGATGGACTTGGATCCAAACAATTCTACCATTGTGTTATCTTTCGAGTATGGAGTTGATGCCGCTGCTCTTGACCGAATTAGGGAGGACTTCATCAATGAAAATAAGCGCAGAGACGAGGTAAAAATAGACTCCGTATCGGCTATCGATTTCCTAAGTCAAGAACATGATAAGTATTTCAAAACGCGCAGAAAAAGCGTCCTGTTTGATTTGGAGCACTGCCGTCCAGATTTTGAGCACTACACCGACTTAGATAAAGAGAAGATCAAGCTTGATCGTATTATAAGATTTAGCGCTCTCGGTGCACGTCGTGACGTCTCAAATAAGGAAACTGACAATACGCTGTCTGCCCAATCTGCTGGGGAATATGATCGAATAATCGCTACCAATGGAGAATTGGAAGAAGTCGAAAGATTTAAAGATAGTCTTGTAAAGGCAGACAGAGATTTGGACGGAGTTTACAACAAGCTTTTCGGAGGTGTGCTAAATGATGTCGCTCAATTCGGTGGGGTACAGAAAGATGAAAGCCGAATTAAGATAGTTTCGGCCCTACGGAGCAGCCGTCTTCTCAAGGACAACACTATCGTCAAATATGCTAGCGGTTATGACGGCCACGATCTGCCGGAGAACCACAATGGTTTAGGTTACCTCAATCTAATCAGTATGATTTTTGAGCTGAGGGGGGTAATGCAAGATTTTTCCGGGACAGTGGAAGCGCCCCCGGCGAACATCAACCTTTTGTTTATTGAAGAACCGGAGGCGCATACGCACCCACAACTTCAGTATGTCTTCATCAAGAATATCAAAGAGTTATTGAATAGATCATGCAATCCAGTCGGGCGACCTGCCTTTCAACTGCAAACTATTTTATCAACTCACTCCTCACATATCGTTTCGGAAAGCAGCTTTGATGACATCAAATACTTGCGACGCAATGAAGGAGAAGTTGAAGCACTAAACTTGAAGGATTTGGAGAACAGATACTCGGACAGGCCGAGTTGGTTTAAGTTTCTAAAGCAGTATCTGACTGTTCACCGTTCTGAGCTCTTTTTCGCGGACAAAGCAATTTTCATCGAGGGTGATACAGAGCGTATCCTGATGCCGGCGATGATTGTTAAAGCCGATCAAGATTGCCTAATCGAAGAACTGGAGTCTGGAACCGACCTCAGTTTGCCGCTCCAATCTCAAAATATTTCTATAGTCGAGGTAGGCAATTACTTCAGAACTTTTGAGAAGTTTGTCCAGTTTATTGGCCTGAAGTGCCTTGTGATTACTGATTTAGACGGTGGACAGAGAGTTCCGGTACTCGACGATGCTGGGAACCCGAAGCAAAACGCAGATGGGACTGAAAAGCAAAGAAATGAAGTCTGCGCAACTGATAACGCTACTTTGACAACTAACGAGACGTTGAAGCAGTTCTTCCGTGATCCCGAAGGAACAAGCCCGATCTCATTCCAGAACTTGAAAGATATTCCATTTGGAAAGAAGGCTTTTCTTGCTGAAAACGGTAGTTGGATTGGGCATAAGGAAGGAACACTGCGCGTTGCGTTCCAAACTGAAGAGACCAATTCAAAGGGCACCAATTATCAAGCGCGTAGTTTTGAAGATGCCTTCCTGCACGTGAACTACGATCTACTTAGCGACGCCTGCACCATGGACGATGGGGCTGTCAAAAATGATCATCCTTTTCCAAGTTTAACAAACAAGCATCTCAGAACATTCTTGGCCAATAGGAAAGCCTATGAAATGGCTGAAAAGGGCATCGACAGCAAACCATCATTTGCGATCGAAGTCTTGCTAAACAGTCAGGAGAAACCAAAGACAGTAAAGCCGCATGAAGACCTAGAGCTCGACGAGCAAAACCACCTTCATCTGTTCGGAAATTGGAATACACCTGAGTACATCCGAGCGGGTCTGATCTGGCTGAGGCAAAGCTGATGCTGGAACAAGAAGTAGATGATATACTTGGGCTCATTGATAATGGTGAGAACTTCTTGTTAAGCGGAGGCGCAGGGAGCGGAAAGACCTACTCACTAGTTCAGGTCATTCAGGAATCTCTTCGCCAGCATCCATCGATCAAAATTGCGTGTATGACCTACACGAATGCAGCGGCTAAAGAAGTCTTAGAGCGGATTGATCATCAAAACCTTGATGTCGGCACGATACACGACTTCCTTTGGCGCATCGTTAGACCGTTTCAGCGAGAGCTGAAGAAGACTCTCGTGGAACTTCACAACGATACAGAAGATGATCGAATACGCTACACTGGGACCGACATAGCCCTAGAGGACTTACAAGAAGAGAAAGTTGAGTATAAAGAATACGTTGCGGTGCGCTCTGGCATTGTTTCGCACGATGAGGTGATTAAGATATCCGAGGCTTTGTTCGCTAGTTATCCGAAACTTTCTCACATCGCACAAAGCATGTATCCACTCATCCTGGTAGATGAGTACCAAGATACGTCCCCTGATGTTGTAAGAATTCTACTCGATCACTTTCGATCGAGCGGTAAGTCAGCAGTTGTTGGTTTTTTTGGGGACTCCATGCAGTCCATATACGATAAAACGGTCGGCGATCTTAATGACTATCTTGGATGCGGAAGAGTTCGCGAGGTAGTCAAGCAACAAAACCGCCGCAACCCGCAATCTGTTATCGACATCGCGAACGCTGTTCGCAACGACGGACTAACCCAGCTGCCTTCCTCTGATGAAAGCGCGCCCAACATGACTGACGGTCAGGTGAAGAAGGGAGTTGTTCGATTTATTTATTCGATGGATTCAGCCCTCGACACGGATGAAGTAAGAAACGGTCTCGGTTGGGATTTTTCTGACGCTCAGAACACTAAAGAGTTGAATCTGACACATAACCTGAATGCGCCCAGGGCAGGTTACCCGACCCTGATGGACATTTATGACAAGGACAAAATCCTTGACTATAAGCAGCGGATTTCAAGGTATGTTAAGACGCAGGGCATTGAGACAGATTTCTCGGGTAAGACATTTGGTGAAGTAGTTGATTCCCTAGTTGGGTCGGCTGCAAACAAACAACAGGTGCTACCGACAGCAGGAATGCAGCGTTTTATAGATGAGAACCCCGAATTACTCGCTCTAGCACGGGCTCAAGACTATGAGGTTTTTCGAAAGCTATTTGTTTCCAAAGAACAACTGATCGACGACAAAAAAGACAGTGAGAATGAGGAAGGGTCAACCCGATCGACACGAGATGATTTGATAAAGCACTTGTTCTCGATCCAGTCGATTTTGTTCTTGTATAGTCGCGGAGAGGTGTCCGATTTCCTTAAAAGAACAGACCTGAAAGTCCACAGTTTGGCTGACAAACAAAGACTTGCTGACGCGATTACCAAACTTCGAGGTATGTCTGACGCCAGCATTGGAGAGGTTTTGGAATTTTGCGATAGTTCCGGACTGCGTCGCTTGGATGATCGGATTAAGGTGTTCAAGACAAGTAAACCGTATCTATATCACCGGCTGTCTGCGGTACGATACAAAGAGTTTATGAATTTGTTTGAGTACCTCGAAGGGCGGACTCCGTTCTCAACACAACATAAAGTCAAAGGTAACGAGTTCGAAAGAGTTTTCGTAGCTTTAGATAACGGGAACTGGAACTTCTATAATTTCGAATACTTGTTTTCCGAGAGCGGCACCGCCAGTGTCTTGGAACGAAGTCGGAAAATCTTTTACGTTTGCTGTACTCGCGCACGGGAAGAACTCGTAGTGTATTTCAACGGGCCTTCGGCGGTATCCATCGAAAAGGCCAAACTATGGTTTGGTGAAGATAACGTCACTTGTATTGATAAGACTGCGGAACAGGCTGAAGTCAGCCAGCAATAACCGAGTTGCTCCGTACTGCGGTCACTTGGCACATCCGAGTTTTCAAACTGGTACCAATGTCGGCTTTGTAGAAACTAACGCGCGGTTTATCCAAGGAAGGCGAATGTCGGCTCTGGGCCGAAGTCGCTAGATGAAATGCTCTTCCAGAAGAGTCGTAGTAGGTTGGTCGAGCGCGGCCACTTTGTTGTGCGCTTGCCGGTATAGCATTCGCGCTAATTCTGATACCGGTGAGCCATCCGCCACATCTCTAAAGGGCGCGATTTCGGTAAGATCAAACGGGCGCTGAACGGCTGCCTCGACGAGGATATCTACTGCCACGCGAGAGCCTATAATTTCAAGATTAGCAACGCTACCGACCGCGACGAGTCCTCGGCCTCCTTGGTGCTCAGATGTCCAAATGTAGATCCGTTCGCCAACCGCTATCTGGTTGCCGCCATACATCGTGCGCTCATCAATATGGATATTTTGCCCAACCACCATTTCGACAGGAGAAATCTTCGCAATGAAAGCCATTTCTATTCCTTAGATCAATTACCTTTCGCGACGTTATAGACATCAATACATTGGGGCAACGTGGCACTTGCTCGAATGTCCGCTTCGGGAAAGCTGAACTACCGCGTCGCGAACGCCGGTCAATGTCTGGTTTGGGCCGGGAAGCCACAGATACGCGTGATCGACCATGCGCCCGCCTCGCTGCAACGCCGCAAGTCTGCTCTGAGCCCAGACCTACAGGCGGAATCAGCTTTCGCAATCGCAGAAAGGGTGTCACACCACAGCATGGTTCTTCGCGCAGCAACTTACTCCGACGCATCAAGCATCGCAGCTATCTCTATCGAGGTATGGATTGGCACCTACCTGAAGAGGGGCGTGAGTGCGTTCTTTGCGGATTATGCGCTAGAAGAGTTCACGGTTGAGAAGACCGAGAGGCTGATTGGCGACCCCGAACAATTCATGTTGGTTTCTGAGAACGCTGACGGAATAGACGGCTTCATAAGGGTTTCTTCGAACAGCCCTGCGCCAGTAAATGGATGTTCTGACGTGGAGATTTCCACCTTTTACGTTCAGCCAAGACATCATGGAAAGGGTATCGGGAAGCGTCTCCTGACTGCGGCTCTCGACCACTGTCGCGATGCTTCTGTCGGTTCCGTGTGGTTAACAACCAATGCGGAAAATGATCCTGCGATAGCTTTCTATCTTTCGAAGGGTTTTGCACAAGTCGGTGAGACACACTTTCGAATTGATGATCAGGGCTACCTGAACAACGTCTATCGCTTTTCCTTGCTCTGAATAGACGCGGTGGAATTAACGGTGGCTTTGTCCCGCGAACTGTGAATTCGCCCATCGCTGGGTTTTGCGCTTGCAGCGAATGTCCCCTTCGATGGGCCGCACTGCGGCATGTTCGAGGGTCGGTGAATGACCAGTAAGGGCGGGAAGCCCCGCATCACCTGGTTGTCATGGGTCCGCTCCGCTGCACCGCCGCAGGTCTGCTTCGAGCCCAGAGTGATCGATGCTGCGAAATGCACAAATGTCCGCTATCACAGAGGGACGAAAACCTTCAGCTTGGAAGGCAATTAGCAGCCTGTTTTCTTGGCAAAGCCTAAAATCCGGCACGTTGGCCGACGTCACAGCTGTCATCCGGCCCTGTGTACCCTAATCAGTATTTCTATGCGGTTCAGCTCGCGCTCTCTCATGACCACCGATCCCACATTCACACTCCAATCCTGCCTCGACAGAGAAGTGTGACACTTTTACCTTGCGGTTCTGCGACATTCTTACTTCGCATGGATGCTCAAGGGTCGTTGCGACGGTCTCTGCTATCTCAGTGTCAAAAGTTCGTCCTTGAATGCCTCGGTCGGCGCTCGCCACCCAAGGCACTTTTTGGGTGTGGCGGTCAGTTGCCACTCCCGCGCTGGAACCACAAGATGATATCGCGCACGATAACCTTGCCTTCCCACGCCTTGAACACGATGCGGTTGCTCTCTCCAGCCTTGAATTTCCGCCCGTCCACGGCTTCCCACAGGCCGTAATCGGAATGGTTGTCAGTTGTCCAATTCAACGAGATAACCTGCTCGGATGACACAAAAGGGTCGGCCACCGGATTGACCCAGCCTCCAACCTTTGACGAGCGCGATTGCGGATTGATAATATAAGCGAGGACAGGTTTTCCGAAACGGACGCCAACTGTGAAATTTCTGGGCAAGTCAAAATCTATCATCACCCGGTCTGTGCCGCTCGGGTGACTGTTGAGAGTGGCGGGACCGTCTTGTAATACCATATAGTCAGTCATGGATGCCATGTCGTATTCCCTTTTTGAAAACCGTCACCCTAGAATAAGATGACGTTACGGCAGCATAGCGCCTGTTTAGACCTTCGATCAAGGTTTCCGAGGCTAGGGCCATTGTTACAAAGCGAACTTTGGGGCACTTGCAGCGAAAGACGGTTTTGTCCGCGATGCAGTTATCGAGCATGCCGAAATGCTGCGCTCGTAACGCAATGTCCGTTTTGCGGGCTGCAACTGCAGAATCCGATAAAGGCGTCGAGAGTCCGCAATGGGCCGTCTGTGAAGACGGCCCAGGGACGTTAGATTTCGATGGCTTCTGCGATGGCCAAAGCATCTTCAAGTTCGACACCAAGGTATCGGACAGTGCTATCCATCTTAGTATGACCCAACAAAAGTTGAACAGCGCGCAGGTTGCCTGTTTTTTTATAGATCTGTGTCACCTTGGTCCGGCGCATCGAATGAGTGCCATAAGCGGTTGCTTCTAGCCCTATCGACGTGACCCAATCCCGAACGATCCGCGCGTACTGACGGGTTGAGATGTGCAGACGCTCGTGGAAGCGGCCAGGCCAGAGATACTCGGACCCAACCATCAGCGGGTCTTCCATCCACTTCGCGACCGATACCCGCGTGCCTTCCGAAATCTCGAACCGCACTGGTTTCTGCGTCTTGCTTTGCAGCACCGACGCCCGCTCCTTGATTTGGCCTGACGCCATCACATCGACGACTTGCATGCGACAAAGATCACACCCGCGAAGCTTGCTATCAATCGCCATATTGAAAAGAGCAAGATCACGATGGTTCTCTGCAAGTTCTAGTCGGACCCTGATCGCCCAGACATGCTTTGGCTTCAGTGGGCGTTTCTGGCCGACAATGCGGCCTTTGTTCCAAGCAGGCCGAAGTGCGCGAATGGCAGGTAAGTTTGGTGTTTCCATGACTGATCCTCCGATCCGCCAATCCCTCCCACAACGACAACCCGACGTTGACGGGGACACTTTACCACAAGATGCTGCGCCGCCTCCGATGGCAGAAATGAGCCCTTTGGAGACGGATGCTGCGCGTTGAATGAATGTCTGCTAAGTTGAGACATATGGGCTTGGCTCTTCGCCACACAAGAACGACTTCAGACTGTTTTTGAAGAAGTGGTTCCAGCCATCAAGGCAAATCCCCCAACAATTCAGCGTCGGCGTTAGTCCATCATGTATCATCTTGATCTCGGTCTTGTATCCAACCGTTTTGAATTCCCAAATGATCTTTGTTCCCAGCCACTCTTGATCGATCTCCTTCGGTTGGCCTTCGACTTTGTGGTGCGCGTCAGTGCATATCATCTCGATGCGATTGGGACTTTCGAAAGATATGGCCTCAAACGTCCAAAACCCATAGTCGGGCGGGAACCGCGCAGTCACTATGTCACCGACCCCATTGAGGCCCCCTTCGGTGGACCGGGTCCACCACTTGTCCATCTGTGTCGCGACAGCTTGGAAACAGGCCTTCTGAGATGCAGAGACTTGGATGGCTTCTTCATAGTTTTTTGACAGTTCGATCAAGATAAGCTCCATTGAGGTAATTTGATCTAAACATACTCAACACATTCGGTTTTAAAAGTAGGCAGTATTTTGATACTTAAGTATCAAAACGATACTATTGGAGCGTCAATTGCAAGACTATACCAGTTCGAACCTTTGCCCCGCACCACTTGTCTTCGCGATGATCGGTGGAAAATGGAAGCTGTCGATACTGCAGGTACTTATCGTTGATGGGACAAAGAGGTTTGGGGAGCTTCGGAAAGCGATCCCTGCAATCACACAGACGATGCTGACAAAGCAACTACGGGATCTGGAACGCGATGGTCTCGTCAAAAGAATGATTTATGCCGAGGTCCCCCCCAAAAAAGTTGAGTACAGCGCCACCGAAGACGGCGTCGGGTTAATGCCCGCATTCAAGGAAATGCACTCATGGTGGGAAACACGAAAGCGTTCGCCAAAGGCACCATAAATGCCGCGATATCGCTGCTTAATATGGCTGGAAATTGAAGAAACCCTAAGAAAAGCAGACCTTGCCGAAGCAATCCTAAATGGCGGCTTAGTCCGCATAGCAGACCTATGGGTAGTCAAATTGCTGCACAAACGACGAATGACCGCTTTAGAGATGCCGCACCGCAGCGTTCAAACCCAGCGTGAAGGTCGGCTTTGGGCCGTGAATGACGTTACCGCATAAGCGCCGTACTTCGGATGCCGCGATGCGGAGAATGGCGGCAGAGAGCCCGAACTGACAAATGCTGCGCTAGGAATGAACGGCTGCTTTTTCTGTCCCGCAATTCTCTTGTGGCGGATTACTAACGTTTGTTGGTAATCGGCTTGTCACTGGAGCAGACTCCTTAATTTGGCGAAGACGTCATCATCGTGCAAATTTAGGGCTGATCAAGAGCTAAAAACGCACACACCTCATCAAGATTGAATGTGGCGAGGAAGGTATATTCGGCCGAAGTCCCCAAAACACTGAAACTGGATGTGACACTTGGAGAGATAGTCTCTGGCAATATGGGAAAATCACAACTGTAGTCTAGGGCTTCAAGAAATAGTTGTCTTGCAGAGGTTTCTGCAATTACCTTCAGCCGAGCGTGTAGTAAATCACTTTCTCCATCATCATCCTCCGTGACTTGAACAAGGACAATCGGCGTATCCGGATTACTTGTCGGAACAGAAAGCGGAAAAAAACCACTGGACAGCATCGAATCAACAACTGGATCGCCGAGATAACTCGAAGACAAAACAGGACTATTGATAGTCGCTTCCAATTCGGAAAAAACTGATGCTGCGGCGAGCAGAATTTCCTCATCTTCGACTACTACTCCGAACATAGTTGCCCCTTGGGAGAGACCAGGAAAAGATATATTGCTAAAAAGATCATCGATTGGCCATTTTTCTTCACCCAGAATAATGATCTTTCCGTCTTGAAAGCCCATCTCGAACGTGGATTGAGTGGGTATAACGCCACGAGCCGGACAGGCTTGTCCTGTACAAGTTACGTAATCACTGCTAAGTCGAAGCAATCCCAAAGCGGTCGAAATAACATAGGCGTCAGTTTCAAAATCGACATATTCGCCGACGATGCTGATTGTTCCGTCATTTGACATGAGCGTTATTTCTGAGTCGACCTCTTGTCCTACGACAGCAAACGGCAAGAAAAGGAATGAAAGTGCAAATGAAGATAAACGAAGAATTGGAACTAGCTCGCGCATGTTTAGGCTTTCTCTTCAATTGACCGAATGAGCACAGCAACATCAACCAAAACACGATCACGAAGAGTAGACGCCCAACCCAGAAAACCCGCAAACAGGCACAAGAGGATCGGTAGCGCTCTCATGAGCCAGTCAACTTCAGCCAAATCAGGCACGATAAGTGTTGCTGGCGAAATTGGAGATATTTGGATGTAGCGCCCGATGATTAAACCTGCTGCAGCATAGAGCATAGTTTTGCTGACGCTAACAACAACTACTTGTGTCTTAAGTGATGAAATGCTGTTCATGTAAGGTTACTACCACGCAATATAAGAAAGTATTGATCGACGTTCTGACGCTAAGTCTTGCGGAGCGTTTTTGCAATCATCAACCTGAAAGCGGTCATTCGAAAGCAGCGGACGAACGGCAACTTCGTCCGCAGAGCAGACCTCGGCAGGCGAAACGCGCTGCGCGACCAATGAATGTCCGCTTCGGGGAAGCTGCATCGCCGCATTGATCGCACCGGCCATCGGCAGGTTTGGGCCGGAAGCCCCGCATCACCTGGTTGTCATGGGTCCGCTCCGCTGCACCGCCGCAGGTCTGCTTCGAGCCCAAATTTCACGATTTCTGCAACGCGGCCAATGTCGGCTTTGTCGATACTGGCTTCGACCTTAACGCATATTGACCGACGAATATGCTCAGGAGGACAACCATCATTCCGAAGCTTTGCGAAACGCTCAGCGTTTCATTTAGAAAAACCCAACCGAGCAATGCCGCATGGCCCAGGCCGCAATGGAAAACAGAGATACGTCCGTTTCTGAACTTTGCAAAGAACTCGGCGTCAAACCCGTCACACTCTACCGATACGTCGATCCCAATGGAGATCTACGGGACTACGGGAGGTTCTGTCGCAAATTTTTCGTCAGTTTGTAGGGCGGCTTTCAGCGGACACAGTTATCCAGCGAGGGCGTCAAACTGCTTGAAAGCTGAGGTGCCTGTTTGACCGAGTTGCCCCTTGCGGATCATGTGCGCCGCCTCAATCCCAGCCAATGTTGCTGCCGCTGAATGGAACGCTTTGAAGCCTAGCATTGGCCGTGTGATCCGTTTGATGAAACGGTGGTCCTGCTCCACGAGATTATTGAGGTATTTGGATTGGACGATACCGATAACCCGACCAACGCCCGTAAACTTGAGGATGACATTAAGATTCTGCAACCCTGCTAGATTGGCGCCGCTCTTGTCGATGACAATGCGCTCCGGGATTCGGTTGATGCTAACTGCACTTTTGAAGAACCGCCGCGCTGCAGCCGTATCACGGTTCTCAGAGAGCATGAAATTAAGGGTTTGGCCATCACGGTCGACTGCACGGTACAGATAGACCCACTTGCCGCGAACCCTGATGTAGGTTTCATCCATGCGCCAGGAACAGGCCGTTGGCCTCTTCCTGACTTGCGCATTTGCGGCGATCTGCGGAGAGAATTTCACCACCCATCGGTTCAGCGTGGCATGGTCGACATCAACACCGCGTTCAGCCATGATCTCTTCAAGATCACGATAGGAAACCCCGTAGCGGACGTAGAAGAAAACCGCATATAGAACCACCGATTTTGGATAGTGGCTGCCCTTAAAATCAATCGTCATGTTTGAGCATCCGCATGCAAAATCAGAAGCACGCCGCTAACACAACATTGCCAGCCTGCCAAATGCACAGATATTTGCGACAGAACCCATGATCCGCAAGGGGCAAATCAGTCAAACAGGCACCTCAGCTTTCAAGCAGTTTGACGCCCTCGCTGAATAACTGTGTCCGCAGAAAGCCGCCCTACAAGCTGACCAAAAATTTGCGACAGAACCCAGCACGCTACTCCGCCCGCCGGTGCCCTTCAAAAAATTAGACTTTGGGGGAACGCGGGGCGCAGCCGCGGTGGCGCAATCCCGCTGGCCGTCGCCCCCGCGCTGATCCCAGATGCATCAGCGGCTGTGTTCTGACGCCCGCGGTACAAGTGGTTCGCCCCAGCGAGACACGCCAGGCGTGATCGGATGCGGCTCCGGGCAGTTCTCTTCGGGGAGCCGAATTTTCGACATGGTCACGCATCCGCAGCTGGCGCAGGTGCGTTTGCCCAACCGGTAGCCTGTCTCGTCGCGGACGCGGATTAGGCTACCCGCCGCCTTTTGCAGCAGCGACGTCGGCGCTTCGAGAAAGGGGCACGACAGGCAGGCCTGCTCGCGCTGGTCCATCTGTTCCGGCTCCACCCGTTTGAACCCGGTCCCGGCCCACCGGGCCAAGGCCGTGGCGGCCTTGCTGGCCAGGTCCATCTGACTGTACTGCCCCCCCTTTTTAGCGGCCAGCGCGGTTGGCGCGTAGGCCAAGGTGTCAGGCGCTTCAAACAGAGGTTTCAGAAAGCCCGGCGCATCCTTGCAGGTCATCAAGTTGCCTGCGAATACGTCATCGTCGAGGGCCCGCAACAAGACGCACTCCGGGACGGGTTCCTCTGCCCCAAGGATGTCGCCCAATTGCGCCCGCATCTCAAAGACGGACAGGTCGTCCGCATTCTCGGCCAGCTCAGAGATCATGTTGTTTCCTTTCAGCCGTCGCCTATAGCACGTCATGGCGAGGCGGTCTTGTGAGGTAGGATTGCCGATAGCGCCCGGGGCCGGAAGAGATCCGGCCCCAGACAGGGATCACCCTTAGGTGTGGGGCACTTTGAACGAGGCCGAACTGCGGCTTTCGACCAAGGGATGTCCATCTTTGGACAGGATATCAACGGCGTGAACCACATACCGCTTTCGCGATTTCAACTCGACGTCGATCAACACCGCGTCATGTGAATCGCTCAGCTCAACCAACGAGGCCGGCGCGAGCGGGGCGAACTCATAGTTGCCGATCATCGTGGCCGTATCGGGATCAACGGGTTCGTTGAACTGGACACGCAGCAAGCCGCTGTCTTCCACGGTGGCTTCAACCACCTCAAGCGTAGGGATCGGTGGACCGCCTGCACATTCCGGCAGCGCCTTGAGGTACAAGGACGCCTCAATCGCGGATTTCCGACACTCGATGGAAATTCCGTTGCAGGTGTCGCCGAGAATGCCCTTCGCGTGGTCTGGTTTGATGAAGTCGAACAGCGCAAAGACCTGTTCCATCGCGGGCTGCACATAGGCTTGCCCGAAGTGCCCAAACCAGATGTAGGGGAATACGGCCGGGATGACGTCGTAGTCCGCCTCTCCGTTGCACACCATGCGGTGATCGCCGTCCCTGGCGTTGCTTTGGAACTTGTTCATCTGACGACCGATGATGAAGGCCAGGCCTTCATAGCCCACTGCATTGGTTCGAATCAGACCACCATTCACCACAACCACCTTGCGACCCAGGCTGTACACGGAATAGGCGTTCGGCTCTTCGACGTGGTCATCCAGATGCACGTCGATCGACGGATAGAACCCGGCGAACAGCTTTTGCAAATAGTGGAAGATTTCCTTGCCCGCGCTGGAGTAGTTCGGCTGGCGCGGTGCATTGTCGAAGATGTCATGGGCCTGTTTCTTGGTAAAGAAGGCATGTTCGTAGTCCACCGGATGCCTGTGGAGCTTTTGCAGCATCTCGTCGCGAGCATCGAACCCTTCAGCGTTTGGCAGCTTGGCCTCAAGCGCCTTGGGGTACGCGCGATGATGATCGGACTCGAGGTGAACATGGGTCCTGTCGTAATCCTGTGTCCCAAATTCCGGCAGATCATCGTGACCGTCCACCATCAAGTGGGCTGCGGCGTTGCCCAGATCGGTGATCTGGAGGCTGTAGTCGCCGACCACCACCCCGTTCGCGATCATCAGGTGCCCTTCTACATCCGTCGTCGGCGTGCTGCTGGTCGAGATGTGGTGAAGCCCCCGCTTGTAGACGCCGGACGACAGCGACAGGATCGGGGCGAGCGAGCCATCCGCACGGGTGAGATGATCATGCTCGGGGATCAGCCTTGAGGCACGCTTGAGCCTGCCGTCCTGCACCATGAACAACTGATCGCGGGTTGTCAGCACGACTTCGGGATTCTCCGGTTCGCCGAAATGCACCTGGATCAGGTGCGCCACGGTCTGGTCGTTCGTGCCGCTGCTGAATTCGACGGGAAGCTGATCCCAGGTCGACAAATCACGATCCATTGCGACATAGACCATATCGCCCACTTTGAAATCGGCAATGATGCGGGTGTCTTCCTCGTCGAAAGCCACCTGCGTGTCGCTGGCAAAACACCCGCAACAGCAATAGCACCCCTCAGGCCCGATGACGTAGACCGGGCTTTCGGCTTCGTAGGAACAGCAATTCTGGACGTTGTTGTCGCGGCAGCCGTTCGGGTAAGGATCTTGGCAATTGCAGACCGCGTGCCAGTAGTTTTGTGAGTCCGTGCAATGTTGTTGTGTACACAAGGTCCCGCCGATTTTTTCGACGTTCTTCTGGCACCCGGGTAACCACCATGGATCAGCCATTTCTATCTCCTATTTCAGTTATGATAATGAACGTGGGCTTGGTGCCCCTTCTTGATTTTGTAATGTCTGCGCAGCACGCGCGGCTTAATGCGGGGTCTATTTGGTCCATGACAATTCCCCTTCGAAAGACAGGGCGAGCCCGATGTCGCGCAGGACCTCCGCATCGAGTTGCCCAGTGTTCGCGTCCTTCAAATCGGACGGGGTTTTCGCCAGATCGAACGTGATGGAACAGGCGCCCTCGACCTCATCCATCCGTGGCGCGGCCGGGAAGATCAGCAAGAAGTTTCCGTCTTTGTCCGGGGTCAGCGGCACGGGCTTGGACGTCCCCAAGGTCACGGTGATATAATCTTGCGACGCCGACGCGTTGGCCTGATCGGCCAGATCAAGCTTCAATAAAAGCCCGGTCGCAATGCCGTCCGATACGTTCGGCGGGACCAGATCCTCCAGCGTGAACGACAAGGTCTGTTTGGTCGTCGAGGACGGCTGCTGCATGAACTGATACCATTGCGACGAATACCGCTGAGACATCTCGAAATACGCGCTGAGCGGCTTTTTCTTCATCGCAGGCAAGGACAGCACCTTTTTCTTGAAGGCATCGCCGCCGCTGACCGCGCGGTAACTCAGATGGATCACCACATCGTTCACGGTTGCAAAATCGAAAGTGTTCGATGCGACGGGCAGTTCCAGTCGCCATGCAGACACGGCGCCGGTCCCTTCGAAGGGCAAATAGCGGTCATCCACGGACGACTGGAAATACCCAGTGTCGTTCATGCCCTGCGACAGCACAACCGATTGATTTGCCATCCAGTTGTTTCGTAACACGGTGGGCGACGGCACCTCCGCACCGTCTTCACCCAGCAGGAACGACGTTGCATCGAGATTGGGTTTCAGCACCACCTGATTGCTGAGCTGGGTCAGCGTTGCATGAAGGTTCTGATAGGGGCCTGTGACCGCCGGGATCGACACCGACACAGTCACGATCTTGCGCAGGAAGTGTCCCGGAAAATCATCGTCGAACATTTTCTCCGACAGCTCGAAGATGCATTCGCCTGTTTCGACCAGAGACATCAGAGCGACCGGATTCAATTCCCGCAGCGAGACGGTTTTCTCGATCTCAAGGGGCCGCTTGTTCTTGTCCAGATAGGATTTCTCCATCTGGTTCAGGCTGAGCATCAGGCCCTCGCCGGACAGCAACCCCTTACGGCCTGCGTCCCAGTGGTTGTTGACCAGATAGTCCGTCTGGTCGTTCATCTCGAAGCGATAGGCATTCTGCGCCGATCGGGCCATTTCCATCGCCAGACTGAAGCTTTGGAAATAGAGGGTCGACAAACTGCTCGACATCCACTGGTACAGCTCCTCGTTGGTGAATTTGTCCGACAGGAAGGCTTCCATTTCCTCGTTTTGTTCGAGCGACTTTTCGTGCATCGCCAAATCGCGTTTGGCAATGTCGACATGTGCCTGCGCCGAGGTTTTCTGATGCTCGATCTGGGCGATATCCAGAGTGGTTTGCCCAAGCTGCAGGTTCCACTCGTCCTCACGGCGCTTGTACTGTGCGAGCGTTATGCTCATCTGAGCGGCGAAGTTGGCCAGCATGCCAAGCCCCTCCAATACCGATGCGCCGGCGCCGATGGCCGCGCCCAACTGCTGACCGCCGTAGGTCATCGCGAAGGGCGAGCCCACCTGCGGCACGGCATAGGCAATCGCGGACGCGCCGCGCATTACCGAGCCAGAGACATTGAAGATCGTCCCCAGTGTCATTGAGGCGAGGTTGATCTGCTCCCCGATGCTAAGGCCGTCATCCACCTGCTGTTGGTAGTAGGTCTGGCGGCCGACGGCTGCGTCGTAGCTTAGATCAAGCGCGCTTTGCGCCTCTTCAGCTTCAAGAATTTGCTGCTCCTTGACCAGTGTGGCCATCTGTTGAAGGGCGCGTTCCTGACCGACGCGAAGTTGCGACAAGGCTTCCGCGTCTTTCTTTTCCAGCGCGGCAAGCAGGCTGCTGCCGAACTGGACAACAAGGCTGGCATAGGCCTTGGCGCGCTCGATTACGCTGCCGAAGCGGTAGAGCGGCACCCCTGCCCCACCCGATTGCAGAATGCTGATCGCACCCGATCCGGCCTGCGCTGCTGCGATCAACGCGTGTGGGTCAATGGGCGGAGCGAACAGGGCTAGGGACCGCTCTTGTCCGTGGATATTCATGCAATGCCGGATCTTGAACAATCGGTCCTCGATCTGATCCCACAGCCCCATCAACTCGCTGTTTTCGGGCACGCAGAAATAGCTGTCGATGTCATTGAACGGCACATCGGAATACTCGGCCCCGCCCGCACTGTTGAATGTCGGCGTATTCTCCAGACGGATCAGGAACTGCGGGATGCCCTGCATGAAGACCTTGTATTGCGAGGTGTCGTCCGGGATCGTGCTCCATACCGCGTCCAGGGTCGCAACCTTGGTGGCGCCGTCGTAGGCCGCGATGTAGCCGATCTGGCCCGACCCTGTGCCGGCGGTTATCTTCACGTAGTCACCGGCGTAGGCGTCGTTCACGTCCGACGCAGACGCAGCCAGGGTCAGACTGTTGGTACTGCCTGCGGCAACGTCGCCTTCGGTCACCGTGGTGTTGTTGTACTGGTCCTTGACGTTGTTATAGCTTTTGGCCGGCGGGGTCTTGATCTTGCCCACCTCGACCGGGCGCGGGCCCAGAAGATCGGCGGCCATCACGTAGATATTCGTCGCCTGATTGATCGTCTCGCGCGTGTCTTGGGTGAACAAGCGGTCGGCCCAGGCGATCAGGTTGTTGACGTAGCGGATAACGGTAGCTTTCGCGTAAGCTGACGTGCGCAGACTGGCGATGGCGTCGGGATCAAACGGTTCGTCGTTGTAGACCTGAATCTGTTGACGGTCCGTCAGAATTTCCGTCAGCGACTCGATGGTCATCGAGCGGAATGGCATGAACCGCCAGAAACGGATCGTCGGATCAGGGTCCGACGGGTCGAGGCTTTGGGTGGGGTTGAAGATGAACTCCAGCCAGGTTTTTGAGTCTTCGAAACGTTGGTTCGACGCCAGCATCTCGGCCACCAGAAGCGGCGCGTGAAAGAATATCTCCCAAAAATAGAGCCCGTAAGCCCCGTTGAAGTCGACCTTATCGGTCGCCGGGGGCACGACGCTTGCGGACGGCTTCAGGCGGCTGAACGGAAGCTCGGGCGAATTTTGCGCCTCAAGCGACAACATGGACGCAATACCACTCAGCACCAGACGTGCGTTGAGCCCCTCCGCCACCTTCGAGGTCAAACGCTCAAAGCTGTAGGTCAGCGTGCTTGGATCAATAGGACTTGCCGCATTGCTGAAATTCGAGCTTTGCAGATAAAACTGACCGTCTGGAAAGCCGCTCAGTGTGGCCGAGGCCATCAGCCCTTCGTTCATCGGGACAACCCCCTCCGCAGAGCTTCGGACGGTGAAGGCCTCGTCACCGTTGTCGAAGATCATGGAACCCGGGCGGTTCTTGATCGTGCCGGACGTTGCGGTGCCCGTGGCCACCTTGGACAGCAAGGTTGCCTCCGCGGTTGAGAAGAAGAAGGATTCTTTATTGGGGTAACTGTCGCCCAGATAATCGGTCTGGATCAGGTTGTAATGCCTTGCGGTCGCAACCTCCAATTCACCGGTCGTGTAATTCACGTTGGGGCCGAACGGCTTGTACGTATATCCCTGAACGCCATTGATCAGCGTCAGTGGCAGGTTTTCGATGATCCCCCCACTGTCGATGGATGTCGCGGGCAAATATTGCGTGCTGCCCGTCATGTTGGTCGCCGCACCTTGCACCAGAGCGTTGTAGTTCTTGTGGGTCTGATAGGCATCATTCGCAAACTGAAGCGTGGATGCAGGCTGCTTCGTCGATGGCGCTTTGATTTGCGGCATAGCCGGTCCGCCAACCTGAAAGGTGATGGGCAAGCCGAAGTTCAGGACGATGCGTCCGCCGTTTGGATAATCATCCGGCGCAGTCAAATTCTCTTCCCGGACATAGACCGGATAGAGTTTCTCCCAGAAATAATAAGTTTGCGGTTCGAATAGCGATGTCCAGCCGGGCAACGCCATGGCCACATAGGGGTCAAGTTCGTACCCCAAGGTCGAGCAGGTCACCGAATTCTCAGCCACCCGGTACGGCACCGACCAGATCTGGTCTTTGTCCATGGTCGATATGTTGATCGATACGCTGGTGGTGGTGACGTTCGTGGTTTCGGGGTTGCCCGAGGCATTCAGATCAATCTTGGTGCTTTCGACCAGTTTGGTCTCGGTCCACAGCAGGTGCAGCTTGTTGAACGCGTAGACCGGGCTGACGTAGGGCGAGGCCGCTTTCAGCGTGATCTCCTGCCAGGGCGACCAGCCTTTGAGGCCCGAATAATGCCGCCAATAGCGCGCGTTCGGGTCTGTCGGTTCATTGGCAATGTAGTACGTGGACTCGTATTTGGCGTTGCCGGTCACCGAATAGTTCGATGTCGCGTCGGGGGTTGTTTTCCACTTGGGCGAAATCGTCGCTATCCGATTGCTGCCATTGTAGTCCGTGATCCGCGCGGTTTCCCCGACGCCTGTGCCGCTTACGATGCGAATTTGCATCCCCACGTAGTAGCTGAAGATTTTCGACGCGCTGGCGGCCAGTGTGACCGTATCCTCCGTCGCGGCCATAACTGTTCCGGTGTCGTAAAGAATGCTCGTGCCGAACTGCGTCTCGTCATAGCTGTAGGTCTGGAAATTGGTCAGCTGACTGACGTTTGAGAAACCTTCGAAATAGGTCTGGAACGCCTGCGATACCGTCGCCTCTGTCACATCGTTGGACAACAGCGTTTCCGTCAGCGTTTTGAACTGCGGCGTAGCACCCTGACGCAACGATGGTGTGATGTAGTTTTCGGGGTAGAGAAAGATTTTACGGTTCGCTTCCCAGACCCGGTAGGCTGACATCCAGGCCCACCACGCTTCGGGGATCTGCGCCATGTCAGTCACACCGGGTTCCAACATCATCCGACAACGCTGCATATAAAGCTGGATCGCGCTGATGCCTTGCGCGATGTAGCTGGACTGGTCACACCCGCCGGTGTTCACATCGATCAGCAAGAACTGGAACAACTGCTCTGAGTTCTTGAGTGTGATGCCCGCGTTGTTGAGAATCCAAAGCGTGTAGCCGATTAACATATCCCGCTTGGCTTCATTGAGGCCTTCATTGATATAGCTGTAGACTTTGGTAAAGCCCGCCTCGCCGACGCTGTTCTTGACCGCTCCCAGCGTGACATCCGCCAAGGCGCTGTACTTGCGCCAGTTCTCGAGGTCGACCGTGTCATTTGACGGGTCTGCGACGGAAACCCGGCCAAGAGCCTGCATTTCAAGCAAGGTCGAGATGTTCAGCTGCGTGTTGTCGCAAAGATCGAAGGCTGCCGCCATACGGCTCAACCCGCCAACGGTGTCTGCGCGGTAATAGTCGTCACCGTTTGAGGTCGGCCAGAACTGCTCGACCAGATTTGCAATCTGATCCAGCGGCCAATGCGACACAACGGACAACGCCGCAAGCGAGCTTGCGCGCCCTTGGGCCGTGTTGGGATAGCGCAGATATTCCAGAACCGCATCCGAGTTGCCGGAGAAATCGGCGACGATCACTTTGAAAAGCGCCAATGTCTCAAGGTTTTCGAGGCGCAATTGCCCGTTCGCAGGCCAGCCAAATACATCTTCCATCTCAAAGACGGCGGCCGACTCAAGCGGGCTGTAGATCAGCGTGTCGAACAGCAAGGCATTCTGCGCCAGCGCCTTGATGAAATCAGACAGCGTCCTGGTCACTTGCCCTGCCGTCAACGGCGTCAGCAGATCCGGCAGGACATCCACTAAGCCGGACACCTGACTGGCATCCTCAATCAGCGTCGCAAGGCGGTCCTCGGATGTCGACAGGAAGTCCGCAAGACCGCGCAGGGCAAGCGCAAACTGATCGGTTTTCGCGGTTTTCAGCGCTGTTGCGGCAAAGGTGTTCTGGGCGCTGACGGCATCCAGCACCCCGCGCACCGCGCCCACCCGGTCATTGATGTCGGGTTGTTCGACGATTTCAATGGTCGTCCCGTCGTAGGCCTTGTCGCTGGTGGACGCATCGGCGGCCAGCAGGATCGAAGAGGTTGCGCCTCCGCGGGCATAGCCTTCGGTGATGATCTCCTTGACCACATACTGCGAGGTCTTGTCCGGGGCCACGTCGAAGGGTCTCTGGACCGTCGCGGTCCTGGACTTGCCATCATAGCTGTAGATGCGTCGCTTCTGACCGACCCCGGTGCCGCTTGTGATCGACAACCACAGCCCTTGCAAAGCGCTGTCCTTTTTCGGGGCTGTGGTCGCCAACTGGATCGAGCCGTTGGTGCCTGCACGCGCGGTGCCAGTGACCGTTTTGCCGATAATTTGATAGTAGGACGTCGTGTCCGGCACGGTGGCCCAGCTTGTCGCGACGATCAATTCGCGACCCTCGCCGTCATAACTTTGCGCGCTGGCCGATTGCCCGGCGCCGGTGCTTTCGAACAGGCTTTTGAGGGTGGCGTCGCTGACGCTGTTTGGTTGCAATGTGCCGGAGGCGTCGATTTCAAGCAGGCAGTTTTCGTATCTGGTGTCGTTGGAACTGGCGTTCGAATCGAGACCGATTTCATCGCCGGAAACGGATAAAACCTGCCCGTCCACACGACTGTCATAGACGGCATAGCCCACGCCCGCCTGGGGCAGGCTGTCCCACGCCGGGGCGACCTTTGCTTCACGGGTGTCGCCATCGTACTGGACGATCTCGGCGCTCAAGGCCTCACCGAGGGGACCTGGAATTCGTAAAGTCATCCCGACGTAGGCACTGTCGATGTTGGACGCACCGGCATCCAAGGTGAGCGAGGTGACACCAGCGCCTTGTGCGGTCCCGGTGTCCTTGGTGTCCAGAACGCTGTAGAGGCTGCCCGGCACCGGCTGGGTCGCGAGGCGGGCAGCCAGCGTCACCGTCCGCGACGCAGCATCATAAGACGCAATCGTTCCCTGTTGACCGCCTGCCGGGTCAAGCGTGACGACGGGGGCCTTTTGTGCTGCCAGATCGTTTAGGATCGCCGCGGATTGCTGCGGTGAAATCATCGCGTTGACGAAAGCATCCGCAGACAGCGGGAACGCAAAGCTCAGCTCGTCAAACGCGATACAGCCCTGCACGGACAGCAAGATGCTGAGAACCTGATTGCGCTTGTTCGCGGCGTTCTCATCGCCGGGGAACAGATAATCGAGCCGCTGATTCTCGGACACGGGCCGGGCCAGCTGGGCGGTTTTGTTCGTCACCTTCTCCAAGACCGGTGGGACTGCGGCCAAAAGCTGTGCGTAGACCGCCTCGGATTCTGTCTTGTCGATATCGGCTGTGAAGAAGCTGCGTTTGGTAAGCTCGTTCTTGGCCGAGGCCGTAAGAAACCGGCCCAAATTGTTCCTCATCACACCAATGTCGGTGCAGAACCCTGTCGTGCTTAGAAGCTCGTACAGAAGATCCGCGCGCTCGGTGTCGATATCCGCGCCGTCGAACGCCCCCGGAACCAACAGGTTGGGCTGCGCCGTCGTGGCAAGCGTGTTGACGAAGGGTGCCACATCCGACGGCTTGTAGGGCGGCGTGAAGTAAGGGCTGACCCTACCCAGCATGATGTATTGTGCGGTGTAGATATCGAACTTGGAGTTGACGAACCATTGCGCGGTTTCAAATTGCCGCCAGACTTCCTCGACCGCACTGGTGCCCACATCGTTCTCCGACAGCTCCAGCAGCTTGATGAAGACCAGATAGGCATCGATGCTGAGCGAGAGTGTCCGTGATATCTGGGCCACCCGAAACATCTGCGTCAAATTTGCAAGCGTCAGCGAAATGGTGGTACCCCCACTGCCAGAACCGCCCTTGATCAGGTGGCGGGCAATCAGCGTCAGATCGTCGTCGCTGACCATCAAGGCCCCCAGCAATCGGCCGCGGATATTGGCATCCGCGCCGGTTGGCACATCGTAGTCCCAAGTCAGGGGACGGCTTGGATCGAAGGGGATCGGGACGCTGCTGGTATACGGGTCCTGCCCTCGCAATAGGCTTGGACTGTTGTAAATCCTGTCGAACAGATCGGCGGGCGTTGGGCCATTGCCCTTGCCATCGGTCTTGATGTCGCTCCACAGGACGGTCAATTCGATGATGTCGGTCCCGGTGCGGGCCGTAAGTTGTTTCATCGTACTCAGCGCGATGATCAACTCTTCCGTGATCTCCTCCGCGCCGACGGATTTCATCACCCAGTCAAGCGCCTCGCTGCTCCACCCCAGAACTTGGTGCAGCCTGACAAACCGCGTGATGCGGTCCAGTCGCTTCAGCGACAGATTGGTCAGCTTCATGAAGGGTTTGGACGGGTTGGTCGCGTCCTGCACGATCTCAATCGGGTCCAGAGGCTCGCCGGTGTCATTGATAAAGAAGCCGCCCGAGACTTTGTCAGCCAGCTCCTGATCAGAAAGCCCCTGCACCAACAGATCGACCAGTCCTTGCCAGTCAAGGCCGCTGATCTCCAGAAACGTCTGAACAACCGCCATGTCCTTGAGCTTGAGGCTCGATAAGCCATAGCGGGCCGCCACGCCGGCGTTGGTGTCGGACACGGTGGTCAGCAGCTCTACCTGCTCAACACTCAGGCCGCAGGTTTCACGCTTTTGCGGGAAAATATCGTAGATTTCGTAGGCGGAGGTCGTGTCGGGAACCGTGGTCCATTTGCTGGCGGTCGTGACCGTCCGATTGCTCCCGTCATAGCTTTTGATCGCGCGGCTTTGGCCCAGACCTGTGCCCGCGACGATTTTGATGCGGTTCGACGTATAGGCGCCGTCTGTCTTCGAGGCAGATTTCGGCAGCTGTGCTGAGGCCACCGTGGCGGCCACGATATTGCCGACGTTGACGGGCCCGGACACCGCCGCATAGATCGACTGAAGGTGGCAGCCGATCTGTGCCAAATCACGGCGCGTCTCGATCAGTGGCAGGTTGGCCGGCAGATTGAACGGATAAGACGCCACCGCCATCCTTTGGTAGGCGGATGCCGTCAGGGCATATCCCCATGTATCGGTCGGGATCCGCGTCCAGGGCTGATCCAACGTCGCCACTTTGGTAGAGGCATCGTAGTCGACCACGGTGCGTGTCTGAACGACCTTGTTGGTGTCTTGCACCCACAGCAGCCTGCCGATGATATCGCGCGCCTTCGCGGGGGCGTTGCTGTCCAGCGTGGCCGTGTCTGTGGTCGCGGCGGTCAGGTCGCCCAGCTTTTGCGTATCGCGCAAAACGACTTGCTCCATCACTTGATTGGCGATGGTCAGTGTTGGAATGGGCAGATTGGTGTTCGAACAGGTGAGCTGAAGATTGAACAGGTCCGGCCGGCGCGACGACAGCAACAGGTCATCGGGGATATTGTCACTGGCCTTGGTGGTGTTTGGATCGGTGATGTAGTCATCCGCAATCCGCATCATATCAAGGAAATACGCCGCCGGTGAGAAGATCGAAGAGCAATGCTCGCACGCGCAAAAGTTCAGCCCGCCGAACAGGGACTGGTAGTTCGGCATATCGACCAGCTTTTGATATTGCGCGTCGATCTGGCCCTTCTGAATCGCCTGAAAGTGCGGCGACGCATGGGTGGTGCGGACATCCGTGACGAAGTGTTTCACGGCCGCCTTGATCGAGGTCGCGCGATCATAGATCGCCGCCGCCTCTTCCTGGGTGACCTCAAGGTGTTCGACGGCGCCCTGGACGAACCGGTGTCTCGGCACCTGCGCGACGGCATGGGCTGAGTCCAACCGGTGTTTAATAAGCTGACGTGCAACATGAGGATCGGACGTCAGGCGCGCCACACGTTGTTGGGCACTGAGAACCGCGACGGTCGCGGTGTCGTGACTGTCCGAATATTCACGCGGGCCGTCGCCCGCAGGGTCATAGAAATCGTGATTGAGCAGATCAAAATCCGGGTTCTCCTCATGAAATCGCGAGGCCGCATCATGACCTTCGCTCATCACCATTTTGTGCTCAAAGCTGAGGGGGGCTGTCATTGATTTGCTCCTTTGAAATTCATGTCGCTTTTGTGTCGGGGACCAGTGTTTCGGGGCTGCTTCACTTGTTCCCTCCGGGCGAGTTTTCCCGACTTCGAAATTGCCAGAAGGTGGCAAAAGAAGCTCCGCCAATGGCCGCTGCTGCCAATGGATTCCTCATAGCTGCGCGCAACACCTGCTGGCGTAGCTGCGCCATCGCGCCTGGGAGCGGAATGTTCACATTCGGTCGTGGAATGACGGCGGGCGGGCCGCCGACGGGCGGTCTGTAGGGCACCACCTGGTTCATGATCGGTGGCACAAGCTGCATGGCGGTGGGCCGCGGCCGGACCTGCACCAACGCCCGCACCACCTGTTCAATGGGGGCCAGAGCAGTCGGCTGGGGGCGAGGAACCGTCGGCGCCGTGATACGCCGTCTGAAAAGCTGAAGTCCGGTCGCCTCGACCCGTGGCAACGCCAGCTGGAACTGCCCGGGGTTGTACAGGACCGGCAGGTTGCTGCTGCGACCGGTCCCCTGCTGCATGGATTGCAGAACGCTCATCGTCGAACTTGACGGCATTTGCAGCAGCCAAGAGGCGAGCCCGGTGTTCGGACCACCGACCTGCCCCAACATCCGGCTGACGTTGGCCATCCCGTGCTGCTGGACCAAGCGCCGGAACTGCTGAGCCACCGCGTTGCCGGTGCCGCCGGACCCGCCGGATCTGCCTGCCCCGGATGAGCCACCGCTGGGCGGGTGCCAATTGTCGCGCATCCACCGCCCGGCACGCGCCGCCGCGGCATCACCATAAAGCAGATAAGCCACCCCAAGGGCCGCCAACCCCACAAGCGCTGCATCTTGCACGCCGGACGCGGCCCTTTCGCGCTGTCTGGAGTAAAGGTCCAGCCTCGTCAAAAGCCGGTCAAATCCGATGGCGGAACGCAGGTTGTTGCGTCGCCAAAACGTCCAACTGCTGATGCTATCCTGCTCTTGCCGATAGGTCAGGTAGTTCTGGTGACGCTCATCCAGCATCCCGGCGATACCAAGGGCAAAGCCCCCGACGAAAATGGCGGCATTCACGCGAGGTGAGAACCTCTGGCCTCGGATCAGGCTGGGAATGGTGCCCGTGAACAGCCCGGTCGCCATGACGCCGCCGATTCCGTTGACGAGCAAGCCCCCGAGCGTGGATCCCGCCAGTCGGGCGGCATCCGAGCCGCTGGTGTTGTATCCCATCATCCATGTCGCATAACTGGCAGGGCCGGCGGCAAAGTCCAAAGCTCGTGCAAACGCCGGCATCGACGACGGCCGCGGCACATAAGTCATTGCAGGCGACCAGAACGCGTCCGGGTTCTGACGGCGCAGGTGACCCGCTGCCAAATAGGTGGCGACATGCAGTTCGTTCAAAAACCCGGCGGTGTCCTGCCGAGCCGAATCCTGCTCTTTGGTCGTACCGATGATCCTGGCGAGTTGTCCCAACAGCCTTGGTCCGCCGATGAACGTGCGAAAGGGTTCATTCAAAAGCCCTTCCATGACCTCCTCGGCCAGAACGCGCTGGTCCGGGCCGAGAAATCCGTTTCGCCGATTGGTGCTGGACTGGTTGCTAGTCGGGCCGTTTTTGCACATCCCGTCCGGGTCGATCAGCGTCATCGGGTTGTTTCCGACAAACTGATAAAGGTTCAGTCCGTCCGTCGTGCCCGCCGGATCCGGGTTGATCCACCGCCCCTGCCAGGTCGGGTACATCCGCGCGCCATAGTCATAAAGCCCCGTGTTCTCATCCACCGACTTGTTCGAATATCGCACCCGCTTCTGGCTGACGACGGCCTTGTCGGACCCGGCAATCACCGCCGTACCGCCAAATGGAAAGTACGCCTCGTAGCTGGTGATGTCCCCCGCGAGGTTCATCTCGACGCTGACAGAGCCAAGGCGATCCACCAATTGAATCCGCTGTTCCGGCCCACCGCTCGCGGGTGAGAGCGTTTCCGTCACGGCCAACGTAAGAGGCCCCTCCTCGATCCTGGAAAAGTTCGTCACGGTCGATGTGCCGCGGGCGGCATCATCGAGTTGTCGCGACACCAGCGCATCGACGGTGAAGTCCGTGGTCGTCTGCGCGACGCTGCCACCGGGCTGCGCGCGTCTGGTGATCCTGTGCCAGGCGCGTAGCTGCGCGTAGTCGTAGGCGGTTTCATTGGCTTCCTCCGCCCCGGAGCCAAGCGTGATCGGCCCCACGTGCGCGACGGAGTTACTCTCGTTCCAGCCAATCGGGGTTGCGGCTTCCAGATCAATGCTCAGCGCATTGCCATTGTCGTCATAGCCGAGCCCTTTGATGCGGTTGGACATGTCCTCGACGGGATGGTTGCGGGTGAAACTCTCGCTGGCGGCTTGGTGATCCTGCTCCACCATGTTGCCAGAAGCGTCGTAGGTGAAGGTGTCGGTGTAGCGCTCCAACGTGATCGGTGGCGTTCCAGCCGGACACAGCTCTGCGTATAGAGATTGCATAAAGCCGGTCGCATGGGTCTCCGCTTTGATGCCCGGATGCTGAAGTCCGGAAGCGCTGATCAGGCGGTACAGCGCATCATAGCCAAATGCCGCATCGTTTTCAGGCTCAGTACCACCGCAAAACAACAGATTGGCGGTGCGATCCCATGTCTTCGCCAGATTGCCTGCCGGATCGAACATATAGCGCATCGATTGCACCTTCGGATCCCGCGTGCCCCCGCCCGGCAGCTTCGATGGGCGCACGGTGTCGAGCGCGATCGTCCGCTCGGTCGTATCTTCGTATGTGCGGGTTTGGACGATGCCCTGACCGAAACTCACGGTGTCGACCTCATTGGCGGCAGTGTAGGACGTGTCGCTGATCAGAACGGACGGTGGCTGTCCCGGCGATGCGACGGTCACGGATTTCAGCCGGTTTGACGGCCAGTAATCGCGGGTGATCGTGGTCGCATCCGCCAGTTCCTTGCGCTCAACCTGTCCCAGCGCGTTGAACGCATATTCCGTCTCGAAGGTCCGCCCCGCCATCTTTGGCGTGCCGGTCCAATCGACGGGCTTCGCGGGGTTTTTCAGGAACTGACGGCTTTGCATTTCGGTCAGTCGGCTGATCCCGTAACGGCTGAATTGCAGAATGCCGGACCCGTCCCGCACGCTTGCAATCTCACCGGCCCGGTTGAGCGCTTGCTCGGCCGGCGTCTGAAGGGCTACGTCGATCCGGATCGCAAGTCGCGTCTTGCCGGTGGCATCCGTGGCATAGCGTTCGACCATCTTGCCCAAACCATCATAAACACTGAATTTTGACTGACCTACGGCATCGAATTCCAAAACCAGGTGTCCCAGTGCGTTCTTAAGCTGCCACCGGGGTCCGGCATCACAGCTGTCGGTAAACAAGGCCTCGTCCGACCCCATCGGATACTGGTATGTGACGTTCTGTGTGGATTGCCCGCCGCTGACCTCGGCCAGAAACAACCGTGGATCGCGGGCACCGACCACGCGGTAGATCCAGTCGCGGCTGATCTTTGTCGTCA
Organism: Loktanella agnita; assembly: GCF_046640325.1. NCBI lineage: Bacteria > Pseudomonadati > Pseudomonadota > Alphaproteobacteria > Rhodobacterales > Roseobacteraceae > Loktanella > Loktanella agnita. Next base: position 7,505 of record NZ_JBJMBF010000019.1, on the reverse strand, counting down.
ATCGGTTCTGCGTCAGCAACTCCTTGACGGCCCCCTCAAACTGGGCGTAAGGCGCGGGCAGGTTGAAGCTGAAACCGGCAACGTAGGGCTGAAAGCTGTCGCTGACCCAGGTCCCCTTCGGATGGGTCAGCGTCTCCAGATACCCCTGCGCGACCAGCTCATCCCAAAGTGCCTGTGCCGTGATCGAAGTGCCGCTGACAACGGGGTCAAACAGGCTTGCATCAATGGCGCCCAGATTGCAGGCAACCTTGCGCACCGGCTGCCCACCCGGCCCCAAGAGCGCGACCGACGGCGTGTTGTAGAAGGCCACAGCTGCGTCCAGCACCGCCTTCTCGGCCTTTTGCTGTGGGGTTGGTGTCTTGGGGTAGGTCTTCTGAAACTCAATGTAATAAGGCGCGTCGAGCAGGCTGTCGTTCTCATCGAACTGGCTAAACTGCCAACTATGATGGTGTTCAAGGCTCAAATACCCCTTGGGTTTGATCGTCTTGATCACACGGCCAAGTGCGTCATGCCGGAACACCTTCGGGGCCGGCACGAGATTGCGCTTGGCCAATTGTTGTTGGTCCTGGAAGGCGGGCGTGTCCGAATAATAGGCGAAATAGCGTTGGCATTCCGCGCCCGTGGACCCGGCCACGACACGTTTGTTGCCGCGCCAGCGGACCGGGCCGCCGCTGGCCTCCGGCTCACATGCCAGTTTCTCTTCCATTTCATTGCCGTCCGCATCGACGTAGGACACTGAGGTTTGGATGAAGGCCGCTGGCTGATTGGCGCTGACATACTGGCTGCGCTGCAAACCTGCGGTCGAAACCGGTTGTGCAGGGCTATCAACGGCGGCCAGATAATTGGGGAATGTGAAAGAACTTGCATCCTGTAGATACTTGGCAGGGTGCGCCACGATATCGCTCAGACTGGGGGATGCGACTGGTTGGTAATGATCGAGATCCCCGTCCCCGACCCGTGGCGTGCCCGCCCGTGCCGGCTTGAACCTCGACGTCACCATGATGTCACCCAACGGCCAGAACCGATGCTGGGTCACGTTCCCGTTGGGATCGTCCGTCTGCCGGACCTGTAAGGCCTGATAGTCATAGGTCGATGTCTCGGAAAGCCGATTGACCGGATCAACGTAGGTTTCGACCGAGGTGACAAACATCGAAAACGGGCTGTCGAAATCCTGATCCCGCCGCGCGAACAATCCTTGGTCCGTGGAGGCCGACGCCTGAGAGCGAAGCTGAAAGAATTTCTCCGGCTGGCCAGGGCCGAAATACGTCTTGATCTGGCCGGTCCTCCACCAATACTTGTTCGCGTCCACCTCGAACCCACAGACATCACGCAATGTTTGTGCAGTGATTTTTGAGCCAAAGACCGCGCTGACCCAGGCCTCGGAAAACACCGCCTCCCGGCTGTGATGCTCCAAGGCGCGCGACGCGATCTTGTTTGCCTTCAAGGGCTTGGTTTGCGCATCATTCCAGTAGCAGGTCTGCTGCATGCTGATCGGCATGGATTGTGGTGCAGAGCCGGAAAAGTCGGCGCCATATGCGACCCGGTTGCTGTCAGCGACACAAAACAGCGCGCGAAGCTCTGCAACCGTGTATATGCTTGTCTGCGGCGCGGTTGGACGTCCCACCACGGTTGCGATGGTCTCGAACGGTTGGCCGATCAGCCGCACATCAGAGTCCTCGACCCGCGCTTTCGTGTTGACCTCGAACGACACGCCGATCTCGCGCTGTTCAGGCAAGACATTCGGCGCAGTCAAACGCCGGGGGTAGGAGATTTTTGCCGTCGTTTCGGTGTAGAAGGCATCAGGATTGTTCGCCAACACGGTCGAGGCCAGTGCCACGGAATGTTCAAGCCTCGGGTCATCCGCCCCCTGTTCGTAATAGGCTTCAAGCGTCTCCACATCCACGATCAGCAAGGACCCGTACCCCTCTGGTCCGTAAGGCTGTACGCCCTGAACAACCGAATTGTGCTGGCTGATCAGTAGGGGTGCCGCCCCCGCTTCGGCATCCTGCGCGCTGTTGTAATGCTCGCGACGGGTCTCGCGCCCCGCCAGCGCACCGAATGCCTGTCGAACGACACTTGCGGGTGCCTCCGCCAACAATGCCTTAGAGACCTTTGAAGCGGGCACAAAGGCCTGATCAGGATCGCCTTGATAGCATTCGGCCCGCAACTGCGCCGTCAACGCCGCACGGTCATAGTAGCTGCCGACGTCATACCAAACCCGTTCATATCGCGTCTGAGGGGCCAGATCCGCATTCAGGCGCGCAATCGGCCAATCCTTGGCCTTCTTGAATGGCTTGAACGTCTGCGCCTGCGCGTCTTCGATGTAGGCAAAACCCTGAAACTGCCTCAGCTGCGGATCGTAGTAGCCATCATGATACTCGTAGCTCTGCGTTCGTGACGCGCCTGTAAACGCGTCCTCGGACCGTGTCTTCGCCATAGTCTGCACCACGAAGGGCAAACGACACACCCGCGCCCTGCCCGCGCGCTTATCGGCCAGATAAGATTGCGCAGAACTGCGATAGGTGAATGTGTTGGTCTGCCCGATCCCGTTGTCAAAAGAGGTCACCAGATAAGGCTTGGGGCTGACCACACCGGATGTCTGACCATCCTCCGCGCGCGCCAGGTCAATGAACCAATGTGTGACCTCTGGCGAGACCTGCGTGAAGATCAAGCTCGTCGAGCCAATCCCGAGAATGTCAGCGAAGGACACTTGATCCATTGGCGTCACACAAAACGGCAAGTCCACGCGCTGTGCCTCGGCAAAGCCCTGCCCGCTTTGGTTCATGTAGATCAAGAGTTGGTCGCCATTGACCAGCACGACATCGGTCGTCCCACTGCCGTCAATATCGGCGAGATAGACCTGACCCTGCACATTTGTCCCCACCGGAAACTCTGGAGAGTTCGCGAACACGAACGCCGGCCCGAAATTGCCATTGCCCAAATTCGGCCAGACCGCAAAACGCCCATCCTCGATCAGGACGCGGTGGGACCGGCCATCGCCAAAGACATTGGCAAACACGATCTTGTTGCTCTCAGACGCCAGGGATTGCGTCGGAAACCCTTCAGGTCGCGCGGCCGTCAGTGGGCGGACGTACCCACTTTTGAGGGAGAACCGATACACCGACAGTTCGGATTGGCCGACATTCACGAGGTCGGGCATACCATTGCCGTTGATATCGACCGTCTCGAAGGTCTGCGCGCCCTGCACCGAAAGCTTTGACGGCAGCGCGGTATAGCCTGACCACTTTCCATCCTCGGTCTGTTGGAAATAGCCCGGGTTCGACAGGTCGGCATTCACCAACTCAAGGCGCCCGTCCCCGTTGACGTCCCCGAGATTTAGCTTCGGATTGCTCAGATCGCTGAAATCGGGGAATTGCGACAGGGTCTGGCCCGATGTATAGTACCCACCGCCCAGCGGCGCGTAGTAACGCGTGCCATTGCCATTGCTTTCAAGAAAGCCGGGAACGCCTTCTCCGTACAGGTCGATAAGTTGGAATTGGCCATCGGCAATTGCCCCCGGAAGGCCCGCCTTGTTCTGAACCTTCAGCTGCTGAAACCTCGGCGCCGTGCTGAGCCGAAATTCACGGTAGGAGAATTGCCGGGGCGCTTCAATCTGCGCCAGCAAGTTGCCACCGGCTTGCAATTGATATCCTTGTGTCGATGCGCTTGCCAATTGCGACATCAGCGGGCTTTCATCATAGGTCAGGCGAAGGGCTTTGGTCAGAACCGGCTTTGCATCCAATACGCCGGGAAAATGATGGAAGACCAAAACGTTTTGGCACAGCCTGCTGGTCAAAAGGTTAAAGCCGTAACCGAAGTCGGAAAACTGATCCTGTCTCTGCAACCAAGGATTGTTTTTGTTAGGGCTTGTGGGTAGATCTTGCCCAACGTGACCCAGATCAAACTGGCCGTAATCGAATTGCACCGTATAGGCGAATTTCAGGTCCCCGTTGTCGAGGTAATTCCCATACCTGATCTGATCGATATAATTCGCCGTGGCCTGGCCCGCGGGCACACGGGCACCTTGCTGCGCATCGGCGATATACTGAAACTCAACCAGGTTGCCCTTCGCATCTTCCTGACTGTCGATCAGCCAGCGGGCAATTTTCGTGGCATCATGCGGATCGGTCAGCCGGCTTGAGGGCGATTGCCCGAAGGTCATGACCGTGTTGTCTTTGGTGCGGGCCCGCCAATGAACATCGCCAGGATCAGCGGTCGCACTCCACCTCTCAATCTGCGGAAGGTAGATATTGGATTGCGGTAAGAATTGACGAACGACCCAGGCTTTACCGGCTGAATCAACGGTCTCAACTTGATCCGGAACCCAAATTTCCCCTTGAAAGGCGCCCTTCTGCACCAAATTACCAAATGGATTGCACGACAGTAGATCGTCGTCCCGATATCTGGGCAACCCCTTCGCCAGCGACCTTGAAACGCTGGGAAGGTCAAGATGCCAACCAATTCCAAATGGTCCGTTGCCCGAACTGGAATCGTATATCAACGAAAATGAAAGGTCGCTGTCACGACTGGTGGGCACCGGAAGCGGTATGGCCAGCGTCGCACTGCCCCGCGCCCCTGGAGGCGTAAACGACACAGCAGCCTTCTGATGGGCCCCGCCCCCCCGACCGGTTGGTTGATCCGCCTCCGAAATACCCAAACGCACGCACTCCCCGGTGAAGCGAACTTAAAAAACCAACGTGAAGACGTTGGTGAATTCAAATAAGCAGTACAAAATATATGCGAAAATACAGACTCGAACAGAGTTTCTATTTAGGCACCAAATCACGAACAATACAACTAAAAAGAGATCGGCCTAAACAACAGAGGTTTACATCGCCTCTTGTTTGGCTGACGCCCGAACGTAAGAGCAATAGGTTTATGAAGAAGAAAAATTTTGGAAAGAGTCGAATGGTTCGGCCAAATTAGATAGCCTGCTACGATGTATCCGAGAATAACGAGAGGATGCACAGATAACGTTGAGACGCAGTATTTCGGACCAATTTAAGGCCATACCAACGAGCTTGCTTTTCAACCGCCAATCATCAAAGTGCAATGAAAGCGAAGAACGGGCCAGACGGGGTCGATTCCGGCTGAGTGCAGAATAGGGCGCTAAGGATTTTCTCATTCAGGTTTGTGGGATAGCGATTCTTCGCTGCGTCGTGCACGAACTGGTAAGATGCGGGACTCTTCTACCGGTCGCTGCTGTTGCATGAATGACCGCTTCGAACGCGCAGCGGCTCAATCTCAAGGCATTGCTGCGAGACCACGATTTGTCAGCTGGGTACGTTTTGTTCCACAGCGCTGGCCAACCTGATCCTGGCGGAATAGTTCATTTGAGTTTTCAGTTCTTTCGGTCTTATCGGCCTGATCTCCGCTGGCTTCTGACACCCAAACCGGATCTAACTGACCAAGAAACTCAAATCGGTAGAACCGGACTTATTGGTCCGGACCAACCTTGAGGAACGAACAAAATGATAGACCCATTAGATCTTGCTGCTCGTTTCCCCGCAGACTTTACCTTCGGCGTCTCAACCTCAGCCTACCAAATCGAAGGCGCGACCCGCGAGGATGGCCGCGGCCCTTCCATCTGGGATGCGTTTGCCAACATGCCCGGTAGGGTTTTCGAGGGGCACACTGGTGACGCCGCTTGTGACCATTATCATCGCTGGGAGAGCGACCTAGACCTCATTTACGACCTTGGGATGGACGCCTACCGCTTCTCAATCACCTGGCCGCGCATATTCCCTGAGGGCCGTGGCAAGGTAAACGCGGCTGGCCTCGACTTCTACGACCGCCTGATCGACGGCTTGGTATCGCGCGGAATCAAAGTTTTCCCCACACTCTATCACTGGGACCTCCCCCTCGCGTTGACGGGCTATGGCGGCTGGACGGATCGCGATACGGCCGACGCATTCGCCGAATACACCTCGGTTGTCGTAAGGCGCTTCGGCGACCGCATGGACGCGCTTGCCACCTTTAACGAGCCGTGGTGTTCAACTTACTTGAGCCATTGGGTCGGAAGTCACGCGCCGGGCGAGCGGTCGATCGATGCGGCCCTTGCCGCTGTTCATGTTACCAATCTTGCGCACGGCCTCGGTGTTCAGGCGGCGCGTGCGGAACGTGCCGACTTGTCGATCGGAATCGTGTTCAACGCACAATGCTTCTATTCTGCGTCGGACTCCGCTGGTGACAAGGCAGCTACAGAGCGCGCGTTTCAATTCAATAACGGCGTCTTTTTTGGCCCTATCTTTGATGGTGCCTATGACGCTGAGTTCACGGCTGCGCTTGGTGACAAACTGAAGATACAGGACGGTGACCTCGCCACCATCAAACAGCCGCTCGATTGGTGGGGGTTGAACTACTATTCCCCCGTTACGGTGCGCCACGTCGACAGGACAGGTGGTCAAAACAGAACTCCATGTGCCGACGGAATGGGCGTGTTTGAGAGCGGAGCAGATGCCGCATCCCAATTTCTTTCTGTGGCGTCGATCCCGACCACGGAGAATGGTGCCAAAACGGATAACGGTTGGGAAATTAAGCCCAAAGGGCTCGCTGATTTGCTGACACAGCTCTACGAACGCTACGATCTACCGCCCGTCTACATCACCGAGAATGGAGCTTGCTACAATATGGGTCCCGGGCACGCTGGTACGGTCAATGATCAGCCACGCGTGGACTACTTTGCCGAACATCTTGATGTGCTGGCAGGCGCGCTTGACGAGGGCATTCCCGTTAAGGGCTATTTTGCCTGGAGCCTTATGGACAATTTCGAGTGGGCGGAGGGTTATGCGATGCGATTTGGCATCGTTCATGTTGATCATACGACCCAGAACCGGACGATTAAGAAGAGCGGAGAATGGTACCGAGATCTGGTGCGTGCCCACGGCTCCCGTGACCAAGTCGACTAGACAAAGCAGACCTTCGAACAAGCCGCAGCATTGGTCAACAATGGGCTCGTATGCAACACTTGGGGCGGCATTGAAACGCGACAAGTCCACTATGTCTCAAGTCATTTAATGACGCACAGTCGCATCGCGAACTGCATTGGCAATGAGGTCTGGTTCTGCGAGCTGAAGAAAGTGGTTAGTAGATACGCTGTAGGTAATGCTAGTATCAGAGTTCAGTGCTGACAGGTTGTCTTGTCCAGTACGCCAAGCATTTTCGATTTCATTGTCATCTTCAAACAGTGCTCGCGATATCACTCTGACAGGTATATCTTGTCTCAAGTCCGGTAGGTTTTCAAATTGCACTAATATTTGCGGTAATGCCTCAGCTTCGTCTGCTATGGTCCGAATGGAGGAACTATTGTAAGCGTTGGCCAGCAACTCGTCTCGCAAAACTTCAGATACATCAGATGGTAGTTTTGCCAATCCAAGCATGCGTGGAATGCCAAATTTTGCACTGAACGCACCTAGCCGTAACATCCAGTGTCCGTCATCAAATGGTTTGAGACAAATGGCGTTTTGACTTTGAAGAGTTATCGCTCATCTGGTTTTAGTTAAGCA
>NZ_JBJMBF010000018.1:0-73835 GCF_046640325.1 Loktanella agnita | reverse complement strand
GCGTTCGGTAGGCCATGACTTACAATCCATCTTTCCCAAAAGACTAAAGTGTTGCGTCGATCCATTGAAAGCACCCGCCATCTGACATTAGGCTGGCAATGCTTGAGCTGCAGATCGTCATTGCCGGACAAGCGGCATTCCACTGCTTAAGGCCACTTTGTGCATCAAATTATGGGTTCCCGCTAATCAACATCATGGGGCTTGATTTGCCTTGGTGATGGGTGAACACTCAGCCCCGTAACAGGGGGAAGTCATGCCGCATTTTACACGTCTTTTCGCGCCGGTTGCTGTGCTGCTTTGTGCCTCTGCCGCGCAGGCGCAGGACAGTATTACTGTCGCTATTCAGTTGGAGCCACCGAACCTTGATCCGACGGGCGGGGCGGCGCAGGCGATCGATTCTGTGCTTTATGCCAATGTATTCGAAGGGCTGACCCGGTTTGATGCGGATGGCGCAATCATCCCCAGCCTTGCGCAGGATTGGACCATTTCCGAGGATGGCACCGTCTATTCCTTTAACATCGCGGGCGGCGTTACGTTTCACGACGGCACCACGATGGATGCAGAGGACGTCAAATTCAGCCTTGATCGTGCCCGCGCCGCAGACAGCACCAATGCGCAAAAGGGTTTGTTTGCCGGGATTACGGATATCACCGTCAACACGCCGCTGAATGTGCAGATCACCCTTGATCAGCCCAACGGCAACTTTCTGTTCAACCTTGCCTGGGGTGATGCTGTGATCGTCGCCCCTGAAAGTATCGCTGATATCGCCAGCAATCCGGTGGGCACTGGCCCGTTTCGTTTTACTGATTGGGTGCAGGGGGACCGAATTACGCTGACCCGGTATGATAAATATTGGGGTGACACGCCTGCGCTTGAAACGGCCACCTTCCGTTTTATCGCCGATCCGACCGCTGCCTTTGCCGCTGTCATGGCCGAGGATGTGGATGCCTTTGTGGGCTTTCCTGCCCCTGAAAACTTGCCGCAGTTTCAGGCCGATCCCCGCTTTCAGGTCTTGGTCGGCAACACCGAGGGTGAAACGATCCTGTCGATCAACAACAAGATGCCCCCGTTTAACGATATGCGGGTCCGGCAGGCGGTTGCCCTTGCGGTTGACCGGCAGGCGATCATTGACGGGGCGATGTTTGGGCTTGGCACCCCAATTGGCACCCATTTTGCCCCGCATCACCCGGATTATGTTGATTTGCTGCCCAACTCCCCCTTTGATCCGGCGCGCGCCAAAGCATTGCTGGCCGAAGCGGGTTTTGCGGATGGGTTTACGACAACCCTGAAATTGCCACCCCCGTCCTATGCCCGCCGCGGGGGGGAAATCATCGCCGCCCAGTTACGTGCAGTGGGGATCGAGACGGAGATCACCAATCTGGAATGGGCGCAGTGGATCGAAGAGGTCTTTACCAACAAGGATTTCGGCCTGTCCATTGTCAGCCATACAGAGCCGATGGATATCGGAATCTATGCAAACCCCGACTATTATTTCCAATATGACAGCCCCGCTTTTCAGGCCGTCATGGAAGAGTTGAACGCGACGACCGACCCAGCGGGCCGCAGCGATCTGTTGGTCAAGGCGCAGACCATCATCTCAGACGATTACGTGAACGGGTATTTGTTTGAATTGGCCGTGGCGACTGTGGCCAAGGCAGACCTGCAAGGCCTGTGGGTGAACCAGCCGACGGCAGCGGTGGACCTGACAGGGGTGAGCTGGTCCGAGTGAAACGAAAGGCGTTACCTGATACGAGGTCCCGGATCATGTCCGGGACTGCGTCGCGCAGACGGCAAAGACTGCGGCCGGGTCGGCAGAACGTGGTGATACCAAAACATGTGACACACGATGCTGATCCGCCCTGAAACTGACCGCGACATAAACCTGATCCGCGCGCTGACCGACGTCGCCTTTGCGCCAATGCCCTATGGCGACGGCACCGAAGGCGCGAGCATTGATCAGATGCGGATCGACGGTGACCTCACGCTGTCGCTTGTGGCCGAAGACGGAGGAGAGATCATTGGTCATGTGGCCTTTTCCCCTGCCCAGATCAGCGAGGCAACGGGTGATTGGTATGGGATGGGGCCGATCTCTGTCCGGGCCGACCGCCAGAAACAAGGGATCGGCACCCGGCTTGCGCATGAAGGGCTGGCGCAACTTAAGACACGCGGCGCAGCAGGCTGTGTCCTTATTGGAAGACCGGCGGTTTACGGTCCGATGGGCTTTGTTTCCGACAGCAACCTTACCCATGGCAAGCTTGACCGCGTCCTTGTGCAATACATCACCCTGAATGATGTGCCGCCCAAAGGCGAAGTCACCTTTGCCCCGGCCTTGCAACAGGATGATCCATGATCCGCTATGCGCTGGGCCGTCTGGTGTCGCTGGTGATCAGCCTCTTCGTTGCCTCTACGGTCATATTCGGCGTGATCGAGGTGATCCCCGGCGATCCCGCTGCCTTTATGCTGGGCGTGAATGCCCGGCCTGATACCATCGCTGCACTCCGTGCGGAAATGGGGTTGGATCAACCGTTGGTCGCCCGTTACGCGCGATGGGTTGCGGGGATGTTGCAGGGCGATTTCGGCACCTCTTGGACATATAAAACCCCGGTAGCCGCGCTGATCAGTGACCGCATCTGGGTATCGTTGCCGCTGGCGGTCTATGCGCTGATCCTGTCCACGCTTATCGCCTTTCCAGCCGGGATTTATGCCGCCAGCAGACGCGGTAGCGCGGGCGATGTGACGATCATGGGGGCGACACAGTTGGGTGTCGCGATCCCGAACTTCTGGTTCGCGATGATCCTTGTGCTGATATTTGCGATCAAACTGCGCTGGTTCAGCGCCGGCGGCTTTCCCGGCTGGGACAGCCCGCTGCTGGCGTTGAAATCTCTGACCTTGCCCGCCATTGCGCTGGCCCTGCCGCAGGCCGCCATTCTGGCAAGGGTGATGCGGTCGTCCCTGCTGGATATGCTGGGCGAGGATTTCATGCGCACCGCCCGCGCCAAGGGGCTGAGCCGCCGTCAGGCCCTGTGGAAACATGCGGTGCGCAACGCGCTGATCCCGGTGCTGACGATCATCGGGCTACAATTCGCCTTTCTGCTGGCGGGGGGGATCATCATCGAACAGGTGTTCTTTCTGCCGGGGTTGGGGCGGCTGATCTTTCAGTCCATCAGCGCCCGTGACCTGATCGTCGTGGAAAGCGTCGTGATGCTGCTGGTGTTCACCGTCATCCTTGTCAATTTTGCCGTTGATCTGGCCTATGCGCTTGTCGATCCGCGCTTGCGGAGGCGCGTATGAACAGGAACCTGATCATCGGCGCGGTGCTGACGCTGACCTTTGTCGCATGTGCGGGGTTGTCGTTTCTGTGGACCCCTTATGACATCGAAACCCTGAATATCCCGGCCAAGCTGCAACCGCCGGGGGCGGCGCATCTACTGGGTACCGATCATTTTGGGCGCGATATCCTGTCGATGATCATGATGGGCGCGCGGACCTCTATCGCGGTTGCTGTGCTGGCGGTGGGCATTGGTATGTGCATCGGTGTGCCGCTGGGTTTGCTGGCGGCAGCCCGGCGTGGGTCGCTGTTGGATGAGGCGATCATGCGCGGCAATGACCTGATCTTTGCCTTTCCATCGCTGGTGATCGCGATCCTGATCACGGCTGTTTTCGGGGCCTCTGCTGTCAATGCGATTATCGCCATCGGGATTTTCAACGTGCCGGTCTTTGCCCGTCTGACGCGTGGGGCGGCGCTGCCGTTGTGGCAGCGTGACTTTATCCTTGCGGCCCGTGTCTGTGGCAAATCGGCGGCGCGGATTTCGCTGGAACATATCCTGCCCAATATCCTGAACCTGATGATCGTGCAGGGCACCATTCAGTTTTCGCTGGGCATATTGGCCGAGGCGGCGCTGTCTTATATCGGTCTGGGCGCGCAGCCACCGACGGCCAGCTGGGGCCGCATGCTGGCGGATGCGCAAACACTGGTCAGCATTGCGCCGCATACTGCGCTTGTGCCCGGCTTTGCTATTTTGCTGATGGTGCTGGGGCTGAATCTATTGGGGGACGGGCTGCGCGACAGGCTTGATCCGCGCTTGCGGGTGCTGCGCACATGAGCCTGCTGTCGGTTGAAAACCTGTCTTTGCGTATCGGCAAAACGCCGGTCCTGCATGATGTGGACCTAACAATTGCCCCCGGTCAGATCGTTGCGATCACGGGCGAAAGCGGGTCGGGCAAAAGCATGACCGCGCTTGCGATCATGGGTTTGCTGCCGGACCGGGCGCAGCCGCTGGGCCGTGTCATGCTGGACGGTATAGATATCCTGCAAACGCCTGAACCAGCGCTGTGCAAGATGCGCGGCAACACCGTTGGCATGGTGTTTCAGGAACCGATGAGCGCGCTGAACCCGGTGATGACCATCGGCGCGCAGGTTGCCGAAACGGTTCTGGTGCATGAAAAAGTGTCCCGCGCCGCGGCACAGGCCCGCGCCGCCGCCATGCTGACCCGTGTGGGGTTGAAGGTGGGACCGGATCGCTATCCGCATGAGCTGTCGGGCGGTCAACGGCAGCGTGTGGTCATTGCAATGGCGATTGTGTTGCGGCCCAAGCTGTTGATCGCGGATGAGCCGACAACCGCACTGGATGTGACCACACAGGCCCGTATTCTTGATCTGCTGCGCGATCTGGTGCGCGAATTTGACATGGGGCTGCTGCTGATCACCCATGATCTTGCCGTGGTCGCCGATGTAGCTGATCGGATTGCCGTGATGCAAAAGGGCCGCGTGGTCGAGGCCGGTGAAACCGCCCATCTGCTGGCCCATATGCAGCACCCTTATACCCGCGCGCTGTTTACCGCATCGACGCATCAGGTGGCACTGCCTGCGCATCGGGATCAGCCTGTTTTGCTGAAAGGTGAAAACATCCTGCGCGACTATCCCACCGCCCGGCAGGGCCTTCTGGGGGCACCGGGATCTTTTCGCGCGCTTGATGATGTGAGCTTTCACATCAATCACGGCGAACGGGTGGGGCTGGTGGGCGAAAGCGGATGTGGAAAATCGACGCTGACGCGGGCGATCTTGGGGCTCGATCCGATCCAAGGTGGATCAATCACGTTAGAGGGCCAACCGGTCTTTACCGGCAAACACCCCAACCGTGCCGTACGCCGCAAGATGCAGGTCGTGTTTCAGGATCCCTATAGCAGCTTTAACCCCCGCCACCGGGTGGACCGGCTGATCACAGAGCCGTTTCACCTGTTGGACACACCGCCCACGGGCAAGAAACGCGATGCGGCGATTGCCAAAGCCTTGCATGATGTTGGCCTGTCACCTGCGGATGCGCAGAAATACATCCACGAATTTTCCGGTGGCCAGCGCCAACGCATCGCCATCGCCCGCGCGCTGATCGTAGAGCCTGAGCTGATCGTCTTTGACGAGGCTGTATCGGCGCTTGATGTATCGGTCCGCGCGCAGGTGCTGGATCTGATTGCTGATTTGTGTCGTGCGCGCCCGCTTGCCTATCTGTTCATCAGCCATGATCTGTCTGTGGTGCGCACCATCACCGACCGGGTGATGGTGATGCAGGCGGGCAAGATCGTCGAACAGGGTGCGACCGAACAGGTCTTTACCGCCCCGCAGCACCCCTACACCCAAAGCCTGATCGCCGCCGCCCCCACACTGCCGGAGTTGTCCCATGCCATTGACCCCCTTTGATATTCCGCAAGCTGCCTGTCTGATCGGGGGGGCTTGGATTCGTGGCAAGGCCACGATCCAAGTCACGGATCCATCGGACAGCACCCCATTGGCAGAGATCGCGCGCGGCGGCACGGCAGAGGTAGACGCGGCCGTCCATGCCGCGCATGCGGCCCGCGATGGTGACTGGGGCGCGATGACCGCCGCCGAACGCGGCCGCATTCTGACCCGCATCGGTCAGGCGGTGCTGGGGCATGTTGAAACTCTTGCGCAGATTGAGGCGCGCGATGTGGGCAAACCCCTGACACAGGCGCGCGCGGATGCGCTGGCGCTTGCCCGCTATCTGGAGTTCTATGGCGGGGCTGCGGATAAAATTACGGGCGAGACAATCCCTTATCTGGGTGGCTACACGGTCTATACCCTGCGGGAACCGCATGGGGTGACGGCCCATATCATCCCGTGGAACTATCCGATGCAGATCATCGGGCGCTCTGTCGGGGCGGCGCTGGCGATGGGCAATGCCTGCGTGCTGAAACCGGCAGAGGATGCCTGCCTGACGGCGTTGGCCTTTGCCGCCATCGCGCTGGACGCGGGGTTGCCGCCGGGCGCGTTGAATGTGGTGACCGGGTTGGGGGCAGAGGCCGGTGCGGCGCTCGCCATACATCCGGGGGTGCAGCATATATCATTCACCGGATCGGTCCGCACAGGCGAAGCGATACAGGCCGCCGCCGCGAAAAACGTAATTCCGGTCACCTTGGAGCTGGGCGGGAAATCCCCGCAACTGGTGTTCGACGATGCCGATCTGGACCGCGCTTTGCCGTTTTTGGTGAATGCGGGCATTCAGAATGCCGGGCAGACCTGTTCCGCATCAAGCCGGATTCTGGTGCAGCGTGGCGTTTACCCAGAGGTTCGTGACCGGATGGCAGAGGCCTATGCTGGGCTAAAAGTCGGGCCTGCGCTGAATGATCTACATCTTGGCCCGCTGATCTCGGCCCGGCAGAAGGAAATTGTAGACGGGTTTTTGGCCAAAGGTACGGATCTCACTGTCGCCGCGCAGGGTCAAATCGTGACCGATGTGCCGGGCCATTACGTGGCGCCGACGCTGTTTGCTGATGTGCCGCCCGATCATCCGCTGGCACAAGAGGAAATCTTTGGCCCGGTGCAGGTGCTGATCCCCTTTGATGACGAGGCCGACGCGCTGCGTATCGCCAATGGTACAGATTATGGTCTTGTCGCCGCGATCTGGACGCGCGACGGTGGGCGGCAGATGCGGCTGGCCAAGGCGCTGAAATCAGGTCAGGTTTTCATCAATAATTACGGCGCGGGCGGGGGTGTTGAACTGCCCTTTGGCGGGGTCGGTAAATCGGGACATGGGCGCGAAAAGGGGTTCGCGGCGCTTTACGGCTTTTCTGCGTTGAAAACAGTTGCGGCATGGCATGGGTGAATGGATGAGATTGCACGGGAAAACGGCCCTGATCACCGGGGCAGGATCGGGGTTTGGCGCGGGTATCGCCCAGAAATTCGCGGCAGAGGGCGCGCATGTCTATGTGGTCGACATCAACGCTGACGCAGCACAGACCGTCGCGAATGAGGTCGGGGGCGAAGCGATCACAGCCGATATATCGGACGCGCGATCAGTTTCTAACATGGCCGAAACCTTGCTTGCGACCGGCCCGCTGGACATTTTGGTGAATAACGCAGGCATCACCCATCTGCCCACCCCGATGGAGGATGTGTCCGAGGATGATTTTGACCGGGTTTTCCGGGTGAATATGAAATCAATCTACCTGACCGCGCAGGCCTTTGTGCCGCATTTCAAAACCCGGCAGAGCGGCGCAATCCTGAACATTGCCTCCACCGCCGGGGTGTCGCCGCGCCCGAATTTGAACTGGTATAATGCCTCTAAGGGTTGGGTGATCACCGCAACCAAGGCGATGGCCGTCGAACTGGCCCCACAGGGCATTCGTGTGAATGCGCTGAACCCGGTGGCTGGTGAAACGCCCCTGCTGGCGTCCTTCATGGGCGCGGACACGCCTGAGGTGCGCGCGAAATTCCTGTCCACCATTCCGCTGGGCCGATTTTCGACGCCCGAAGACATGGGAAACGCTGCCTGTTTTATGTGCTCGGACGAGGCGAGCATGGTCACCGGCGTCGCGATGGAGGTGGACGGTGGCCGCTGCATATAGACCGGGCCCAAGGAACCTGATCACCGATGTGGTGGGGTTGCGCGTGGGTAATGCGCAGGATGATGCGCTGAAATCCGGCAGCACCGTGCTGGTCGGTGATGTGCCCTTTGTGGCCAGCGTGCACGTTATGGGCGGCGCGCCGGGCACCCGCGAAACGGACCTGCTGGCCCCGGACAAAACCGTGGCGGCAGTGGATGCGCTGGTCTTGTCGGGCGGATCGGCCTTTGGGTTGGATGCCTGTTCGGGCGTGATGGACGGGCTGCGCGCGATGGGCCGGGGGTTTGCCGTGGGGCCGATGCATATCCCTATTGTGCCCGGCGCGATCATCTTTGATCTGATCAACGGCGGGGCAAAGGATTGGGATGAAAACCCCTATCGGACGCTGGGCCGGGCGGCGCTGGACGACGCAAGCGCCGATTTTGCGCATGGCACCGCAGGCGCGGGCACCGGCGCGCTGGCCGCGATGCAAAAGGGCGGGTTGGGCTCTGCCTCGGTGGTGTTGCCGGATGGCACGACGGTTGGCGCATTGGTCGTGGTGAATGCCTTGGGCAGCGTGACCACCCCCGGTGATCGTCACTTCTGGGCGGCGCCGTTCGAAGTCGATGGTGAATTCGGCGGGCTGGGTCCTGATCCCACCAGCGGGCTGGGCGCGCCACCCGACAGCCGCAAGGAAAAGGCGATGATGCAGCGGGCCCGTGCGGGGATGAACACCACGATTGCCATCGTCGCCACCGATGCGCCGCTGACCAAGACACAGTGCCACCTGATGGCCGTGACGGCCCATGATGGGATGGCGCGGGCGATTGTCCCGGCGCATACGCCAATGGATGGGGATCTGGTCTTTGCTGCCGCGACCGGTGTCGGGGACCCTGTGGATGACCAGAGAATGCGGGATATCGGCGCGGCTGGGGCGATCTGCCTGAGCCGGGCAATTGCTCGCGGGGTCTATGAGGCGACCCCCGCAGAGGGTGATTTGCTGGCCGTTTACCGCGAGATGAACCGCCGCTGAAACATGCAACGCAGCCCCGGACATGATCCGGGGCCTCTACGTTATATTCAGGCAAAAGGTCCCGGATCAGGTCCGGGACACCGTAGCGCTTTATTGCAGCGCCTTATCCGTGATGGCGCTGGTCCATGCGCCTTCGGGCGCGGCAGAGATCACGGGGTCGGAACCACCCGCAAGCAATGTATCAACCGTGCGCTGGTAATCCGCCGGGTCCAGCGCGCCATTCGATCCGGCGGTCAGCTTGGCGATTTCACCCATCATTCGCACCTGCGCAGCCTCAGTCTGTGCGCCGGTTTCATCATTGTCGAGCACAATGCCTGCGGCCGCTTCCGGGTTCTCTTCTGCCCATTTCCAGCCTTTCATCGAAGCGCGGACAAAGCGCACCATCTTGTCGACAAACACCGGATCTTCGAGGTTCTCTTCCAACGCATAAATGCCGTCTTCCAATGTGGCGACGCCTTGGTCTTCGTATTTGAAGGTGATCAGCTCATCCTCGGACACACCCGCATCCAGCACCTGACCATATTCATTATAGGTCATGGTCGAGATGCAATCGGCCTGCCGCTGCAACAGCGGATCAACGTTGAAGCCTTGCTTCAGCACCGTCACGCCCTCTTCACCGCCATCGGTGGGGATGCCCACCTGGCTCATCCAGCTGAGGAATGGGTATTCATTACCAAAGAACCAGACGCCGATGGTCTTGCCGGCAAAATCCTCAACGCTTTCGATGCCTGTGTCTTTCCAGCAGGTCAGCATCAGGCCAGATGTCTTGAACGGCTGGGCGATATTGACCACGGGCAGCCCCTTTTCACGGGCGGCCAGCGCAGAAGGCATCCAGTTCAGCATCACATCAGCCCCGCCCCCGGCGAGCACCTGCGGCGGCGCGATATCGGGACCGCCGGGCAGGATGGTGACATTCAGGCCTTCCTCTTCATAGAACCCCTGATCTTGTGCCACATAATACCCGGCGAACTGGGATTGGGTGACCCATTGCAATTGCAATGTCACATCATTGGCATGGCTATCCGCATGGGCCGTCACACCCAGACCCGCGGCAAGTGCGGCCGTTAACATTATCTTCTTCATAACATTCTCTCCTAGTTGATATTGGCCCTCTTACCGGGGCCTGAATTAATTTCGCTGCGATGGGTGCCAGAAGGTCACCCTGCTTTCGATCCAGGCCATCAGCCCGTAAAATGCGCTGCCGGCGATAGCGGCGACGACAATTTCGGCCCAGACCAGATCAAGCGCAAGCTGACCGACGGATGTGGATATCCGAAAACCCATGCCAACCGTGGGCGAGCCGAAAAATTCAGCAACAATCGCCCCGATCAGCGCCAAAGTTGTCGCAATTTTAAGGCCGTTGAAAATGAATGGCATCGCGGCGGGCAGGCGCAGCTTGAATAACGTCGGCCAATACCCCGCCCCATAGGTGCGCATCAGGTCGCGCTGCATTACGGTCGTGTCGCGCAACCCGGCCACTGTGTTCACAAGGATCGGGAAAAACACCATCACGCCGACCACCGCCGCCTTTGATTCCCAATCGCTGCCCAGCCATTTGACGAAAATCGGCGCGGTGCCGACGATGGGCAGTGCTGCCATGAATCCCCCCACCGGCAGAATGCCACGGGTCAGGAAATCAGACCGATCCGCAAGTACCGCGACGACAAGGGCCGCCAGTAGCCCAAAGATATAGCCGGTCATCGCACCCTTCAGGATCGTCTGCACAAAATCCGCCCAAAGCAGCGGGATTTCCTGGCCGAACCGCGTCGCGATGGCGGTGGGTGGGGGCAGGATCACCGGGCTGACCTCGAGCAAGCGCACAAGCAATTCCCACATGATGAGCAGCGTCAGCCCGAAAATCGCGGGGATCAGCAACCGAACCGCGCGCGTTTGCGCCAACGCACTATTGGCCAGCCGTGCGTTGATGAACCAGCCCAGCCCCCAAACGCCCAATGCACTGAAAATCGCTGTTCCCGTCATGTGGCACGCATCCCCATCCGGCGCAGCGTTAGCCGCTCGATCAGGCTAAACACCCCGACAAGCGCTGCCGCCGTGATCGCCGCAGCGAACAGTGCGGCCCAGGTGACCAATGGCTGCCCGTATTGATCCCCCACCAGCATTCGCGCGCCAAAGCCTGCCCGCGCGCCCGTGGGCAGTTCGGCCACGATAGCCCCCACCAGCGACGCCGAAATCCCGATTTTGAGCGAGGCAAACAGATACGGAACAGAGGCAGGCAAGCGCAGCTTCCAAAACCCTTGCGCGGGGCTGGCGTGATAGGTGCGCAGCAGGTCCAGCTGCATCCCGTCGGGGCTGCGCAGCCCCTTGACCATGCCCACGACTACAGGGAAAAAGCTCAGATAGGCGCTGATGATCGCCTTGGGCAGCACGCCTTGAATTCCGATTGCCCCCAGCATCACGATAATCATCGGGGCCAGCGCAAGGATCGGGATGGTTTGGCTGGCAATCGCCCAAGGCATCACGCTCATATCCATCGCTTTATTATAGACAATCCCCACCGCCAGCAGAATGCCCAGCCCGGTGCCGATAGCAAAGCCCAGCAGCGTCGCCGAGAGGGTGACCCAGCCATGATAGACCAGCGACCGGCGCGAGGTGATCTTTTGGCCAAAAATCGTCTTCCCCATCTCAGCCCCGACCTGATGCGGCGATGGCAGGCGGGGCCGTTCCAGCACATAGGTCAGCGGGATCAGCTGGGGGTTTTTGAGCGCCAGACCCAGCCCGCTATAGTCCTGCCGCGCGGCGGGGGTATCGGGGGTGACTATCAGCCCATCGCGCTGCGCCTGATCGGCGGTCAGATGCATATTCATCGGGATCACGGCAAGAATCCAAAGTGCGAGAATCGCCGCGACCACGGTGAGGATGGGCAGGATGGATTTCATCCGCGCACCACGCAGTCCCGGACGTGATCCGGGACCTCCACGTTCAACACGAGGCCCCGGATCGCGTCCGGGGCACCGCCGCGCGTACAGCCATCAAACATCATTATGCCCCGCCCGCAGACCATCACGCACGCGGTGCGCAATCGCGATAAATTCAGGGCTGTCACGTATATCCAAAGGCCGCTCTTTCGGCAGCGGGCTGTCGATCACATCGGTGATCCGTCCGGGCCGGGGCGACATGACAACGATCTTGGTGGACAGGTAGACCGCTTCGGGGATCGAATGGGTGACAAAGCCAATCGTCTTTTCGGTCCGCGCCCAAAGCTGCAAAAGCTGTTCATTCAGGTGATCGCGGACGATCTCATCCAGCGCGCCAAAGGGTTCATCCATCAGCAGGATATCGGCATCAAAAGCCAGCGCACGGGCAATACTGGCCCGCTGCTGCATCCCGCCGGAGAGTTGCCAGGGAAACTTCTTTTCGAACCCCGCCAAGTCGACCAGTTCAAGCACGCGCTTCACCCGTTCCGCCTGATCGGCCTTGTCAAAGCCCATGATTTCAAGGGGCAGGCGGATATTCCCGCCAATGGTGCGCCACGGATAAAGCCCCGCCGCCTGAAACACATAGCCATAAGCGCGGGCGCGGCGCGCCTCGTCCGGGGTCATGCCATTGACACTGATTTCGCCACCCGTAGGTGTCTCAAGCCCGGCCATGCAGCGCAGAAACGTGGTTTTGCCACAGCCCGAAGGGCCGATGAAGCTGACGAAATCACCCTTTGCGATTTCAAGGTTCACATCCTTGAGCGCATGCACAGGGCCATCATTGGTTTGAAAGGTCAGGTCCAAACCTTTTGCAGAAATCACAGTATCTTGCACGGTCGTCAGGTCTTTCATTACCGCCAGTCCGGGTCTGGGCCGCTGCGCCAATCCCGCCCTAACGCATCCAATAGATCAATCGCTTCCTTGGCCTCTCGAAGACCCAGACCGCTTATGTTGCGCATGTCTTTGACCGCCTCTAGCTTCCGCCCCTTTTGCACCGTCGCCAACAGCTTTTCGATGTCATCATCTGATATATTGGTCAGGGCATTACGCCCCATACGGTGACCCGCCTGATCGCCCAGATTGGTCATCCGACCAGGCGCATAGTATTGCTGCCCCCACGGCATATATCCCACCCCGAATGCGACGATGACCAAGACTGGCGGCAGGAAGCCATCAGTGTAAATCAATGCTGCGGCCACCAGTACGGCAACAAAGGCAAAAGGGGCCAGTGGCCTTGATTTCACCGTGCGGATGCTTGGTGCGTCGTTCATTTAAACCCCTGTCGCCGGAATGCCCGTCCGCTCTACCGGGCGGGGGGCGGTCAGTTCTTTCCACGTGCTCAGCGCTGTGTTCGTCGGTGTATTCGCTTCGCGCGCGACGAATTTGCCGTGCCCTTCTTCGGTCCGCACCTCACCGTCATGAATGGCCACATGGCCGCGTGTCAGGGTAAAGCGAGGCAGTCCCATGA
Organism: Loktanella agnita; assembly: GCF_046640325.1. Taxonomy (NCBI): domain Bacteria; kingdom Pseudomonadati; phylum Pseudomonadota; class Alphaproteobacteria; order Rhodobacterales; family Roseobacteraceae; genus Loktanella; species Loktanella agnita. The sequence continues at coordinate 60,562 of NZ_JBJMBF010000018.1, read as the reverse complement.
CCTCTTTGCCTTCGAACACGTTGTAATCAATGGCCGATTGCTGGGCGCTGGCGGTGATCGTCTTGGATTTCTCAGGATCCCACACCACCAGATCAGCATCGGCCCCCACCAGCACCGCGCCCTTTTTCGGATAGCAGTTCAAGATCTTGGCGATATTGGTCGAGGTCACAGCAACGAATTCATTCATCGTCAGCCGCCCTGTGCGCACCCCATGGGTCCAAAGCATCGGCAGGCGATCCTCTAACCCGCCGGTGCCGTTCGGGATCTTGGTGAAATCACCCACGCCATAGCGTTTCTGTTCGGTCGAAAACGCACAGTGATCGGTGGCTACCACCGAGAGCGAGCCTGATTGCAGCCCGGCCCACAGGCTATCCTGATGCTGCTTGTTGCGGAACGGCGGGGACATGACGCGGCGGGCGGCGTGGTCCCAGTCTTTGTTGAAATACTCGCTCTCGTCCAAGGTCAGATGCTGGATCAGCGGCTCCCCCCAGACGCGCTTGCCCTGCATACGGGCGCGGCGGATCGCCTCGTGACTATCCTCACAAGAGGTATGCACCACATAAAGCGGCACCCCCGCCATATCGGCGATCATGATGGCGCGGTTCGTGGCTTCGCCTTCGACCTGCGGCGGGCGGGAATAGGCGTGCGCCTCTGGCCCGGTATTGCCAGCGGCGAGCAGCTTGGCCGACAGTTCCGCCACCACATCACCGTTTTCCGCATGGACCATGGCAATGCCGCCCAGTTCAGACAGGCGGTTGAAAGAGGCGTAAAGCTCATCATCATTGACCATCAATGCGCCTTTATAGGCCATGAAATGCTTGAAGGTGTTGATGCCGCGATTCTTGATCACGCTTTCCATTTCATCAAACACCTGTTCACCCCACCAAGTGACGGCCATGTGAAAGGAATAGTCGCAATTGGCGCGGGTCGATTTATTGTCCCACATCTTCAATGCATCATGCAGGCCCTGACCGGGACTGGGCAGCGCGAAATCAACCACCATCGTGGTGCCACCCGCCAGTGCCGCCCGGGTGCCGCTTTCAAAATCATCGGTGGAATAAGTGCCCATGAAGGGCATTTCCAAATGAGTATGCGGATCAATCCCGCCGGGCATGACATAGCAGCCGGTGGCGTCGAGTTGTTCGTCGCCTTTCATATCCGGGCCAATCTCGATGATCTTGCCGCCGTCGATCAGAACATCTGCCTTATAGGTCAGATCAGCGGTGACGATGGTGCCGTTTTTGATGACTGTGGTCATTGTTTTTCTCCCTGCGCTACGCAGTCCCGGACGTGATCCGGGATCTCAGAGAAAAGAGACCTCCATCATCAAGTCGGACCAGTTTGGATTTTGTGCGTTGATCAGCGCGTCTTTCCAGCCGCGCCGCCAGCGTTTGAGTTTGCGCTCGCGTGCGATGGCTTCTGGCAAGGTCTCGTGAACCTCGAAGTAGACCAGTTTGCGAATGCGATATTTGGTGGTGTGCGTGCTGCCGCACCCTGATTTGTGTTCGGCCATCCGTTTGAGCAGATCGCCGGTCACGCCGATATAGATCGCCGTGTTCGACTTGCAGGCCGCAATGTAGGTGTAAAACGCCATGACCGAGGTTGACGCGATCACGGTTAACAAAAGCGTAACGCAGTCCCGGACGTGATCCGGGACCTCTTTCCGCAACGTGGAGGTCCCGGATCACGTCCGGGACTGCGTCGCTCTGCATTGCCACGCTCATCCAACAATCCCTGCCGTCTCAACCACCGCATGGAACAGCACGTCGGTGCCCGCCGCGGCCCATTCGGGTGAAATCTCTTCGGCCTCGTGGTGGCTTAGCCCGTCGACGCAGGGGCACATGATCATTGCAGTCGGATACATGTCATTGATCCAGCAAGCATCGTGCCCCGCGCCGGAAATGATATCCATATGGCTATAGCCCAACCGCTCGGCCGCATCGCGCACAGCTTTCACGCAGCCTTCATCAAAGGCGGGCGGGTCGAATTGGCCGACGATCTCGCAACTAAAATCAACCCCGATATCCGCGCACAGCTGCGGCGCCCGTTCTTTGAACTCCGCTACCATTGCATTCAGCTTATCCAGCAAATGCGTGCGCATATCGACGGTGAACACCACCTTACCGGGGATCACGTTGCGCGAATTCGGATAGACATCAATATGGCCGATAGCCCCCACCGCACCCGGCTGGTTTTTCATCGCGATCTCATGCACCAATTCGGTCACCAGCGCCAAGCCGCGCCCGGCGTTTTTGCGCATATGCATGGGGGTCGAGCCTGTGTGGCTTTCCTTGCCTGTCACCGTGCATTCGATCCAGCGTAGCCCTTGGCCATGAGTGACCACGCCAATATCCTTGCCTTCGGCTTCAAGGATCGGGCCTTGTTCGATATGCAGTTCGAAAAACGCATACATCTTGCGGTCGCCGACCTTTTCGGGACCTTTCCAGCCGATCCGCTCCAACTCATCCCCGAAGCGTTTGCCATTGGCATCGACGCGATCATTCGCCCAATCCAACGTATGCTTGCCCGCAAAAACACCAGAGGCGAGCATCGCAGGGGCGTAGCGCGTGCCTTCTTCATTCGTCCAATTGGTCACGACAATGGGGTGTTTTGTCTTGATATCCAGGTCGTTGAGCGTGCGGATCACTTCCAGCCCGCCAAGCACGCCCAGCACACCATCATATTTCCCGCCAGTCGGCTGGGTATCCAGATGCGAGCCCACATAGACCGGCAGCGCGTCCGGGTCGGTGCCTTCGCGACGGGCGAACATATTGCCGATTTCATCCACGCCCATGGTGCAGCCTGCAGCCGTGCACCATTTCTGAAACAAGTGGCGGCCTTCGCTGTCTTCGTCGGTCAGGGTCTGGCGGTTGTTGCCGCCCGCGATGCCGGGGCCGATCTTGGCCATCTCCATCAGGCTCTCCCACAGCCGTTCCCCATTGATGCGAAGGTTCTCACCGGGTGCGGCCATGGCTCTCTCCTTGTTGGTTTGGGCAGACTTATGTTTGACCAGATGGTCAAATCAACGCTACCAGAGAGTCGAAACCAGTCAAGCTTTCCGCTTCACACGCGGGCAAATGCAACAAATGACAGCAATGGCACGCGAAATCGGGTCAATATGCGTAAAATTTAAGCAAAGGAACATGATGAGCAAGGCGCCGACTCGTATCCAACAGCGCAACCGGACCGCCATTTTAAACGCCGGGCTGGATGTTTTTTCGCAATACGGGTTTCGCGGCTCCACGCTGGACCAGATCGCAGAGGCGGCAGGACTGTCTAAACCGAACCTGCTTTATTACTTCCCGTCCAAGGATGCCGTTTATACCGAACTGCTGGAAAAACTGCTGCAAACCTGGCTTGTCCCGTTACAGCAGCTTGACCCGGCAGGTGATCCAATTGCTGAAATCCTTGCCTATGTGCAGCGCAAACTGGACATGAGCCGCGATTACCCCCGCGAAAGCAGGCTTTTTGCCAATGAAATCCTGCAAGGTGCCCCCCATATCAAAAACCATCTCAGCGGTGAACTGCGGGAACTGGTCGATGAAAAAGCCGCCGTTCTAAGCCGGTGGGAGGCAGCAGGCCGCATCGCCCCCACCGACCCGCACCACCTGATCTTTTCGATCTGGGCGCTGACCCAGCATTATGCCGACTTCGACGTGCAGGTGCGGGCTGTTCTGGGCGACACGGACCCGACCATCCGCGCAGGCACCCATCTGGACACGCTGTTCCGGCGCATGTTGACCCCGGTTTCCGGATCCCCACAGCATTAGCAGCATTTGGTCATAGTCAGATCAGAAACGGGGGAATTTGACGTACGAAGTGCTACAGGCGAGGAGTTTACATTGCGACCAGAGACGGCACTGCAGGAACGGCAGAAGCAATGTGCATTGGCATGCGGTTGCTTGACGCAGTTGTGTAACCCTTCGTAAGTGGCACTGGACCACAGGTTCTGTTGCATTACATTGCGACGCGACTGGGGCAACAGTCGCAGAATCAGATCGAAAGGAACCGATCATGACGAAATTTGGAATGGCAGCTGCCGTTGCGGTGCTGGCCGCGCCTGCATTCGCAGATGGCCATGCATCGACCCAAGGCGACGCCGCCGCTGGGGAACAACAGTTCAACCGCCAATGCGTGGCCTGCCATGTCATCGCCACCGCCGAAGGTGAAGTGCTTGCCGGGCGCAACGCGCGCACGGGCCCGAACCTTTATGGTTTCGCTGGGCGCACCATGGGGGCGGTCGAAGGCTTCCGCTATAGCGACTCTCTCGCGAAAATCGGCGAACAGGGCCGCGCGTGGACCGAGGCGGATTTCGTCGCCTATGTGCAGAACCCAACCGACTGGTTGCGGGAAACACTCGACGATCGCCGGGCACGGGGCAAGATGGCTTATCAGGTCCGCGAAGAAGCGCAGGCCTATGATCTTTACGCTTTTCTGGCCAGCTTCGGCGCTGAATAAACCCGCCAAACCGGAATGCAAAAGCCACGCCAGACCCGGCGTGGTTTTTTTATGCCTATTTGTGTGAGGTTGATCGCTGACAAGGCGGTTCCTCTGCCTGCCGTCGCTCTTTTAAGCATTCTATCCGGGGGCGCGCATTGGCCCATTGGAACTGACCGCCCTGTTGCGTCGTTGGCATAGGTAGCTACGAAAGGCGCGCGCCATGGATATCCTGCTGTTTCTGTTGTTTCTGACCGCCTGTGTTGGGGCCGGGGCCACCGGGGCCATGTTCCCACCCGGCGCTTGGTATGAACGGCTGAACAAGCCCGCTTGGGTCCCGCCAAACTGGGTGTTCCCGGTGACATGGACCACGCTTTACCTGCTGATGGCCTTTGCCGGGGCGCGGGTGGCTATGCTGGATGAAAATGGGTTTGCGATGGCTTTCTGGGCCATTCAGATCGCTTTCAATACGCTCTGGACCCCTGTGTTTTTCGGATTGCGGCGAATGAAAACCGCGCTGCCGATCATCGGCGTGCTTTGGCTTGCCGTGCTGGGTTGTTTGATCACACATTGGCAGCTTGATGCATGGGCCGGGCTGGCATTTCTACCCTATCTGATCTGGGTGACAATTGCCGGGGCGCTGAACATGGCGATGGTGCGGCTGAACCCGGATGCGCAACCGTTGCAGCTGGAAAAGATATAAAGGGGGGTAACCCGGCGTTCCGGCGCTTAGCCCCGCACCAACCCCTCTTGAACCCGCCCCAAAACAGTGAAACCATTGGGGATGGAAATTCAGTTCAAATCATGGGCCGATGTGGCCCCCCGTTTGGTGGCCGTGGCGGCGGGCCGCGAAGCTGCTGATCTTGTGATCACCGGCGGCAAGCTGGTCAATGTTCAAACGCGCGAGGTGCTGGATGGCTGGCAGGTCGCCGTGGCCGAGGGGCGTTTTGCCTATGTTGGCCCTGATGCGTCCCATTGTATTGGCCCAGACACCCGCGTGATTGACGCCGCAGGGCGCTATCTGATCCCCGGGCTCTGTGACGGGCATATGCATATCGAAAGCGGTATGCTGACCCCCGCCGAATTCGCCGCCGCCGTTATTCCGCATGGCACCACGACCATGTTCACCGACCCGCATGAGATCGCCAATGTGCTTGGTCTACGCGGCGTGCAGATGATGCATGATGAGGCGCTGATGCAGCCGATCAACATCTACACGCAAATGCCCTCCTGCGCGCCCTCTGCCCCCGGTCTGGAAACCACCGGGTTTGAGATTTCGGCAGAGGACGTGGCAGAGGCGATGGCATGGCCCGGTATCATCGGGCTGGGCGAGATGATGAACTTTCCCGGCGTGATCAATGGCGATCCGCAGATGCTGGCTGAAATGGCCGCAACGATGAACGCGGGCAAGACCGTTGGCGGGCATTACGCCAGCCCAGACAAAGGCGTGGCATTCAGCGCCTATGTGGCGGGCGGTGCCGCTGACGATCATGAAGGCACAGCAGAGGCCGACGCGCTGGCCCGTGTCCGCAACGGTATGAAATCCATGATGCGTCTTGGGTCGGCGTGGTATGATGTGGAAAGCCAGATCACCGCTGTCACGGAAAAGGGTCTGGACCCGCGGAACTTTATCCTCTGCACCGATGATTGCATGGCCGGGACGCTGGTCAATGACGGGCATATGAACCGGGTTGTACGCCATGCGATTGATTGCGGATGTGATCCGCTGATCGCCCTGCAAATGGCCACGATCAACACAGCCACCCATTTCGGGCTGGAACGTGAACTGGGATCCATTGCGCCGGGGCGGCGGGCGGATGTGATCCTGACCTCTGACCTGAAAACGCTGCCGATTGAACATGTGATCGCACGCGGGCAGACCGTGGCAACAGATGGCAAAATCACCGTGGATTGCCCGCATTACGACTGGCCCGACGATGCGCGCGCCACTGTGCGCATGGGCAAGGTGCTGAGCGCCGATGATTTCGGCATCACCGCCCCCGAAGGCGCGAATAAGGTCACGGCAAAGGTGATTGGCGTCGTCGAAAACCAAGCCCCGACCGAAGCGCTCACCGCTGAACTGCCCGTGGTTGACGGGCTGGTCTCGGGTGAAGGCGACACCTATCAGATCGCACTGGTCGAACGGCACCGGGGCACCGGGCAGGTGACCAACGGGTTTGTGTCGGGCTTTGGCTATACCGGCAAGATGGCCATGGCCTCGACCGTGGCGCATGACAGCCACCATATGATTGTCGTCGGGACTGATCGCGCAATGATGGCCGCAGCCGCGAACCGGCTGGGCGCTGTGGGCGGTGGGATCACCGTTTGGAAAGACGGCGCAGAAATCGCGCTGGTGAAACTGCCCATTGCAGGGCTGATGTCCGACAGCCCGGCCATTGATGTCGCCGCACAGGCCGACCGGATGGTGCAGGCCATGGCAGAATGCGGTTGCACGTTGAACAACGCCTATATGCAGCATTCGCTCCTTGCGCTCGTTGTCATCCCTTCGTTGCGCATCTCTGATTTGGGGCTGGTGGACGTGGATAAATTTGAAATCACGGAATTGTTCGAGGAAAACGCATGAACATGGCGCATAAGGTCAACATCCGCACACCTGACGTTCCCAAGGCAGAGGCCTTTACCGATGCAGGCAAAGCGGTCGAGCGTCTGTTGGAACTCTACGACACAGCAGTCCGGTTCTTGTCTGATAACTTCGTCGCAGCCCTGCGGGACGGTCAGCCCGAAACGCGGGTCCGCGCCTATTATCCCGAAATCCGGCTGACCACGACCAGCTACGCCAAGACCGACACCCGGCTGTCATTCGGTCATGTGGCCGAACCGGGCACATATGCCACGACAGTCACACGGCCTGATCTTTTTGGCAATTACCTGCGTCAGCAGATCGGCTTGCTGATCAAAAGCCACGGCATGCCGGTTATCATCGGCCCGTCAGAGACGCCCATGCCGGTGCATTTCGCTGCCGCCAATGATCCGGGGCTGACCGTCCCGCAAGAAGGCTCGATGGAGTTCAACCTGCGCGACACATTCGATGTGCCGGATCTGAGCACCACCCACGACAGTATCGTCAATGGCGAAGGTTTCACCTATCCCGATGGGGCTCGGCCCTTGGCACCCTTCACCGCGCAGCGGGTCGATTATTCGCTGGCACGGCTCCAGCATTATACCGCCACAGCGGCAGAGCATTTCCAGAACCATGTTCTGTTCACCAACTACCAGTTCTATGTCGAAGAGTTCGAAGCCTACGCGCGGCACATGCTGGCCGACCCCGATAGCGGCTACACCAGCTTTGTCAGCACCGGGAATGTGGAAATCACGCAGCCGGACTCGCCCCTGCCGACACCGGCCAAGCTACCACAGATGCCGACCTATCACCTGAAGCGGGCCAATGGGGCAGGGATCACACTGGTCAATATCGGCGTCGGGCCATCAAATGCCAAGACCGCGACAGACCATATCGCCGTGCTGCGGCCCCATGCCTGGCTGATGGTTGGGCATTGCGCCGGGCTGCGCAATTCGCAGCGGTTGGGGGATTTCGTGCTGGCGCATGGGTATCTGCGTGAAGACCACGTGCTTGACGATGATCTGCCCGTCTGGGTGCCGATCCCGGCGCTGGCGGAAATCCAGATCGCGCTGGAAACCGCCGTGGCCGATGTGACAGAGCTGGAAGGCTATGAACTCAAACGCATCATGCGGACCGGCACCGTTGCGACCATCGACAACCGGAACTGGGAACTGCGCGAACAGGCCGGCCCGGTGCAGCGGCTGTCGCAATCCCGGGCCATCGCGCTTGATATGGAAAGTGCGACCATCGCCGCCAATGGGTTCCGGTTCCGGGTGCCTTATGGCACGCTACTTTGTGTCAGCGACAAACCGCTGCACGGGGAATTGAAACTTCCCGGCATGGCCTCTGACTTCTATAAGACACAGGTTGCGGCCCATCTGATGATCGGGATCAGGGCCATGGAACGGTTGCGCGAGATGCCGCTTGAACGTATCCATAGCCGGAAATTGCGTAGCTTTGAGGAAACAGCTTTCCTGTGACCCGGCGGAAAATCACCTAAATCATGCGTTTTCCCCTTGTAAACTTACACTAATCGTTGTGGTGTCCCACAACATACCGTTATATGTGCAAGCAAGATGCCCACAGGTCGGGCAAACGAGGGAGACCAGTAAAATGGCGACAAAACCAATGACAAAAGCGCAGCTTGTTGCTGCACTTGCCGATGAAACAGGCATGGATAAAAAAGCAGCAGGGTCTGCGCTGGATGCTGTAACCGGCATCATCACCCGCGAAGTATCCGGCGGCGGCGCCGTGACTTTGCCCGGCGTTGGCAAGATCTACTGCCGTGAGCGCCCAGAGCGTATGGTTCGCAACCCGGCCACCGGCGAGCAAATCAAGAAAGAAGCCGACAAGGTTGTCAAAATGACAATCGCAAAAGCGCTGAAAGATAGCGTGAACGGCTAAGACACCGGGCAGAATGCCCAACGTCGAAAAGGTCGCCCTGGGGGGCGGCCTTTTTTGTTTGGTGTTTGGCGTGTCTGGGCGGAATGCGATAAGGCCCGGATCATTCGATCTGTTCTTCCAGCATTGCGACAACCTTGCGCCGCTGAAACAAATTTCGGATCTGGCGGGTCATCAGCTGTTCTGGCACGAAATACGGCTTGCCGTCTTTCCAGTCCGCCCTGAACCCGCGTCGGGCCGCGATCAGATGCGTTGCATGGCCGCCCGCCGCAGCCACTGTCAAATCCATCTGCCGCACCGTGTGAAACAGGCCTTCGGTGCCGATACGCGCTTCTGCCCGGTGCAAAAGATCCAGAAAAGACCCGATGTCGATGAACTCACCCGATTTGATCGGCCCTTGGTTGGTGCGGCTCAGCGGGTTTTCGACCTCTTCAAGCGCGATCTCTTCGCGCTCCGTGACCTTGACGTGATAGGTCTTTTCATCGGTCACAACCCGCGCCATGACCTCCATCAGATAGATCGGCTCTGCGCCCATGTTGGTCACAAAGCAATGGGCGTTCTCATCCTGAGCGATGGAACGGTTGATCAGGATCACCGCCTGCCGCTGTCGGCGAAAATTCAACCAGATGATATGCAGATAGGCCAGCCAGACCAACCCGGTCAGAATGCTGATCGCCAGTTGCAATGGGCCTGCATTCTCTGCAATCCAGTCCAGCATGTCGCACCCATCCTTTCACGCGGTCGATGATACTGGGAAAGCAACGCCCAAGCCGCATCATTCGTTGCAACCAATGCCTTAGATTGACGCAACACAGGTAACCTTATGGACTGGACCATCCGCCCCGCCAAAACCGAAGACGCAGCAGAGATTGCCGCGATCAGCAACGCCCTGATCCGCAATACGCTGATCACCTTCACCACCGATGAAAAGGCCCCCGCCCAGATCGCACGGACCATCGCAGAGCAAGGCGACAGGTTCATCATCGGTGTGCGCGGTGATCAGATCCTTGGTTTTGCACATTATTTCCCCTTTCGCAGCGGGCCCGGTTACCGGCACACGCAGGAACTGACCATCCATCTGGGTCCAGCGGCACGCAGACAGGGTCTTGGCCGCGCGCTGATGGCACGGCTGGAAGAGATCGCGCGCGCTGACGGGGTGCATGTACTGATTTCCGGGATCAGCAGCGCGAACCCCGACGCGGTGACATTCCACGCCGCCCAAGGCTTTGAAAAGGTCGGACACCTGCCAGAGGTGGGGCGCAAACAGGATCAATGGCTGGACCTGATCCTGATGCAGAAACGACTGTAACTTCACGGGTTTTAAACACGCGGGCCTCACGCTATCCACAGGCCATGACAGTGCAAGACGCATATGACGCCGCCGTGCAGGCAGGCAAGCTGACCCGCGATCCGGCGCAGATTTCCGTGTTGCCGGAACTCGAACGGGTGCGCAGCGCCCTCGCCGCCCCGGTCAAGACTGGGTTTTTCCGCAAGGCACCCGACGCCATTCCGGGGCTTTACATGTGGGGCGGGGTCGGGCGCGGAAAATCCATGCTGATGGACCTGCTTTATGATCTGGTCGATGCGCCCAAGCAGCGCCGCCATTTCCACGCTTTCATGCAATGGGTCCATACGGAAATGAACGCCGCGCGCAAACGCGGTGTGGATGATGCCATTGCCCCCGTGGCTGCCAAACTTGCCGAAGATGTACGTTTCCTCGCCTTTGACGAAATGCAGATCAGCGATATCACCGATGCGATGATCGTCGGACGGCTGTTCGAGGCGCTTTTTGCGGCCAATGTCACCGTCGTCACCACGTCAAACCGTCCCCCGGATGACCTGTATAAAAACGGGCTGAACAGGCAGCTTTTCCTGCCATTCATTGATCTGTTGAAACATCACATGGTGGTGCATGAACTGGCGAGCGACACCGACTATCGGCAGGACCGGCTGGCCGGAACTCCCAGCTATTTCAGCCCGATCGACGCCGATGCCCGCACGGCCATCGCTCAGATCTGGCATGACATCAGCGGCGGCACATCCGACCCCCTGACCTTGCAGGTCAAAGGGCGCGCGGTCACGCTGCCGCATTACGCCAATGGGGTCGCCCGCGCGAAATTCTTTGATCTATGCGGTAAACCGCTGGGTGCGGCAGATTATCTGGCATTGGCCGACGCGGTGCGGGTGCTGATCCTCGAAGATATCCCCGCCTTGTCGCGTAGCAACTTTAATGAGGCCAAGCGCTTCGTCACCCTGATCGACGCACTTTACGAAGCAAAAGTGCAGCTGATCTGCTCTGCCGCGGCGCAGCCCGAAATGCTCTACCTCGAAGGCGAAGGCACGTTCGAATTTGAACGGACCGCCAGCCGCCTGCGGGAAATGCAGTCGGACGGCTGGGGGCGTGCAACGGCAGACTGACCGTCACAACCTATGACACCGCATCACGCCCAGACCCGGCGGGCGATGATGGTGCGCAATGTCGCGGCCCCGACCAGCAGGCAAAGCAGCGTCTTCGACCAAATCTCCATCGTGCCAGTGATCAGCAGGGCATGCACGATGCTACCCGGTACGACCAGCAGGACCAGCGCCGTATGCGCACGCCGCCAGCGGCGCAGCCCGATCCGCCGCCGCAAGCCCGCCAATGTGGCAGAGGTAAAGACAGCCCACATCGCGACCACACCCCAAGCCGAAAACGGCGTGGGTGAAGTAAAGGTCAGCGCATCAATCATATCCGGCGGGCTGGTGATCCAAAGTGCGCCCACATGCACAACCACCGCCAGCACCAGCAAGACACCAACCCACAGGTGCAGTCGTCGCCCGCCGATGCCCCGAAACCCCGGCAGATAGCCCCCGACTGCCAGCGGCTGAACCAGCATCAACGCCAGCGCCACAATCCCGGCAAAACCACCGATAATATAGATCGGCTGCCGCCACGCCAGCAGCGGGCTGACCCCAGAGAGCGCCAAGGGCACCGCGATCACCAGCACCAGCACCGCCCAGATCAGGATCGCGCGGGTCAGGGTCATAGCAGCTTTTGGGTCATTCTCAGGCAGGTTGCAGCACGAAATCCGCGTGCAGGCTGGTCACAGCGGCACTAGCCATCACCGGGCGCAAAAACACGCTGTCAAAGGCGGGATCATCATAGGCCAGGTGGCCATGAGGCTGACCAAATGCAGGCACGATCTGCGGCATTTCCAGCTGAAACGAGCCGTCAGTACCGGTCAGCGTCGCACCATGGCTGTGCGGGTCACGCTCATGCCCTTCGGTCGTATGCGCCCAGACCTGAATGCGAATGCCCTCTAGCGGGGCACCATCGCCCGCGCGGCGCACCGTGCCCATCATCCAAAACCCGCCATTGCCGATCCGTTCGACGATAGGCGCACCCGGACGATAATTATTCGCCCCGCCCCGCATTGACGTGGTCGGGGCAACGTCCTGCGCCCGCGCAGGCAGCGTGCCGGTGGCGACCGCTGCGGCACCGGTGGCAAGAAAAACGCGTCTATTGGGCAGAATAACAGTCATTCGTGGTCACCTCTGCACCATTATAGCTGACAGCGCAGGCCCATAGAATAACGTTTTCGCGAAGAGCGGTCATCGCCCAGGCAAGAGGTCCCGGATCAAGCCCGGGACCGCAAAAACAAGCGTTGCAAATGTAGGACAACGTAGTCCCGGACCCCGATCCGGGACCTCTGCCGCTGTTTTTCAGAAAAACGCCTGCAAGCCTGTCTGCGCCCGGCCCAAAATCAGCGCATGCACATCATGGGTGCCCTCATAGGTATTCACCGTCTCAAGGTTCATCATATGGCGGATCACCTGATATTCTTCGGAAATCCCGTTGCCGCCATGCATATCGCGCGCCAACCGGGCCACATCCAGCGCTTTGCCGCAATTGTTCCGCTTGATCAACGAAATCATCTCTGGCGCGGCACGGCCTTCATCCATCAAACGGCCCACGCGCAAACAGGCCTGCAAGCCCAGCGCGATCTCTGTCTGCATATCGGCCAGCTTTTTCTGAAAAAGCTGCGTCTGCGCGAGTGGCTTGCCGAATTGCTTGCGGTCCAGCCCATATTGGCGACTTGCCAGCCAGCAATATTCTGCAGCGCCCATCACACCCCAGCCGATACCATAGCGGGCGCGGTTCAGACAGCCAAACGGGCCTTTCAGCCCCTCAACATTTGGCAACAACGCATCCTCGCCAACCTCGACGCCGTCCATCACGATCTCACCGGTGGTCGAAGCACGCAGGCTCTGCTTGCCTTTGATTGTTGGCGCGGTCAGACCCTGCATGCCTTTTTCAAGGACAAAACCCCGGATCTTGCCGCTATGCGCCTCGGATTTCGCCCAGACGACAAACACATCGGCAAAGGGAGCATTAGAAATCCACATTTTTGACCCGGTCAGGCGATAGCCCGTCTCGGTCTTGACCGCGCGGGTTTTCATGCCACCGGGGTCGGACCCTGCATCAGGCTCTGTCAGGCCAAAACAACCGATCAGCGTACCATCCGCCAGACCGGGCAGATATTTCTGGCGCTGTTCTTCGGACCCATACGCATGGATCGGATACATCACCAGCGACGATTGCACCGACATCATCGACCGATAGCCGCTATCCACGCGCTCAATCTCGCGCGCGACAAGGCCATAGGTCACATAGCTGCCGCCCAGCCCGCCATATTCGGTGGGAATCGTCACGCCCAGCAGACCTGCCGCGCCCATCTTGCGAAACAGATCGGGGTTCGCTGTTTCATGCGCATATGCCTCCTGCACGACCGGGGCCAGCTCTGCGGCGGCAAAGGCACCGGCGGCGTCGCGCAGCATCCGCTCATCTTCGGTCAGCTGGTCCTCCAGCAGAAACGGATCGGTCCAGTTGAACGGGGCCAGATCAGGGCCATAACCGGCAGCAAATTCCTTTGGCATTATTCTCTCCTCAGCTCAGCTGATCGGCAAAAACCGCAATCAGCTTGTGTTTCAATATCTTTCCCGACGGGGCCGCAGGCAGGGTCGCTGCGGCGATGATCCTGTTGGGGCGCTTATAGCCGGTCAGCCGCGCCGCCACAAAGGCGCGCAGCTCATTGGTATCCAGCGTCTTCGGATCGGCGCATTGCACAAAGGCGAGCACCTCTTCGTCACCGCCGGGCAGGCTGCGCCCGACCACCGCGCATTGTACAACAGCAGTGTGGTCGTTAAAGGCGGCCTCCACCTCTGGCGGGTACACGTTGAAACCGCCACGAATGATCAGCTCTTTCGCGCGGCCCACGATATGCAACGCACCCGTGTCATCAATCCGGCCCAGATCACCCGTGCGCAGCCAGCCATCCTGCATCGCATCCGACGTGGCCTGCGCGTTACGGAAATAGCCCGCCATCACATGGGGGCCACGGGTCAGCACCTCGCCCACGCCGGGATCTGTGGCGGCAGGCACACCCGTGTCCAACATGATCTCCACCCCCGGCAAAGGCGGGCCACAGCTGATATCGGCACTTCCGAGCGGGTTTTTCGTCGCGCTGACACCAGCCGTCGTTTCCGTCAGCCCATAGCCGTTCTGCAGGGGTAGCCCATAAAATGCCTCTGCCTTGCGTTTCCACGCCGGGTCCAGCGGCGCACCGCCAGAGCTGACATAATGCAGCGGCACGTCACCCAGCCCGGCCAGACCATGATCGGCGACATAGCTCATTAGCAGCGCATGCATCTGTGGCACACCGGGAAAGATCGTCGCGCCAGCCTTCAGCGCAGTATAAAGCCGGTCCGGCTGGAACCGCGATTCCAACTGCATCGCCGCACCGCTGGTACTGGTGGCCATCAGCATCGAGGCCAGACCAAACACATGGGTCATCGGCAACACACCGTAAACCAGATCATGCCCGCGAATATTGCGCAGCTTGGCCGAGGCATCACCAGCAAAACACAGGTTACCATGGGTCAGCATCACACCCTTCGGATCACCCGTGGTGCCCGTTGTATAAAGGATCACGGCGGTGTCAGCGGTCGCATCATCGCCGGATACAGGCAACGGTGCGGACAGGGCGAAAGCCCCGAACCCCAAGCTGAAGTCACGCGCGCCTGCGGCTTGGGCATGTTTTGTGGCATCGCCTGAAAACCCGGTCGTATAGGCGATCAGGCGGGGGCTGGCATGGGTCGTGATGCGGGCAATCTCAGGTGTGCTCATCCGCGCATTCACCGGCACGGCCACAGCGCCTGCAAGGCTGGTGGCAAAGATCAGCACTGCGGTCGCATGGCAATTCTCTGCCGCGATCATCAAACGATCACCGGCTTTTAGCCCATGTTCTTGCAGCAGGGCAGCCGTATCGGTGATCGCCTGCCAATGTGCGGCATAGCTTGCTTCGCGGCCATCCACATCGCGGATCGCGCGCGCATCCGGCGTGGCCTGCATGGCCCGTGCAACCAGTTCATGGATTTTCATTGCGTCCGCTCCCCCCGTGACATGGCTCACCTTTCTGGCATCCGGTGCGGCGGGACCGGGCGGAACACGCCGCTGGCGGTGGCAATGACGCTGCCGTCCTCTGCTTCCACCACGCCCTCTACAAAAATCGTCGCACGACCACCGCCGGTCCTGCGCCCGGTCGCGATCAACATCAGTCCGGGTCGCGCGGGGGCGAGAAAGTTCACCGTCATTGAAATCGTCATGCAGGGCATCAGGCCCGTTTCATCAATGCTCAGGCTGGCAGTCGCACCCATCGCATTGTCCAGCATCGCCGTGGTCACACCACCATGCAACATGCCGTGGCGATTGCCATGCTCTGCGGTGATTTCCAGATGACAGCGGGCGCACCCGTCACCCTGACCCACGTCCAGCACATAGCCCAACAGGCGCTGCACCCCTGTTTCATCCCGGATGATACCGGGGCCGTCTTTTGGCAATACGCGCGTCATGTCGTTACCTTGTTGAAGTCATCACAGATCACCACGCGGCCCGCCCGGCGCATGGCCCAGCATCCGCTCCAGCTCGCCCACTGTGGCGCGCAAACGGGGGCCGACCTCTTGCTGCATCCGATCAACGGACAGCATTTCGGGCATGGCGCCACAGGTAAAGATGACCGGCTCTGCCAGATCCTTGGGCTGGAACGACGTAGCGACCGCGTGAATCTGGCTTGCGAAATAGCTGGCAGGGTCAGCAATGGCAAAACCTTGCTTCATCAACTGCCCGCCGGTTTCGCGGCGCAGTTCCGCCGCACGTTCCGGTGTCAGGTCCCGATCGCCGTCCGCCTCTTCAACCACGCGGGCAAACGCCTCGGGCGACAGGGCCGCCAACAATGTCTGGCCAGAGGATGATCCGTTAAACGGCAACCGATGCCCCGCTTCCAGCCACAGCGAAGCCACCTTGCGCGGCCGCCATGTCTTGACGATCAGCATTTTCGCGTGATCGCGCACCAGCAACAGCACAAGCGTGCCCGTTTCATCCGCCAGCCGCTGCATCAGCGGTCCAGCCATATCGACAAAACTGATCGAGGTCGCCGCCGTATTGCCCAACACCAACAGCGCAGGGCCGGGGCGATAGCGATCATGATGGTGGGCATGGGTCAGATAGCCCAGCGCCTGCAAGGTAAAGGTCAAACGCGACACGGTCGATTTCGGCAGGCCGGTCCGTTCGGATATCTCTGCGTTGGTCAGCCCGCTGTCAGACGGACGAAAGGCGCGCAGCACACTCAACCCGCGCGCAAGGGTCGTGGCAAAACGGCGGTCTGTACTGGTGCTCACCTCGGATTGATCCATCACATGCTACCCGGAATCAGCAGGGATATAATCGGGAAAGACATAATCAGGATCAGCACCAGCACGTCGATGGTCAGGAACCGTAAGATGCCCGCAAAGATCCGATCAATCGGCACTTCACGGCCCACGACATTGGCAATAACAAACACGTTCAGGCCAACCGGCGGGGTGATCAGCCCGATCTCCAGCAGCTTGATCACGACAACACCGAACCAGATCAGGTCGAACCCGTAACCTTCGACCAGCGGGATCATCAGCGGCAGGGTCAGCACCATGATCCCGATGGGATCAAGGAACATGCCCAGCAGCAGATAGATCACCGCAATCGCAAGCAACAAAACAGCGGGGGACAGCTGCGCCTCTGTCACCGCGCCGACAATGGCCGGGGCCACGCCGGTCAGGGCGATGAAGGCGACAAATATCTTGGCCGCCGCTGCGATAAAGAAAATGCTGGCTGTCTGGATGCAGGTCTCGCGCAGGGATTCCCAAAGCGCGCGCAGGGTCAATGTGCGCTGGGCAAAGCCGATCAACACGGCAGCAGACACACAGATCGCCGCAGCCTCGGTCGCGGTAAAGATACCGCCATAGATACCGCCGACAATGATCACAAACAGCGCAATCGCAGGCCAGGCATCCAAGGCAGCGCGCATCCGGTCGCCCATAGTGACCTTTTGGTCATAGACTGGTGCCGCGTCCGGATCACGCCACACCCAGATCCAGATCACCAGCAAGAAACCCAGCAGCGAAATCAGCCCCGGCAGAATGCCTGCCAGAAACAGGGCCGAAATCGAGGTTTCGGTAAAGATACCATAGATAATGAACAGCACAGACGGCGGGATCAGCGATCCCAACGTCCCGCCCGCAGCAACAGACGCGGTGGCCAACCGCTTGTCATAGCCCATCCGCAGCATCTCTGGCGTGCAGATGCGGCCCATGGTCGAGGCACAAGCAATCGACGACCCGGTGATCGCCGAAAACCCGCCACAGCCGACCACACTCGCCATCGCGACACCGCCGGGCACATGGGTCAACCAGACCCGCGCGGCGTGGTAGATGCGGGTGGTGATATCGGCGCGATAAGCGATATGACCCAGCGCCACGAAAAGCGGGATCATCGACAGATCATAGGAATGGATCAGATCGAACGAATTCGAAAACACCATCGAACTGGTCGGGCGCAACGCCCGCCACGGGGTGAAATCACCGGTGCGAAAGGCATAGATGACAAAGCTGCCCAATGCGGCCACCAGCGCCAGTGTAAAGGCAATCGGCACCCGGATCGCCAGCAGGCCGATCACGCTGGCAAAGGCGACCAGACCAACGACAGTTCCGTCCATTATTCCTGCTCCGCCATCATTTCTTTTGTGCTGCCGCCGCTGGCATCAATATGATCCCCGCGCAGGATCGTGCGCAGATCGCCCACCACCATGATCAGCAAGCGCAGCCAGCAAAACCCAAGGCCCACCAGAAAGATCAGCCGGCCCGGCCATTTCGGCAGGTTCAACTGACCAAAGTAGTAGGACCCCGACGCAAATGTTTTGCTCACCTCATGCCAACCCGCATAAAGCAGGGGCAACAGGGCCAGAAGGCCGATGACACTGCCCAGCACGACCAGCCAATCCTGCACCCGGCGGGGCAGGTTCTGGGCCAGCAGCTCGATCACGATATGCGCGCGGGCCAGCGTGGCCGCCGCCAAAGGCAATGTGATGGCCGCCACCATCAGTTCAGCCACCAAGACGACCGTATCGGGGATACCCGAATTGACCGTCGCCCGCAGCACAACGCTGACCGTGATCAGCAGGCACAAGCCCGCCACGGCCGCCGCCGCCAGATCGAGCAGGAACTGTTCGAAACGTTTCAGCATCAGCACATACCTTCAGGACCCTTGGCACGCCGCCGCAAAGCGGCGCACCAATGCAGGTTCAGCGATCAGCGGGTCCAGGGGTAACCCTGTGCATCCCGCTCTTCAGCATATTTGACCAGCAGATCATTATAGCTGTCCAGCAGCGCCTGCCCGTCCAGCCCGGCACCACCAGCCTGCGCGATCCATTCGGTGACGTAGGTTTCGCCACGCTCAACCAGCTTGTCCCGCTCTGCCGTGTCCAACGCGATGATCTCAACACCCGCACCGCGCATCTTTTCGATGGCCGCTTCGTTATCTGCGGTGATCAGCTCGCCCAGCTTGTCAGCCATAGACACACCCGCCTCGGCCAGTGCTGTCTGGATATCAGGCGACAGGCCGTCATAAACGTCCTTGTTCATGAAAATGCCCAGCGCACCAACCTGACCCCAGTTCAGCAAGGTATAAGAGGTCATCACCTCTTCCTGACGGAGCGCGCCAACAGCATAGCTGTAGCCCTGCGAACAATCGAGCAGTCCGGTATCCAGACCCTGATACGCATCATAGATCGACATCGGCACCATATTGGCACCGTAATCACGGAACGTATCGCCATAGGCCCCCACGCCGCGCACCTTCAGGCCCTCGATATCCTCGACCGAACGAATGGCGGCATCCTTACAGCCGATATTGACCTCTGAAGTGGTGAACGTGCCCAGATAGACAAGGTTCTGATTTGCCAGACTGGCCTGGATCGGCTCAGAATTGCGGATCAGCGCGTCAGTGGCGCGCATGCCCACCCAGCTATCCGCATTCACAAGCGGCAGATCGGCGATACCATAGGCCACCATTTCCTGCGGGAAATAGACCCCGATGATCGTGCCCAGATCGGCCACGCCATCCGCGATGGCACCTACGGCGGCATTCGCTTTGAACAGGGCACCGCCCCATTGGACGTCAATCACCACCTCGCCATCGGTCCGGGCTGACACCTCGTCCACGAAATGTTGCATTGCGGCAGCACGGGCACCACGGTTCGGGCCTGGTTCACCCAGGATCAGCCGGATTTCGGCAAATGCACTGCTTGCGGTGGCCAGACATAGCGCAGCCGCCGTCAGCGCACGATTCATCAATTGATGCGTTTTCATTGAATCTCCTCCCTAGAAATTCCACTATGCAGAATAGTGTTCCACAAACATACGCTAGAGGAGGATTCTGTCCTTGGCAACCCAGTCAGGACTGCCTCAGAGGACTTATAATGTGAGCGCCATAAATACTGACAGCCCCCGGTTTGCACCGAGGGCTGCCTGTGTGGATACTCGTATGGCGGCCATGTCTACACCTGGGTAGGTAAAGAAACGGGTTAAACAAACACTCGTAACAGACCGCTACTCGTTACCCTCCACCTCGGAAGACGGGATAGCGGACACATCCGCCACACCGTCAAACCTAAAATCATAACCACTGTCGTAAAAGGCGACAGCTGACTTCCAGAACGGAAGATCAAGAACCACGGTCAGAGCATGCAACCTGCGAACCCCGGATGGCCCGATCACGCAGCGTGGCAGCAGCGGGCGGCATACGCTTTAAAACGAACATCACAAACCTCCTGTCACTGTGACCGGCTCTGAACCGCTTGCAAGAAAACACGATAAATGTGGAAAAAAAGTTTCAGATTATGCAGAAAAATGCGCGGAAAGCGGGAGTAAATATAATTGCCGATTATTTTCAGATGGTTAGGCGTGAAGCTTTTTCGAAAACACCTGCGCCACACTGCAAGGTTGCCTTAACGTCATCCACAAAAGCACCAATGGCCGTGCGTGTAAAAAGCTGATAATGCAACGTGAAGACGAAAAATAATCATGCCTTTCCAGCGACGTGCATCAATGACATCTGACAAGCTGACAGCACTCGAAGGGTTGATTTCACAGATCGCTCTGGGAAACCGATCCGCCTTTTCACAATTGTATGATGCGACCTCCGCGAAACTTCTGGCGGTCTGCTTACGTGTCCTAAAGGAACGCGCAGCAGCCGAGGATGCCATGCAAGAGGTCTATGTCAAAGTCTGGAAGAATGCCGACCGGTATCAGGTGACCGGGCACTCCCCTATGACCTGGCTCATCACGATCGCACGAAACACCGCCATTGACCGCCTGCGCGCGCAGAAACCGGTCAGTGATATTGCCGATTATAATGACCGCATCGCAGCGCCCACGCTCACGCCCGAACAATCGGTCATCGCCGCATCAGATGCGTCGCGCGTTGTGCAATGTCTGAATACGCTGGATGATGACCGCCGTGATGCAATCACCGGCGCCTATCTTGACGGCAAAAGCTACAAGGAACTCTCGGCGCAATTCACCGTGCCGCTGAACACGATGCGCACCTGGCTGCGCCGTGGATTGGCTGCGCTGAAAGAGTGTATGGCACAATGACCCTTGAACCCGCAGATAATAACGACGTCATGTTGGCCGCCGAATATGTTCTGGGCCTGCTCGACGGTGCAGAGCTTGAAACAGCACGGCAAAAGCTGCGCAGTGATGGCGATTTCGTGCGGCTTGTCAGCGAATGGGAAGCACAGCTTGTCACGCTGACCGACGAACTCGCCCCGGTCACACCTGGTGCCGCAACCAAACAGGCCCTGCTGGCGCGGATCGCGCCCGATACGCAGCGGCCACCGTTCTGGCAGCGCGCTTGGCTGTGGCAGCTTGTCACCGCGATGAGCCTCGCACTCTTCGCCGTCCTGTTTGTTGGCAATGTCGACACGCCCGACGGGACCGGCCCGCTCTATACCGCTGAAATTGTCTCTGACGCAGGTGATTTCCGCGTTGTGGCCGTGGTCGACAAATCACGGGATGAGGTCATCCTGA
This sequence comes from Loktanella agnita, assembly GCF_046640325.1. Taxonomy (NCBI): domain Bacteria; kingdom Pseudomonadati; phylum Pseudomonadota; class Alphaproteobacteria; order Rhodobacterales; family Roseobacteraceae; genus Loktanella; species Loktanella agnita. The sequence continues at coordinate 39,201 of NZ_JBJMBF010000018.1, read as the reverse complement.
CCCGCACCGCCGGTGCCGCGCCCGAAGGCCGCATCCTTCAGGTCTGGGCCCATGGTCCCGGCGAACCGGCCAGCTCTGTCGGGCTTTGGCCTGCGGGTGAAAGCATCCGGCTGCCGATGCCGCAGGTGATCGCTTCGGTCGAAGGCACGCTGACCATCGGCGTCAGTGAAGAACCGCCCGGCGGCTCCCCCACCGGCTCCCCCTCTGGTCGGGTCTTTGGCACCGTCGATATTCCGGGCGTGACAGCCGCCGCGACCGAGCTTTGATAAAATCACGTGGCGGGACGGGTGACAGCATCCGTCTTGTGGGGGTCCGCTCCGGTAGGGGGCAAGAGCGTCACTTGAGCAGCCTTTGATAGTGCATGCGGCGAAATCTCACTGTGAGCCCAGAACGACCGATGCTGCGCAACGCACGAATGGCCGTTTTCGCAAATAATTTATCAGGAACAAGCGACATATGCCTCGCACTAACTAGTAACGAAAATTATTTTGCCGTTGTCAGAAGTGAATGAACCACGGTTGTGATGTCACGCGCGACGTTTTCTCGGGTGCGGGCGTTTCTGTGAATTCCGAACGCGCAAGACAGGATGAGGTGCGATAGATCACTGGGGGTCGCGTATCCTGCCTCACAAATCATCCCCTCGATCCGTTTGGCGACGTCGGTGTTCAGCTTTTCAAACGCCACGCCTGCGTAAAGCACCTTGTCTTCCATCATTTCGGCGACATGCGGCGATTGAAGCATATCGAAAACAACACAGTATTTGGCCACTAAGGCTGCAGTCAGGCGGTCCTCAACATTCCCTGACTTCGAAAACTCCTCGTCCATCACGGCGCGCAATTCATCCAAGATGGATGTAACCACTGCTTGAAAAACCGCGTTCTTATCCTTGTAACGGCTGTACAGGGTCGGTTTTGCAATGCCCGCCGTTTCGGAAATGGCGGCCATAGTCGTCGCACGGAGCCCGCGTTCAAAGAACAGGGCCTTCGCGGCGTTGAGTATCTGATTTTGTCGTTCGTCTTTCATGGGGGCAACATCGGTTTCTAGTAGACTGACGTCAATTGCAGAAAATAGGCAATGCTGGGTTGAATTTACGATATGAACGAATATTGTTCATATCGTAAATTTGGAGAAAGCAATGAATACAGTACTTCTTACGGGCGTCACAGGATTTCTGGGCGGTCATATCGCGGTGGCCTTACTGCGCGATGGCTATAAGGTTCGCGGCAGTTTGCGGACGCCTTCGCGTAGCAGCAAGACAAAAGAAGCCATCAAAGCTGCAGGCGTCGATGTCGGCCATCTTGAGTTTGTCGAGCTTGACCTGACCAAGGATGCAGGCTGGACTGAGGCTTGCAAAGGCGTGGATTTTGTGATTCACGCGGCATCCCCGTTCGTGACGTCCATGCCCAAGGACAAGGCCGAGCTGATCACCCCAGCGGTTGGGGGCACGCAGCGCGCATTGAGTGCGGCCCGTGATGCGGGTGTTGCGCGGGTCGTCTTGACGTCGTCTATCGCGGCGATTGTGCCGGGGCGGGGCAAATCAGGTCCAACCCATTTGGACGCCTCCGATTGGGCTAATCCAGACGGGGACGTGAATGCATATGTGGAAAGCAAAATTCGCGCTGAACAGAAGGCATGGGAAATTCTTAAACCAAGCACGAGCAAGACAGAGCTGGCCGTGATCAATCCAGCCTTTATCGTCGGTCCTTTGTTGGATTCCGATCCGGGAACATCGGGTGCGTTGTTCCAGCGTTTTTTTCGCGGCAAAGCGCCAGTCGCGCCGCATCTTTATCTGCACTCGGTTGATGTACGTGACTTGGCGGATATGCATGTCGCCGCTCTTACTGACCCTGCGGCCGCCGGCGCACGTACGATTGCCAGCTTTGAATCGTATTCGATTATGCAGATGGCGACCTGCCTGAAAAAGGCGTTCCCAGCGTACAGCAAAAAGATGCCAAAGTTTCAGGCCCCCGATTGGTTCATCCGGCTTGTCGCCTTGTTTGATGCAGACATGCGAGGAAGCCTTAAAGAGCTGGGCTATAACCCAACTTTGGACGAAGCACCTGGCCGCGCATTATTGGGCCGAACGCCAATCCCCCTTTCAGACAGCTGCGTCGCTACGGCGCAAAGTTTGATTGAGTGGGATTTGGTTTGATACGCAAAAAATGAGAATTGGGGTGTGGTGCAGACAAGGTGCCACACTCAAGTTCTCACTGGAAAAGATCTATCATTGAGCGACCCAAACCGGTCCTTGATACAAGCGCATCGAAAGCTCACTTTGTCCCGCATCTTGCTCCTTTGCCACCTTAGAGCGCAACGGCAGGTGTACGGATAAGACCCGGCAGTTGAGACTTCTCCCGTACCGTCTATCTGAGACGCAAAATATGCCGTCATGCGTGCAAAAAGATGCGATGAAGCGCTGTAACGCTCAAGATTGCTCTTATGATACGCTCCTGCCCTCTACTGGAATCGACCCCTTGTGGCGCGATCCTTAACGTCGGATTCACATTTGCACCGCACGCACCGTTAAAGGCGGGGTGGTCTGCGTTTGGGTCCGACGCAAGTCCGACAACTTTCCGACGCCTCACCCAGCCCCTGATACCACTGTAATCGCCTGCATTAACCTTTGATTCGCCGTGGTGACGCACCCACCGCACGGCGCACCCTACGCAACACCACCGAACGTTGCGCGGATGTCATGTCGCAACGACATGCCAGCCTTGCGAAACCGCAAAATCAGCAATCAGCACTTTCCGCCCGCTACGAAAACGCGTTACGCCAAACCATGGATATCAAAGCTATTCTCATGGGCCTTGCCTTTGCTTTCATGTGGTCCTCGGCCTTTACCTCTGCGCGGGTGATCGTCGACTACGCCCCGCCGCTGACAGCGCTCGCGTTGCGGTTCCTGATTTCAGGGCTGATCGGGGTGCTGATCGCATGGGCGCTGGGCCAATCGGCCCGTCTAAGCCGACGGCAATGGACGGGGGTTTTGATCTTTGGTATCTGCCAGAACGCCTTGTATTTAGGGCTGAATTTCGTCGCGATGCAAACAATCGACGCCTCGCTCGCGGCTATCATCGCATCAACCATGCCGCTGCTCGTGGCCCTTGCTGGGTGGCTGGTGTTCGGAACACGGATCAGGCCCTTGGGCATCGCCGGGCTGGTCGCAGGCGTGCTCGGTGTCGGTTTGATCATGGGCGCGCGACTGCAAGGCGGGGTCGATCTTTACGGTCTGGTGCTTTGCATCATCGGGGTGGTCTCACTGACCATCGCCACGCTGGCCGTGCTGGGTGCGTCTTCCGGCGGCAATGTGCTAATGATCGTTGGATTACAGATGCTTGTGGGCAGTGCCATGCTGTCGGTCCCGGCGCTCGCCTTTGAAACTTGGGACGTCACGTGGACCTGGCAACTGGTCACAGCCTTCCTCTACACCACCTTGATCCCCGGCCTTGCCGCTACGGTGGTCTGGTTCTTGCTGGTGGGGCGGATCGGCGCGGTCCGCGCCTCAACCTTTCACTTCCTGAACCCATTCCTTGGCGTGGCGATAGCCGCCGTGGTTCTGGGTGAAGCAATTGGTTTTCTTGATATTCTTGGCGTGGCCATCATCGCCGGGGGCATTTTAGCCGTGCAATTGTCGAAACAAACATAGGGCGGGTGATTTCACCCAATCACACCACGCTCGCCACCCGTCTGACCCCGATCCATCAGCAGATGATCCAAGATCACGCAGGCCATCATCGCCTCACCCACAGGCACCGCACGAATTCCGACGCAAGGATCGTGGCGGCCTTTGGTGATCACCTCTGTCGAACTGCCATCCATGCGGATCGATTTGCGCGGTGACAGGATCGAAGATGTAGGTTTTACCGCAAAACGGACCACAATATCCTGCCCCGTGCTGATCCCGCCAAGGATACCACCCGCGTGGTTCGAACTATATTCCGGACCATCCGCACCCATGAAAATCTCATCCGCATTATCGCGACCGGTCAGGGCGGCCGCCGCCATACCTTCACCGATTTCAACGCCTTTGACTGCATTGATCGACATCATCGCTGCCGCCAAATCCGTGTCGAGCTTGGCATAGATCGGGGCGCCAATACCCGCAGGCACGCCACGCGCGACAACCTCAATAATCGCCCCGACAGAGTTGTGATCATCCTTGCGCAGCCATTGCAGATAGGCTTCCCATTCCTCTGCAGCCACAGCATCCGGGCAAAAAAAGTCATTGCGATCAATCTCTTCCCAATCCACGCGGGATCGGTCGATTTGCTTGGCGCCCATCTGGGTCATATAGCCTTTGATCTGCACACCCGGCGCAATCGCACGGATCGCCTCGCGCGCCACGCCACCCGCCGCAACCCGCGACGCGGTTTCACGGGCCGACGACCGACCCCCACCACGATAATCGCGAATGCCGTATTTCTGGTGATAGGTGATGTCAGCATGACCGGGGCGAAAGCTGTTGACGATATCGCCATAATCGCGGGACCGTTGGTCAGTATTGCGGATCATGAGCTGGATTGGTGTGCCAGTGGTCTGCCCTTCAAACACGCCTGACAGAATTTCCACGCTATCGGGTTCATTCCGCTGGGTTGTATTCTTGTTCAACCCCGGACGGCGCTTGTTCAGCCATTGCTGGATCATCGCAGGCTCCAACGCCACGCGCGGCGGGCAACCATCCACCGTCGCCCCCAAAGCAGGCCCGTGGCTTTCACCCCACGTGGTGAACCGGAACAGATGACCAAAGCTGTTGACTGACATGACTGCCCCCTTTTGCCGCATGGGTCTAGCCGCCATACCAATAAGCCTCAAGAGGTTTCCCTTGTCACCGCGCAGGATACGTCCTAGCAAAGGCAAACCTCGGGGGGCCAATCTGGCTGAGATGCGCAAGCGGACCCGTTGAACCTGAACCGGTTAAGACCGGCGGAGGGAAGGTATGGCGATCCCGCTATCCCCCAATCCGCCCGTCGCATTTGGAGGATAAGATGCAAAAACCAATCTGTCTGCCAGTTGTCGCGGGACTCGCCTTTGCGGCCACAGGCGCATGGGCCGAGACCCCGGTACTGCAAGTCTATACCTACGATAGTTTTGTCAGCGAATGGGGCCCCGGCCCGGTGATCGAAGCGGCTTTTGAAGAAACCTGCGCTTGCGATCTGCAATTCGTCAGCGCCGGTGACGGGGCCGCCCTCTTGGCGCGTCTGCAATTGGAAGGGCCGCGCACCGATGCGGATATCGTGTTGGGGTTGGATACCAACCTGACGAGTGCCGCGCGCGACACAGGTCTGTTTGCACCGCATGGTGTGACCGCCGATCTGGATCTGCCCATTAGCTGGGATGACCCTGATTTCCTGCCTTTTGACTGGGGTTATTTTGCCTTTGTCGGCAATGCCGGTGACGCAGCACCTGCTTCGCTGAAAGAACTTGCCGACAGCGACCTGAAGATCATCATTCAGGATCCGCGCTCTTCCACCCCCGGTCTGGGCCTGCTGATGTGGGTCAAGGCCGCTTACGGTGATGAGGCCGGCGCAATTTGGGAGGGGCTGGCCGACAACATCGTCACCGTAACCCCCGGCTGGTCGGAGGCTTATGGCATGTTCCTTGACGGCGAATCCGACGCGGTGCTGTCTTATACAACCTCGCCCGCGTATCACCTGATCGCGGAAGAGGATGACAGCAAGACCGCCTGGGGCTTTGCCGAAGGCCATTATATACAGGTCGAGGTCGCCGGGAAGCTGGCTGGCACGGATCAACCGGAACTGGCCGATCAGTTCATCGCCTTCATGGTGACCGATGCGTTCCAAAGCGCGATCCCCACGACCAACTGGATGTACCCTGCCGTGACGCCTGCGGCGGGTCTGCCCGATGGGTTCGAGACGCTGATGACACCTGAAAAGGCGTTGCTGTTCCCGGATCAGGAAGCAGACAGCATACGTGACGCGGCGCTGGACGAATGGCGCAACGCGCTCTCGCAATAAATCCGCGCTGGCCGGGGCTGGTCGCGGCAGGGCTGGTTCTGGCGCTGACCCTTGGCACGCTGGCCGCTGTGGCATGGCGGGCCGAATGGGGCGGCGGATTGGGCCCTGCTGACTGGGCCGCGATCCGGTTCACATTGGTGCAGGCGTTGATTTCAGCACTGATCAGCGTCGCGCTGGCCATCCCGGTGGCCCGCGCTCTGGCCCGGCGGCGCTTTGTCGGGCGGGGGATGCTGATCACCCTTTTGGGCGCGCCGTTTTTGTTGCCCGTGATCGTGGCTGTGGTCGGCCTGCTTGCCGTCTTCGGGCGCGGTGGGGTGTTGAATGTCACGCTGATCTGGCTGGGGCTGCCGCCGGTGTCGATCTTTGGGTTTCACGGTGTCGTGCTGGCCCATGTCTTTTTCAACCTGCCCTTGGCGATCCGGCTGATCCTGCAGGGCTGGCTGGCGATCCCGGCAGAGCGGTTCCGTCTGGCGGCCAGCCTGAATGCCTCCGTCGGTCAGTTGTTGGAATGGCCCATGTTGCGCGCCGTCGTACCCGGCGCGTTTCTGGTCATCTTTCTGATTTGCCTGACAAGCTTTGCCGTCGCGCTGACGCTTGGGGGCGGACCACGCGCCACCACTGTGGAACTGGCGATCTATCAGGCCTTGCGGTTTGATTTCGATCTGGGCCGCGCCGCCCTGCTGGCCTGCGTGCAATTCGGGCTTTGCGTGATTGCGGCGACGGTGGTCTGGCGGATCACCGGGCGTGACGCGATGGGCGCGGGGTTGGATCGTGTGGTGCAGCGCTGGGACCTGCGCGGTGCTTGGTTGGACTATCTGATGATGGGTGCGGTCAGTCTGTTTCTTCTGTTGCCACTTGGCATGGTCGTTGCGCGCGGTGCCACCGGGCTGTTTGCGATGCCGGACACCGTGTGGATGGCTGCGCTGCGCTCTATCCTCGTCGCCTTTGGATCGGCAGTACTGTGCGTCGCAATGGCGCTGGCGCTGGCCTTGCGCGGTGGCAGGATGGTTGCTGTGATCGGCGCGCTGCCGCTGGCCGCATCGGGGCTGGTTGTGGGGACGGGCGCATTCCTGATTGTCTTTCCCTTCGTCAATCCGGTGGATCTGGCGCTGCTGGTGACCATGTTGGTCAATGCCACGCTCGCCCTGCCCTTTGCCTTGCGCGCCATCGCGCCCGAGGCACAGAGTATCACGGTGGATTTCGGGCGACTGGGCGCATCACTGGGCCTGCGTGGATGGTCGTGGCTTCGGATCGTGGTGCTGCCGCGCTTGCGTCGCCCATTGGGGTTTTCGGCCGGGTTGGCTGCGGCCTTGTCGATGGGCGATCTTGGCGTCATCACGCTGTTTGCTGGGCAGGAAAAGGCAACGCTGCCGCTGGCCATGTATCGTTTGATGGGGTCCTATCAGATGGAGGCCGCAGCCGGTGCCGCACTGCTGCTATTGGTGCTGAGTTTCGCCCTGTTTTGGGTTTGTGATTGGGGAGGTCGTGGGCGTGCTGAGATGTGACAAACTGCTGATACAACAAGGCGCATTCGCGCTGCGCGCGGATTTCACCGTGGCCGCAGGCAAGATCACCGCGCTGATCGGCCCGTCGGGCGCGGGCAAGTCAACGCTGCTCTCTGCCGTTGCAGGGTTTTTGGACCCTGATGAAGGCCGTGTTTTGTGGGATGAAACGGATATCACGACTACCACCCCCGGCGACCGTCCGGTCAGCATGTTGTTTCAGGATAACAACCTGTTCCCACATCTGACCGTCGCGCAGAATGTGCGGCTGGGGTTGCGCCCGTCCTTGCGGATCGTCAAGGCCGAGACCGCGCGCATCAATGATGTGTTGGAAGAGGTCGGCTTGACCGGGATGGCGCAGCGCAAGCCGGGTGCTTTGTCCGGCGGACAGCAAAGCCGCGCGGCACTGGCCCGTGTGTTGCTGGCGGACCGGCCACTTGTCCTGCTGGATGAACCATTTTCGGCATTGGGCCCGGCACTGAAGGCCGAAATGCTCGACCTTGTCCGCAGCAAGCTGGCTGCGGTCGGGCGGACGGTGATTATGGTCACCCATGATCCGGCTGATGCCATGCGGATTGCGGATGCTGTCATACTTGTGTCCGAAGGGGTAGCCGCCGCGCCGGTGGACACCTCCGCGCTTTTTGACAATCCGCCCCCCGCTTTGGCCGCATATTTAGGGGAGGATGGGTTAAAACCCATCTTACGAAACTGAAAAGGCCCGCCAAAATGGCGGGCCTTTGTATGTGATGCTGATCGCGATCAGTCTTTGTGCTTATGCGGTGCCCAGAGCCGTTTGTTGGTCAGATACAGCAGGACCGACAGGACAGCCAAAAAGATGAACCCGGTCAGGCCTGCTTGCTTGCGCGCAACCAGCTTTGGCTCTGCCGTCCACATCAGGAAGGCGGAGACATCCTGTGCGACATGATCCAGATCAGATGCGTGCCCATCTGCAAAGACCACATCGTCACCATACAGCGGTGGGGCCATGGCGATCCAGCTGCCCGGAACCATATGGTGCCCGTGGTCATCAATACAGCTATCAGGGTAACCGCCCGCGGCAAAGGCAACGTTGTAGTAGCCGTCCATGGGTTCGCCTTCGAGGGCGCATTCGGGTTCGTCATGATAGCCGGTCAGGATTGAAGCGATATATTCGGCACCACCCATCCCGTTCACGAACTGGCTGATACCTGTCCCGTAAGGGCCGTGGAAACCGGCGCGGGCTTTGGCCATAAGCGACAGATCGGGCGCGTTTGACAGACCCGATTCCGGGAACCGGTCTGCGGGCGTTGCGGCGCGAAAGTCGCCTTCGCCGTCAAACAGGCTTTGGTCGAAAACTTCGGCACCCTGATAGTCGATATAGGCCCGAACCTCGTCCATGTTCCAGCCAACCCCACCATCATCCGCGAGGTTGCGATAGGCCACTTGTTCCAGACCATGGCAGGCGGAGCAAATCTCGGTGTAGATTTGCAGGCCGCGCTGCAATTGCATCTGGTCGTAGCTGCCAAAGGGACCTTCGAACGGGAAATCGAAATCGTGGATTTCGGTTTCCACCTCGGCGGCGATTGATGGTGTCGCAGCCATGGCCAGCGCAGTAACGGCTGTGAGTGTGATTTTACGGATCATCTCTCTTGGTCCTCTCTCACTCGGCCGGTTTGACGAGGGTTTTCGTGCCCCCGGCTTTCGGCGCGTAGTGCGCGTTGAAGTCATCTTCGATCGTGGCCGGTGGTGTCATCGGCTTTTCGATCACACCCAGAAGCGGCAGGATCACCAGAAAGTAAGCGAACCAGTAGGTCGCACCGAGGAGCGCGATATAGGGGTAGATCCCTTCCGCCGGGCGTGCGCCCACCCACATCAGTACGACAAAGTCGATCACCAGAAGTCCGAACCACCATTTGAACATGGGGCGGTAACGGCCAGACCGCACGCTTGATGTGTCCAGCCATGGTGCCAGCGCCATCACGACGATGGCACCGAACATTGCGATCACGCCAAAAAATTTCGCGTCTATGATGCCGAAGCTGACCCAATTGACGAGGATCACCAGCCAGACCTCTTGGTCGAAGGCGCGCAGGATGGCGTAGAATGGCAGGAAGTACCATTCGGGCACAATATGCGAGGGCGTCGCCAGCGGGTTGGCCGGGATGTAGTTATCCGGGTGGCCCAGATAGTTGGGCATGAAGCCGACGACGGCCATAAAGATCGCGAGGATGATCGCCAGCGCGAACAGATCCTTGATCACGAAATAAGGCCAGAAGGGCAGGGTATCCTTGGCGGCGTCTTCCTTGCTGGTGCGCCGCACTTCTACCCCGGTTGGGTTGTTGTTCCCGGTGGAGTGGAAAGCCCAGATATGCACAGCCACCAGACCGGCAATCACGAAGGGCAGCAGGTAGTGCAGCGAGAAGAAGCGGTTCAGCGCAGGCTGCGCGATCGCGCCGTTTGGTGTACCCAGCAGCCAGATCTGGATGCTTTCGCCGATGAAGGGGATCGCGCCGAAGAGGCCGGTGATCACAGCCGTGCCGTGGAAGGACATCTGCCCCCAAGGCAGAACGTAGCCCATGAAGGCCGTGCCCATCATCAGCACGTAAATCAGCATGCCGACGATCCAAGTCACCTCGCGCGGGGCTTTGTAAGAGCCGTAGTAGAGACCGCGGAAAATGTGCAGGTAGACGGCAAAGAAGAACAGCGATGCACCGTTCATGTGGAAATAGCGGATCATATGGCCGCCATTCACGTCGCGCATGATGTGTTCGACCGAAGCGAACGCCATATCGACATGCGGGACATAATGCATGACCAGGATAATCCCGGTGACGATCTGCAAGACCAGTGTAAAGGTAAGCACAATGCCCCATATCCACATCCAGTTGAGGTTCTTGGGGGTGGGAATCATCAGGGTGTCATACAGAAGACCAACGATCGGCAGACGCGCGTGAAGCCACTTTTCACCGCCCGTTTTGGGTTCGTAGTGGTCGTGGGGGATACCGGACATGGCGCTCTCTCCTTAACCGAGTTGGATTGTCGTCTCGTCCGCGAAGGACGCGAGCGGGATGGGCAAGTTGCGGGGGGCAGGGCCTTTGCGGATCCGGCCAGCCGTATCGTAGTGCGACCCGTGGCAAGGGCAGAACCAGCCGCCGAAATCGCCCTGTTCGCCCAGCGGGACACAGCCAAGGTGCGTGCAAACCCCCATCTGAACGAGCCAGACGCCATCTTCGGTCAGCGCGCGGTTTTCATCAGACGCATCAGCGCCGTCAGCCGCGTTTGCGTTTTCAGCGCCCTGATCAGGCAGCGCGCTAACATCGACCGCGCGGGCCTGTGCGATTTCTTCTTCGGTCCGGGCCCGGATAAAAACCGGCTTACCCTGCCACAGCACCGTCAGCTGTGTGCCGGGTTCAACCCCGCTGACATCGACGCGAATCGACGCAAGCGCCAGAACGTCAGCTGATGGGTTCATCTGGTTGACCAGCGGCCATACGGCAGCGCCCGTGACAACCACACCAGCGCCAGCCGTGGCGTAGTAAAGGAAGTCGCGGCGGGTGCCCTGGTGATCTTCTGCATGTGACACGGGGTGCATCTCCGATAGTTTCTGGGCCTGATGCCCATACAAAAGGCAGACCGGCGTCGCCACCAATCCATTCCGGCGCTGTTTAGCTATCAAAAGCTGATACGTCCAGCGGACATTAGAGCGCAGTGAATACTGCCTTCCTCTCTGAGCGAAAAGAGCGAACAGTTGGTAAAGGCCGTCAAAGAATCATCGGAACCGAAAATGATCGCGATGCGCGAACAAGACCGCATTGATTCAACAAAGAAAATAAACAGTAAACCGCCGATCCTGCAGCGTGTTGCGGCAAGAATCCGCGCAATCTTTGCGTGCTTGTGACAGTGCGGACACACTCACTCTGCTGCGGTTAGTTTTCACTTAATGTTTTATTGTCAGCATGAGGTGGCTGTCCTACTTCACATATAGAAACACTTGCACCGAGATCACGATGAAGCACGCCATTGCACTCTGCATTGCTACACTGGCAGCCATCACTTCTGCACACGCAGAGGTAGAGTTGAGCTTTTATGGCGGCGCGCAATCTGCGCCTGCATCGGATGTGAACGTGCGCGGTGATGATGAAATCCCCAATGGTGATTTTTCGGTAGGCTGGGAAGGCCGATCAGCCGAAGCGCCGGTCTATTACGGCATCCGCGCGACGCGATGGGAGACGGACAGATTCGGCTATGGAATCGATTTCACGCACAACAAAGTCTATCCAAAAGACGGCGGACTGCCTGATGGCTATAGTGTATTGGAGTTCACTGACGGGCTGAACACACTGACGGTGAACGCCTATCGCCGGTGGAGCAGCGCATTGGGCGAGATGACCCCTTACGTTGGTGGCGGCATCGGTGTGTCCCTGCCACATGTGGAGGTCACGACCGATTCCTCTGAAACATTTGGCTATCAGATGACCGGCCCGGCGGCGACCTGGATCGCGGGCGCCACCTATCCCATCAACGATCAGTGGTCCGTATTTGGCGAATATAAGGGGACGTTTTCGTCCAACACCGCTGATCTGGAAACCGGCGCCACGCTGGAAACTGACATCGTGACCAACGCGGTCAATTTCGGCGTCAGTTTCAATTTCTGATCCTTACGCGGCGGTCGCAACCATGCTGTCGCGCAGGGCGAATGCTGCGTGCCAGTCGGCCAAGGCCTGATTGCCATCCCGCCAGCCCCGCGCGTCATGACGCAGATCAAGATATGACAGCGCACATCCCATCCCGATCTGGCCGATATTCAATGGCCCGGATAGGTGGCTCATCCAGCGGTTATTCACGGCGGACACGGCACGGGCTGCCTTACCCCATTGTGCCTCTATCCATTCAGAAGATTGCCGCTCTTCCGCGCGAAACCGCGCTTCGTAGGTCATTAGCACTGCGGCTTCCATGATCGCATCTGCGGTCGCCTCAAGCGTCAGGACCTCCCAGATACGGCTTTCAGGATAAAGACTGCCACCGGCAAAATCATTCAAAAAGCGGGTGATGACGCGACTGTCGTAAAGCGCCGGGCCATCGTCACGGATCAGCGCCGGGATTTTGCCCAGCGGGTTGGCGGCCACAACGGTGGGGTCAGAGGCTAATGGCGTTGTGGCCACCGCGCGTTCTTCCACCTGATCCAGCAGCTCCGTCTCGCGCAGCAATACACGCACTTTGCGCACAAAGGGGGATGCGGGTGACATCAATAGCTGCATGACAAGGTCCTTTCTGGGTGATTTCAGGGGAACAAAACCTGATCCTGCCCGTTTTGCCAAGGGACGTATTTATGCATGATCCCAGCGAACCGGTCAGAGGCCAGGAAATCATCCAGCCAGCGGGTCAGTGGTACCAACGCCTGCGCATCAAACCACGCGCGGTCGGTATTGGCGAACTGGCGCACAAAAGGCAGGATCGCCATATCGGCAAGGGTTCGGCGGGGACCCGTTAGGAAAGCCGTACTGCTAAGCAGTTCATTCAAGTCGCACAGGAACGCCAGCGCCTTGGCCCGTTCTTCAGCTTCGTCCAGATCGGGGTATCGCACCGCATATTTCGTGTGATCCAGCGCGGATTTGAACGGCCCGTCACAGCGGTCGATCAGGCTGTGACCTTCCGCTGGCATGTCCAGCCAGCCTTCGGGATCTTGCCGGGATAGCGCCCAGAGCATGATATCGCGGCTTTCGTCGATCGACGCGTCTGGCAATTGCAGACACGGCACAGTGCCGGTGGGTGAGGCCGCCAAAAACGGCGCTGGCTTGTCCCGCAGGAGGATTTCCCGCAGCGCCACCTGCACCCCGCTTGACTGGATCGCCAGCCGTGCGCGCATCGCATAAGGGCAGCGGCGAAAGCTCCATAAGATGGGCAGTGCAGACATCGGTCAGGCGGTCAAATGTTCGTCTGCGACACCGGTGATCCGAGCCGCGACGATCTGGCTTTCGGGTTGGTCGCTATCAAAATGCACCTCAGCGAATTGGGCTGTCCGGCCCATACGCCGGCTTTCCAGTAGCACCTGATGGGTCACGCCAAGCTGCGCCTGTAGATGCGTGGCAACCTGCGCCTGCCCGGCCTTGCGCAGCCGAGCCGCGCGCGCCTTGATGTCCGGCCCCTTCACCTGCGGCATGCGCGCAGCGGGCGTGCCGGGGCGGGGCGAATAGGGAAAGATATGCAACCACGTCAGATGACAGTCCTGCACCAGCGCGAGCGAATTGGCGAACATATCTTCCGTCTCGGTCGGGAAACCTGCGATGATATCAGCGCCAAAGGTCATGTTAGGGCGCAATTTGCGCGCCTCTTCGGTAAAACGAATTGCATCATCACGAAGATGGCGGCGCTTCATCCGTTTGAGGATCATGTCATCGCCATGCTGTAGCGACAGATGCAAATGCGGCATCAAACGCGGCTCTGTTGCGATGGCCTGCATCAGGTTTTCGTCCACCTCGATACTGTCGATGGAACTGATCCGCAGGCGCGGCAGATCAGGGACCAGTTTCAGGATACGCATCACCAGATCGCCCAGTTTCGGCGTACCGGGCAAATCCGCGCCCCAACTGGTCAAATCAACACCGGTAAGCACGACCTCATTATAGCCGGTGCCCACCAACCGCTTGATCTGATCCACAACAACACCTGCCGGAACAGATCGGGAATTACCACGACCAAAGGGAATGATGCAAAAGGTGCAGCGATGATCACAGCCGTTCTGCACCTGTACATAAGCGCGACTGCGGGTGCCGAACCCATCAATCAAGTGACCCGCGGTTTCAGTAACTGACATGATGTCATCAACCTGTACCGGTTCGGTCTGCCCGATCATATCAGGGGCCATGCCGCGCCATGTGGCCGGGTCCATTTTCTCGGTATTACCCAGCACCACATCCACTTCACCCATCGCGGCAAAGCGCTCCGGCTCTGTTTGGGCGGCGCATCCTGTCACGATCAGCTTGGCATTTGGGTTTTCGCGGCGCAGCTTGCGAATGTCCTGACGGGCCTTGCGCACGGCCTCTGCTGTGACAGCGCAGGTGTTCACGATCACCGCGTCTTCGACCCCATGAGTCGCGGCCAAGTCCTTCATCGCCTCAGTCTCATAGGCGTTCAACCGGCAGCCATGGTTGGAAAATATGGGCGTCTTGCGATCCATCAGAGCTGCCATTGACCATCAAACACATGCGCCGTCGGGCCGGTCATCCAGACGCCATCATCGCGCCAAGAGACAGATAAATCGCCACCATCCAGCGTGATCGTCACGTCGCGCCCGGTCAGCCCACGGCGGGCAGCCGCGACGGCGGTAGCGCAGGATGAAGAACCAGAGGCCAGCGTGACACCAACCCCACGCTCCCACACGCGCATGCGCAGATGGTCAGGCCCGATCAGGCTGGCAAATTGCACGTTGGTGCGTTCGGGGAACAGCGGATGATGTTCGATCGCAGCGCCGCGTGCAGCCAGATCGACGGCTTCAGCGTCGGGCACAAAAAAAGTGCAATGCGGGTTGCCCATACCCGTCGCGGTCGGCCCCCCATCAATCGGCAGTTCCAAGGTGTCCATCTCGCGGGCCAGCGGCACCGCGTCCCATTTCAAAGCAGGCTGGCCCATATTCACGGTCGTCAGACCGCCCCCGGCATCGCGGGCCTGCAACATGCCATGATCGGTGCGCAGCGTCAGGTGGTCGTTCCCGGTTTCATCCATCAGGAAACGCGCAATACAACGGGTCGCATTTCCGCAGGCCACAGACAAAGACCCGTCACTGTTCCAGAAAGTCAGATGCACATCGGAATCGGGGCTATCAGAGAGCACAGCAAGCTGGTCAAACCCCACCCCGCGATGTCGATCCGCCATAGCCATCGCGACAGTAGCATCCACGCGTGGAGCGATTCCCCGTTCGTCCACGACGACAAAGTCATTGCCCAGCCCATGCATCTTCATAAAGGGTAAATATGTCAGATTTTCCATGCTCATTGCGGCCATATAGACAATGCGCCACGACTTATCCAGCAGAGTCGCATTTGGGGGTTGACCGCCCGCTCTGGTCTTTCTAAGTAGCCCCACACGTGGGCCGTTAGCTCAGTTGGTAGAGCAACTGACTTTTAATCAGTAGGTCGATGGTTCGAACCCATCACGGCTCACCACAAAATCAATGACTTAGACGATTTTGAAAACTGCTGCGGTAACGTGCGGTAACATGTGTGTAGTCATGACGATTTCACAACTTTTTCGTCTTCCGATTCACCCCTCTCATCTGCACGACTTGATTGGCCCCGTCGGAGCGGCCCCGGAGGTATCCGTTGGTGGTGCTGACTTGCTTGTGCTGCCCGGTATCACGCAACAGGAGAGGGTCGGTCACGAGCGAACGCGCCTCGGTCAAGCCACCGGCTCGGACATCCTTCGCGGTGAACTCGGGGCGCAAACCAAGATGATTTCTAATTCGATAGGGATGCACGGGACCAGCTTTGCGTCGTGTAAGGCAATCCGGTCCTCTCAGCGACGATGCCCAGACCCGTGTTCCCGCGCGCGCAACTTCGTCAACCTCATTTGAACGTCCGGCAGCAATGTGAGGTCGAATACATAGGCATCCGGCATGGACTTTGCTGTCTTGCTGATCACCTTCGTCATGCGCGAGAGGTCAGGGGTGATCATGTCCCAAGTCAGCCCATCTTGCCTTTTCGATGGAGACCGCAGGGCGAGTCGGTGTCCAGCCATTGCCCCCGAATGTCGACGGCACGCAGGCTCAACTCGAAACACATCAAATACCCGCATGCGAAGGCATGCATCCCCTTCCGGTCAGCTTCCGCCACAACAGACGTGACTTCCTTGCGTGTTGGAAAAACGCTGGAGCCAGCAGGTGTCGATAGTTTTATGCCTGCAAGTGTTTCGACCGCATCGCGCGCGTCTGGCAGGCGCGAGGTGCGGCCATAGGCAGCCACGGCGCGCAATTGCTTGAAGAGGCGCGTGACGTAGGACACCGATCGGCCATTGGCTTCCATCGCCTGCTTCATCTCCATGCCGACTTCGTATGTCAGATCGCGGATCATCATGTGTCCGATGGCCGCATCGAGTTTGGCAACCTGCTCCAGATATCCCGGCCGGGTATCTGCCTCCAGGGACTCACCATCAGCCAGCTGCTGCAGCGCTTCGGCTGGTCGCGCTCCGCCAGCGTGACCAAGACAGGGCGTGCGGCCCTCTCGCGTCTGCAGGGGATGTGAGGTGGAACCCGCGCCGCAACGAACAACCACGTCCTCAGCGGGAGACGGCCATCGCCAGCCCATCCAAGTCGGCGACAGACCTGTCGCCACCACTCCACGCTGTGCGCAGCGTCATAGGGGTAGGGGAGGGGGTGAAACAAATCCGCATCGACCGAGGGCCGGAGAAGGAGCCTTTTTACGCGCAACGCGGAAATTGAATAGAGTTCTCCACATTGAAGGTGAAAAGGTGGTTCAGCGCTATCGCGTACAAGGTTCCGGCGGACCTGTCGAACACGGACGCCGCCGCCGCGCCGCATGTTCGAGACCGAACCCGATGATCTGGGAGCAGATCTGCGCGCGGTGTTCCGCAGGCTTGCCTTGCCGCTCTGTCACCCGACCCGCGACCGGCTGAACCCAGCCAATATCTTCATGTTCACGCAACTGGCCCGGGTGGTCCTGCGGCACGAAAAGCTTCTCGTCGCGATCGAGGACGGCGAGACCTACGCAAGTAAAACCCGCGACGGGGCACAAGAGAAAGCCAAGCCGGAGGTGGCCCAGGTGAATGAGACATTTCGGCAAATCCGTGCACTGGCGGGTGAGTTGGCATGACACCCGCGTCCGAGCGGGCGCTACAGTCGCCCGGGCAAATTAGCTTTTACTTTCCGGGCGATCCATCCGGGGATTACCTGACCTGACCTGAACGCGGGCGGAGACACCCTGCCTGATCCGGTCACGCATTGGGCCGAGGATGTGCGTATGGACACTGGAAGCCAGCGAAAATGAAGAGCAAGCGCTGTAGCGGTTCGGGAACTGTGCAGTGAGTATAGCATGAGCTGAAGCCGTCACTAGGTGGGTGCATATTGTCATGTGCGTGACTGAACACATAGCGATCAACACTTGGTTGACCTTTGAACTTTGACGGATGTTGTCCGAAACGTCTTGGTATATGCATTCCATTTTTCCAGACTTCATTCTATCTTGCCGACACGCAGTGCAAGGAGCGTGCAAGATGGAAGACGTCCAACCACCTGAGAACATGGAGGAACTTAATGCAAAAATTATGGGCTTACGGGCAACGTTACCAAAGCGTTTGCGTCAGTGTGCGGATTATTTTCTTCAAAGTACGAACGAAATTGCCTTCTCGACCGTTGCTGAAATCAGTGAAAGGGCAAATGTGCAGCCGTCTGCCGTCATGCGATTTTGTCAGGTCATTGGCTTTGCTGGCTACTCGGACATGCAAAAGTTGGTGCGTCACAGCATGCATACCAAGATGCCCGATTACAATGAGCGAATTCAAAATCTGCGCGATTTTGGGGATGATAGCCCGACGGCGATCTTGGCAGAGTTTGTGGAAGCGGGGCGCCAGTCACTTGAACAGCTGTCTGGCACTGTAAACGAAGCAGCTTTGGAGAAGGCGGTTCAAACACTTGCGGGTGCGCAGGTGATACATGTGATGGGGTTGCGTCGCGCGCATCCCGTTGCATCATACCTGTCTTATGCGTTCGAAAAGCTCCATATTCCCAGCGTTTTACATGGGGGATCGGGGCGATTGACCCATACCGAAGCCATGCGTGACGGGGACGTGTTGATCGCAATTACATTTGCCCCCTATAGTCCCGAGACTATAGAACTTGCCGAGGAAGCAGCCCGCCGTGGGCTTCCCATAGTCGCGCTCAGCGATACGCCCAGTCTGCCGTTTAAATCGAAATCTGTTGTGCCTCTCATTGTCTCGGAAATTGACTTTGGTGCGTTCCGGTCTTTGTCCGCAACACTGTCACTTGCGATCTCTTTGGCAGTGGCCACTGGCGCCTTAAGATCAAGAAAATGAAAAATTTGTGTTGCTCTATAAGCATTATGGAACGTAAATTCCAAATGGAGGACGGTTGATTCGTCCTGTTCGGTTCGGAGGAAGGAACCGGTAACGACCAATGGGAGGTTCAAATGAAAAAGACTTTTACCGCAATGGCTGCGGCTGCTTTCGCAGTTGTAGGCGTCGTCGCACCGGCACAAGCTGAAGGCGAACGCTACGTTCTCGTAAGCCACGCTCCAGACAGCGACAGTTGGTGGAACACAATCAAAAACGGTGTGGCCCTTGCCGGCGACCAGATGGGTGTTGAGGTTGAATACCGCAACCCGCCAACTGGTGACTTGGCAGATATGGCGCGTATCATAGAGCAGGCCGCTGCGTCTGGCCCTGATGGCATCATTACAACACTTGCAGATTACGATGTGCTGTCCGGCTCAATTCAATCTGCAGTTGATAGCGGTGTTGACATCATCATTATCAACTCCGGCTCTCCTGATCAGGCCCGTGAACTCGGCGCTTTGATGTATGTCGGCCAGCCTGAGTACGACGCAGGTTTCGCTGCTGGTCAGCGTGCTGCAGGTGACGGCATTGGTTCCTTCTTGTGCGTTAACCACTACATCAGCTCCCCGTCTTCGACTGAGCGTTGCCAAGGTTTCGCAGACGGTCTGGGCGTAGAGCTCGGCAGCCAGATGATCGATTCCGGTCAGGATCCGGCGGAAGTTAAGAACCGTGTTCTTGCTTACCTGAACGCCAACCCTGAAACAGACGCTATCCTAACACTTGGGCCAACTTCTGCTGACCCAACTATCCTTGCTCTGCAAGAAAACGGTATGGCTGGCGACATCTACTTTGGTACTTTCGATCTAGGTGACGAAATCGTTAAAGGTCTGAAAGACGGTACAGTCAACTGGGGTATCGACCAGCAGCCATTCCTGCAGGCCTACCTGCCGGTTGTGGTTATGGCCAACTACCACCGTTACGGCGTTCTGCCGGGCAACAACATCAACTCCGGTCCTGGCTTCGTGACCGCCGACGGCCTGGAAAAAGTTGAGCAGTTCGCAGGCGAATACCGCTAAGCACTCCTCCCTGTCGGGACCGGGTGATTTGTCTGGTCCCGACAAATCCTGAGTCGTGGCGTTCGTTCGAGATGTCCCGAGCCTGAAGACAAACTACTTTACAATTAAAAACCAGAGGAAGGTGCGCCATGACCGGCAGTACGCAAGCGGGAGCATCGGACGAACGGATCAAGGAACAATCCTTCGTACGAAAGGCTCTAATCCGTCCTGAACTCGGTGGCATCGTAGGTGCCATCGCGGTTTTCACATTTTTTCTTTTGACAGCGTTTGATAGCGGCATGTTCAGCGCACCGGGTGTGATGAACTGGACCGTTGTTGCGGCACAATTCATGATTATCGCGGTGGGTGCCTGCCTGCTTATGATCGCTGGCGAATTCGACCTGTCGGTCGGATCCATGATCGGCTTTGCCGGTATGATGATAGCGATCTTCTCAATCACACTTGGCTGGCCTGTTTGGATGGCCATTCTGATGACCTTTGTCATCTGTATCGCGATTGGCGCGGTCAACGGCTGGATTGTGATCCGCACGGGGCTGCCAAGCTTTATCGTGACCCTTGCATTCCTGTTCATCCTGCGTGGATTTACCATTTTCTTCCCGCAAGCCCTTGAGCGGAAGACAATTATTGGCGGTATCAGTGATGCAGCCGAGGGCGATTGGCTTGCGACGATCTTTGGCGGCAAAATCGGCGGCTCTTTCTTCCAGATGCTGGGCGATGCGGGCATTATTGGTGTGTTTGAACGCGGTAATCGCATTGGAGAACCTGTTGTCGATGGCATCCCGATGCTGATAGTCTGGGCGCTGGCGCTGGTGACTTTTGGTCATATCCTGTTGACACGCACGCGCTTTGGAAACTGGATCTTCGCATCCGGTGGCGACGCCGAAGCTGCACGCAACTCCGGTGTTCCGGTGAACAAGGTCAAAGTGCTGATGTTCATGTTTACAGCTTTCTGCGCGACCGTCTTCGCTGCTTGTCAGGTGATGGAGTTCGGGTCTGCGGGCGCGGATCGTGGTCTGCTCAAAGAATTCGAAGCGATTATTGCGGTTGTTATCGGGGGAGCATTGCTGACCGGTGGGTACGGATCGGTGATCGGGGCCGCCTTGGGCGCGCTGATCTTTGGGGTCGTGCAGCAGGGTCTATTCTTTGCGGGCGTTGAAAGCTCCCTCTTCCGTGTGTTCTTGGGCGCCATCCTGTTGGGTGCGGTTATCCTGAACACATACATCCGTCGCTTGATCACAGGGGAGCGTTAATATGTCTGATCCCATTATCGAAATGAAGAATATCCAAAAGCACTTTGGCTCCGTCATCGCGCTGGCGGGTGTCTCGGTCGACGTCAAGCCGGGCGAATGTCACTGCCTTTTAGGTGACAATGGTGCGGGCAAGTCCACCTTCATCAAAACGATGTCGGGGGTTCACAAGCCCACATCAGGCGAGATCTTCTTTGAAGGCAAGCCGATGAGCTTTCAGAACCCACGCGATGCGATGGAAGCAGGCATTGCGACCGTGCACCAGCATCTTGCCATGATCCCGTTGATGAGTGTCAGCCGGAACTTCTTTATGGGGAACGAACCCGTCAAGAAGGTGCTTGGAATGAACTTCTTGGACCAGAAGAAGGCCGATGAGATCACCATGACAGAGATGCGTAAAATGGGCATCAACCTGCGGGGACCTGATCAGGCCGTTGGCACCCTGTCTGGTGGTGAGCGCCAAACCGTCGCCATTGCGCGCGCTGTTCACTTCGGCGCGAAAATCCTGATCCTTGATGAACCCACATCCGCTTTGGGTGTGCGTCAAACGGCCAACGTTTTGAGCACAATTCACAAAGTGCGCGAACAGGGTATCGGCGTCGTTTTCATTACGCATAACGTGCGTCACGCTTTGGCTGTTGGCGATCGCTTTACAGTGCTCAACCGCGGGCAAACGCTTGGGACAGCGAAACGTGGCGAGATCGAATATGACGAGCTGCACGATATGATGGCTGGCGGTGAGGAACTTACCAAACTGGTACCTGAAATGGGCAAAGCTGCGCAGTAAAGTGATCTCACAACAGCCGACCGAAGGCTCGGCTGTTTTCCCTTATTACGCTCATTTGGCCAATGGCCACGAAGCACCTACGAAAGCAAACCAAATGTTGAAAGTTAGTCTTCTCGGCGCAGGTCGTATTGGCTGGGTCCATGCCAAGGCGATCTCGTCTTACGCAGGAAGTGAACTGGTTGCTGTTTCGGATCATTTCCCCGAAAACGCAGAAAAGCTGGCTGCTGAATTCAATTGTGCTGCACGCACAACCGACGACATTATCGCAGATCCCGCCATTGATGCGGTCCTGATTGCGACGTCGACGGACACCCATTCCGACCTTATGGAAAAAGCCACGCAGGCTGGCAAAGCCGTGCTGTGTGAAAAGCCCGTTGATCTAAGCCTTGAGCGTGCACGCGCCTGCCAGAAGGTTGTCGCTAAAACCGGCAAGCCCGTAATGATCGGGTTCAACCGCCGGTTTGACCCCAGCTTCAACGCTTTGAAAAAGGCACTGGATGCAGGCGAGATTGGCAAGGCTGAATTGCTCAGCATTACATCCTTTGATCCGGCCCCGCCGCCCGTGTCCTACGTCAAAGTGTCCGGCGGGTTGTTTCGCGACATGATGATCCACGATTTTGACATGTCCCAATTCATACTCGGCGTGACGCCGGTGAATATTACCGCAGTTGGTAGCAGCATTGTCGATCCGGAAATTGGCGCGGCTGGGGATGTAGACACCGCCGTTGTGACGATGACCTATGCGGACGGGCGCATCGCAGTGATCAAAAACTCTCGCCGTGCGGCATACGGCTATGACCAGCGCATTGAGGTTCTCGCCTCTGACGGCATGTTACAGGCGAAAAACCTACTCGAAAACCTTGTCGTGAAATCCACCAGTTCCGGTGTGACAGAGGCGAAACCAACGTTGTTCTTCCTGGAGCGTTACATGTCCGCCTACACCGCAGAGTGGGACAGCTTCGTCACGGCAGTCACTAAAGGCACGAAAATGCCGGTCACCCTTGAAGAGGGCGTCAATGCGCTTGCAATGGCCGAAGCCGCAACACTGTCAGCCAAAGAGGGTAAACCAGTGAGGATCGAAGATGTCTAAGCTAGATTTAATCACAATCGGACGGTCTTCTGTTGACCTTTACGGTGCGCAGATCGGCGGGCGCCTTGAGGATATGGGATCTTTTGACAAATATATCGGTGGATCACCCACAAACATCGCCTGTGGCACCGCGCGTCTGGGCCTCAAATCGGCTGTCATTACAGGTGTGGGCGACGAACATATGGGTCGTTTTATCGCCGAACAGCTTGCCCGCGAAGGCGTCAATACTGACGGCGTCAAAGTTGATGCGGAGCGTTTGACGGCTCTGGTTCTATTGGGCATCCGCGACGAGGACCAGTTCCCGCTGATTTTTTATCGTGAAAATTGCGCGGATATGGGGCTGACCGAAGATGACATCGATCCTGCTTTCATCAAATCCGCCCGCGCCGTTGTCGCTACGGGGACGCATCTGAGCAATGTGCAGGTCGAAGCCGCGACATTGAAGGCGCTCAGGCTGGCGCGTGAGAACGGCCAAAAAACCGCGCTGGATATTGATTACCGCCCGAACCTTTGGGGGGTCGCAGGCCACGGCGATGGCGAAAGCCGTTTTGTGGAAAGCGCGGCGGTGACAGCAAAGCTTCAGACTTCGCTGCATCTGTTTGACATGATCGTCGGGACAGAGGAAGAGTTTCACATCGCCGGCGGCTCAACCGACACGATCGAAGCCCTGCGCGCTGTGCGTGCTGTGTCCGGTGCAACGCTTGTGTGCAAGCGCGGTGCGGATGGCGCGGTGGCCTTTACCAGTGACATCCCGGACACCCTGGACGAAGGCCAAGCCGGACCCGGTTTCCCAATTGAGGTGTTCAATGTTCTTGGTGCGGGCGACGGTTTCATGTCCGGCCTTCTGAAAGGCTGGCTTGATGGCGAAGATTGGCCAACCGCATTGAAATACGCCAATGCCTGTGGTGCATTCGCGGTATCACGCCATGGATGCACACCTGCCTATCCCAGCTGGGATGAGTTGCAGTTCTTCTTTGAACGCGGTGTCCAGCGGCCTGATTTGCGCAACGATGCCGTGCTTGAACAAGTGCATTGGGCCACGAACCGCCATACACTGACGAACGGCACATGGGATCAGGTGCGCACTTTCGCCTTTGACCACCGTTTGCAGCTGGAAGAGATGGACGGCTATTCCCTTGAAAAAGGCGGCGCGTTCAAAGAGCTCTGCCTTGATGCCGCCCTTCAGGTCCAGAATGGTCAACCCGGGTATGGTATCCTGTGTGATAACCGTATCGGGCGTCGCGCGCTGCATCGTGCCACGGGAAATGGCCTTTGGATTGGCCGCCCGACAGAGGACCCCGGATCGCGCCCTATCCAGTTCGAGGACGATTTGGGCGAAGATTTCGGTCGCCTCAGGGAGTGGGCCCGTGAAAACGTGGTCAAGCTGTTGGTATTCTGTCATCCGGACGACGACGACAAGACACGCGCCATGCAAGAGGCCCGTGTGAAACGCCTGTTTACGGCCGCGCGTCGCAACAATCTGGAATTTCTGCTTGAGGTGATCCCGTCGAAAGTGGGCGCTGTTGATGACAAGACAACGGCCACCTTGATCCAGCAATTTTATGATATTGGCGTCTACCCCGATTGGTGGAAGCTAGAGCCATTCACAACCGATGAAGCTTGGCAAAACGCAGTCCACGCGATCGAGCGCAACGATCCCCGGACCCGCGGTATCGTTGTGTTGGGGTTGGACGCCTCAGAGGACGAATTGGCAGCAAGCTTCGCCATGGCGGCCAAACAGCCGCTTGTGAAAGGTTTCGCTGTGGGTCGCACAATCTTTGGCGATGCGGCGCGCGCGTGGCTAAAGGGTGATATGTCTGATGCTGAAGCCATGTCTCAAATGGCGGACCGCTTTCAGCGGCTTTGCGATATTTGGGACCATGCCCGCCAAGAAGCCCGGCTGAACGCAGCCTAAGGAGCAAACCATGACAAAGACGATCCGTTTGACCGCAGCGCAGGCCTTGGTGCGTTATATCAATGCCCAGATGAACGAGGATGGGGTGCCGTTTATCGCTGGATGCTGGGCGATTTTTGGCCACGGTAATGTTGCCGGTTTGGGTGAGGCGCTGCATGGCGCCAAAGACACGCTGATCACGTATCGGGGCCACAATGAACAGACGATGGCCCATGCGGCGATTGCCTATTCCAAGCAGCTCAAACGCAAACGGGCCATGGCAGTGACTTCTTCCATTGGACCAGGTGCGTTGAACATGGTGACGGCGGCTGGCCTTGCCCATGTGAACCGCTTGCCCGTCTTGTTTTTGCCTGGTGATGTCTTTGCAAACCGTGGTCCTGATCCGGTGTTGCAACAGATCGAAAACTTCGGCGACGGTACCGTGAGCGTGAATGATTGTTTCAAGCCGGTCAGCCGTTACTTTGATCGCATCTCGCGGCCCGAACATCTGCTGACAGCCTTGCCGCGTGCCTTCCGCACGATGACCGACCCTGCCGATTGCGGGCCCGTGACTTTGTCCATGTGCCAAGACGTGCAGGCAGAAGCTTTTGATTATCCCGTCAGTTTCTTTGAGCCGCAGATTTGGTATCAGCGCCGAATTCGTCCCGATACGGGCGAACTGGCCCGCGTGACCGAGGCTGTGAAAGCGGCCCAAAACCCCGTGATCGTGGCGGGCGGCGGCGTGCATTATTCTGATGCATGCGCCGATTTGCAGTCCTTTGCCGAAACGCATGGCATTCCCGTGGCCGAAACGCAGGCGGGCAAATCAGCGCTGGCTTGGGATCACCCGTTAAACCTTGGGCCCATCGGTGTCACAGGCGGCGAGCCTGCAAATGAGGTCTGCGCCAAAGCCGATCTTGTTTTGGGCGTTGGCACGCGTTTTCAGGATTTTACAACGGGATCGTGGGGGCTTTTTGCCAATCCTGCGCGCAAGATCATCAGCCTGAATACGGCGGCCTATGATGCAGCAAAGCACGGCGCGATGCCGCTTATGGCCGATGCCAAAGTGGGTCTTACCGAACTGGGTGCCGCTTTGGGCAGTTACAGGGCCGACATGCCAGCCGCTGCGTTGAAAGAGGACTGGTTTGACAAGGTCGACCCGCTAACAGATGCGCCAAAGGACGACGCACTGCCCACCGACATGCAGGTTATCGGGGCGGTGCAACGCAGCGCCACTGAGGACACCGTGGCCATGTGTGCCGCAGGCACCATGCCTGGTGAATTGCACAAACTGTGGAAAGCGGGCAAGCCCGGCGCTTACCATATGGAATACGGGTTCTCTTGCATGGGCTACGAGATTGCGGGTGCCATGGGCATCAAGATGGCGCAGCCGGAACGGGACGTTATCTGTTTTGCAGGTGATGGCACCTACATGATGGCGAACTCTGAAATGGCGACGGCGGCGATGCTCGGTATTCCTTTCACCACCGTGATCACCGACAATCGCGGCTACGGCTGCATCAACCGTTTGCAAATGGGCACCGGCGGGGCTGAGTTTAACAATCTGCTGGTGCATTCAACGGGCGGTGAGAATTCCAACATTGATTTCGCGGCGCATGCCGGGTCAATGGGTGCGACTTCGATCAAGGTCAGCACGATCACTGAACTGGAAGCCGCACTTGCCAAACGTCACGAGATCAAAGGCCCCTATGTCGTTGTGATCGACACAGACCCTTACCCATCTACGCCACATGGTGGAACGTGGTGGGACGTGGGCGTTCCGGAAGTATCCGAGCGCGGCGAGGTCGTTGAGGCCTTTGCGAATTATCAAGAAAACAAAAAATCCCAAAGGATCGACTAAATGGCCGTTAAAATTGGCATTTCCTTGATCGCTTGGCAGAACGATGATTTGCCAGAGCTAACCAAAGACTACACCACCGAAGGCGCCATGGAAGACGCTGCACGCATTGGCTACAGCGGCGTTGAACGCGGCCGCAGAATGCCAACCGATACCGAAGGTTTACGAACTTACTTGGATGAATACGGGGTTGCACTCTGTGGCGGCTGGTGTTCGGCTAACCTGATGGTGTCAACCGTTGAGCAGGAAAAAGAAGCCATTGCCGAGCAGGTAGAACAATTCGCGGCCCTGAACGCACCGTGCATCGTTTATGCGGAATGTTCCAACACAATTCAGGGCGCGATGGGCGTGCCCGTGTCGACCCGTCCAAAGCTAACGCGGGACGAGGTATTGGCCTATGCGGCCAAGCTGTCAGAACTTGCCAAGTGGAGCGAAGGGCAAGGGGTGAAGTTGGCCTATCACCACCATATGGGCGCGATGGTGCAGGACGCCGAAGACATCGATTGGCTGATGGAGGGCTCCAGCCCCGAACTGGGTTTGCTGTATGACACGGGCCATTTGCATTTTGCAGGGGCTGACCCTGTTGCCGTTCTGGATAAATGGGCGCACCGCGTGCACCACGTGCACTACAAAGACGTGCGCCAACCTGTTCTCGATCAAATCCATGCCAATGACGCCAGTTTTCTTGACGCGGTGGCAGGCGGCGCCTTCACTGTACCCGGTGACCCTGATGGGTGTATCGACTTTGACGCTGTGACGGCGAAGCTAAAGGCAATGGATTACGCAGGCTGGATCGTTGTCGAGGCGGAACAAGACCCCGCACGCGCAGCTCCTGATACATATTCGAAAATGGGGTATGACTATATCTTGGCCGCCTGTGCCAAGGCTGGGCTGGTCGTGACGAAATGATAAAACTCTTTGGCCTCAACCATCCGTTCTTCAAACCACTGATACGGCGGGTTCTCACGTTGGTTGCGGTCGGGTTTTATGGCCTGTTTGAACTAACGTTCGGCCACCCGGGATGGGTTGCATTTGCTGCGGCCCTTTTTGCAATTTGCACATATGCGTTTTTCATAGCCTTTGATCCCGAAGATAAAGGAAACAACGATGTCTGATCTGCTCAAGAAACCTTTTGGTAATCGTGGCAAAGTTCATCAGATCACTCCTGAATCTGCAGGTTGGCGGTATGTCGGGTTCTCGCTTTATAAACTTAAAGCGGGCGACACAGCGGCTGAGGCCACTGGCGACAACGAAGTGATCCTCGTGATGGTCGAAGGCAAGGCCAAGATCACAGGCGCGGATCAGAATTGGGGCGTGTTGGGCGAACGCATGAACGTCTTTGAAAAGACACCGCCCCATTGTTTGTACCTGCCCAACGGCACCGAATGGGAAGCCACGGCTGAGACCGACTGCGTGGTGGCCGTCTGCATTGCCCCAGGCAAAAGTGGCCACAAGGCGCGCCGCATTGGACCCGACGGCATCACCCTCACCGAACGCGGCAAAGGCACCAACACACGTCACATCAACAATATCGCAATGGAAAACGAAGACTATTGCGACAGCCTGCTTGTCACCGAGGTGTTTACACCCGCAGGTCATTGGTCGTCTTATCCGTCGCACCGCCATGACGAAGACGACTACCCGCGCATCACCTATCTGGAAGAAACCTACTATCACCGCCTGAACCCCGCGTCGGGGTTTGGTATCCAGCGGGTTTATACCGATGACAGCCAACTTGATGAGACGATGGCGGTCAGCGACGGCGATGTTGTCTGCGTGCCACGCGGCCACCATCCTTGCGGTGCGCCTTACGGGTTTGAGATGTATTACCTCAACGTCATGGCGGGCCCCAAGCGCAAATGGCGCTTTGTTGCGGCACCCGAGGTCGAATGGATCATGGAACGCGACGCCTAGTCCGGCTCCGACCGGATGATACCCCGCACAGCCGGTGCGACTTCAGTACCTAACAGTGTAATCGACTTTTGCATCTGTTCGGTTTCCAAAGCAGCCGTGCTCATCTGAAACGTGATCCGCGAGATGCCCCCCATTGTTGCGTCAGCAGCGATCACCTTGTCGCGGACGGTTGCGGGGCTGCCCACAAGGAAGGCGCCGTCAGGGCCGCAAAGCGCATTGAACTGCGCACGACTAGGGGGTGGAAAGCCGCGTTCGCGCCCGATCTTGCGGAACATGCGTTCCCACCCGGGATAGAACGCATCGCGGGCGGCATTATCGGTTTCAGCGACAAAACCTATGGCATGGATCGAAATCTTGAGATCTTCGCGGCTATGACCCGCCTGCGCGCCCGCGGCATAATAGAGATCGACAAGCGGACGGAACCGCTCAAAGCTGCCGCCGATGATGGCGATCATCAATGGCAACCCCAGAGAGCCTGCACGCGAAAACGATCCCGGCGTGCCGCCCACCCCAAGCCAGATTGGCAACTTTTCCTGAACCGGTCGCGGGAACACCCCTTGTCCGGTCAGCGCAGGCCTGAAGCGGCCCTGCCAAGTGACGTGGGTTTCTTCATTCAACTGCATCAGCAGCCCTAGTTTTTCGGCAAATAACGCATCGTAGTCTTCGCGTGCAAAACCAAACAACGGATAGGCTTCGGCAAACGATCCGCGTCCTGCCACGATTTCTGCGCGCCCGTTCGTGATCAGATCGATCGTCGCGAAATCCTGAAAGACGCGCACGGGGTCCGCTGCGCTTAGCACCGTGACTGCACTGTTCAGCCGGATATTCTTTGTGCGTGCGGCGGCGGCTGCCAGAATGATTGCCGGGGATGCATCCAGAAATT
This sequence comes from Loktanella agnita, assembly GCF_046640325.1. Lineage (NCBI taxonomy): Bacteria > Pseudomonadati > Pseudomonadota > Alphaproteobacteria > Rhodobacterales > Roseobacteraceae > Loktanella > Loktanella agnita. The sequence continues at coordinate 9,974 of NZ_JBJMBF010000018.1, read as the reverse complement.
CTGCGCGGTGATGTTCGCCCACGCCAAAACTGTCGAGACCGACAAGGTCGGCGGTTTCGATTTCTGCCAGAAGGTTTTCCATGCGCTGGACAGCCCCCGCTGGGCTGCGGTTGTCCATTTCGGGAAGGAAGGCTGCAAAGCTGTCGATGCCGATTTCCATAACTGTTCCTGCCTGCAAGTAAACGAAAAGGGGCCGCGCACCGGTTTGTGCGGACCCCTGATTATTGTTTCTAGGCTGCGGCCTTACCGAGCGGGTCTTTCAACTGTGCGCGGTGCAAATAGATGACAGCCACACAGATCAGTCCAAGAATTACGGCCGGCACAGCGGATGGACCGAGAATAAGCAGATGTGCCAGAACGGCGCCAACCATTGTTGCACCAAGTACAACTGCACCAGCTACTTGCTTGCCTGGCAGCCAGAGCAAGATCGGCGCCGCAACTTCGATTGCGCCTGTCACATAGCGGAACCATTGGCCAACGCCGATCGCGTCAAACGTGCCAACCATCATTTCTACACCTGCCAATTTGGCAAGGCCTGCCGCGACGAACGCGAGTGTCAGAAGGCCGCGCAGGGCGAGAGAGAGATACTTCATTTGGATTGTCCTTAGGTCTCTTGTTTTCGTTGAGTCTTCATTTAGAGTGTCGCAATCTTGCAATCAATGTGCGTAATATTGCAGGATATGCGCGGATAATGTACAGGTTGCTAGATTGGACAAATGGACAGAATTACGCACGGCCTATCATGTGGCGCGTTTGGGTACGGTCAGCGCTACCGCAGATGCGCTTGGGCTGCACCGCGCCACCGTGAACCGTCATATCGACGCGCTGGAGGATGAGTTCAAAGCCAAAATCTTTATCCGGCATGCACGCGGCTATTCGTTGACCGAGGTGGGGCAGGATGTTTTGCGTGTCGGCCAGAAAGCCGAAGACCTGATCGAGGATCTGACCGGACGCGTGCGGGGTGGTAACGCCCAGATCGAGGGCGAAATAAAACTCACGTTGCTACCTCCGTTTGCAGGTTTGCTGATGGGGGCCATTGACGGGTTCCGCGCAGAAAATCCACAGTGCGTCGTTCAGGTTGACGTAGGCGAGGATCTGGCCCGACTGGAATACGGTGAGGCCCATATCGCCCTGCGCGCAGGAGGCAAGCCCGAACATCCTGATTACGTGGTCACGCAATTCGGCGATATCGGTTTTAGCCTCTATGCTCATGACAGCTATTTGGTGCGGCGTGGGGCACCTGATGTGTCTGACGGTTTTGCAGGCCATGTTTTTGTCCTGCCCGAATTTCCCCACGAACGACTACCGTTCGGCAGTTGGATCAAGGACAATATTCGCCCCGAAATGGTGGCCTTATCTTCGCGCGATATCGGTGTAATCGAAGAAGCCATTAGCGCAGGGCTGGGCATCGGCTTTATGGGAAATATAGAGGCACAAAGGCGTGGCAATCTACATCCCATTCTCCCCGCGCAGGCGGAATGGAAAATTTCCGGTTGGCTCGTGACCCATGTCGATTTGCACCACACCCAAAAGGTGCAGGCCATGTTGAACAGTATCAAGGCACACAGCCCATTGACCAAAGGCCGCTCGCGTTGAAACCTGTCAGGCGTGGCTTGATCAAGCGCGCATATTAAGACGAGATCATCTGTTAAGCCATCGGTGTCGCTTCAGCGATCACACGACAACATCCACAACGGCCTGTTCGATACCGTCAACGACTCCAAAGACCATAGAGACGGCCGCCGCATCGTTTTGGGATAGCCTACCAAAAATCCGGTCGCGGCCATTTGCGGGATGGTCAGCGATATAGAACTGCGTAGTCAAAACTTCGCGGTCGCCGTCAAAGACTTTGACATGAATGTGCGGTGTGCGACCGGGGTAGGTTACGGGCTTGATCGTCCGAAACGCATAATCACCACTATCCCCTGTAATGTCATGGCCAAAGCCCTGAAACGCCGCGTCAAATTCGATGTTTTGACGGTCCCCTGTGTGCAGGTATTTGCCGTTCATGTCGCATTGCCAGATTTCGATGCGCCGCCCGGCTAGAGGGACACCATCACCATCAAGAACACGCCCTTTTAACATGAAAACGTCGCCGCCGGCCTCTTGGACAGAGTCAAGAATTTTGACAAGATCATTGTCCACATCAGCGCGCCGCATCGTGGGTGTTGGATAAAAGGGACCCTCTGTTGCGCTTGGTGTTTGCGCTGCAGCGAGGATCGGTTTGGCCGTGGCAAATCCAAAAACGCCGAGGGCCCAAGTCAACACTCTGCGGCGTGGGTGATTTGAGTTTTTCATAAGGCGTCTCCAGTTGTGGTTCGATCATTATACGAAGCAGCTGGTCTTTTTGTCGCTCAGACCAATGTTTTTTTCATCAAGACCGATCCCCTTTACGTCGCGCGCTCACTCATCTGATAAAGGTCGAACAAGCGCTCTGTCCTCGCGCATGATTTTCTCGATCAGATCAGCGACAGTACGCACGCGGCGGGTACTACGCTGATTTTTGTTCCAGACTGTCCAATAGGTGCGGGTAACTGCTTTTTTGGGACAAAGCCGAACAAGACCTGCTTTGTCTGACGCCATAAAGTCATGGCAAATGCCGATGCCGGCACCAGCACAGACCGCTTCAAACTGACCGATGGCGGTTTAGATTTCGACGTCCAAACGCCAGTCTCGCAAAAACTCCTGTGCGTAGTTCAGTTCTGCAGTATAGACCAGATCATCCACATACCCAATCAGGCTGTGGGATTGGCGATCCTCAAACTGGCCAAAGAGGACACCCGCTGGTCCGGCACCATGACCGAGCTGAAGACCGTCCTGCGCAACCGCTATCCGCTCCTGACAGAAGACGCCTACAGCTTCCCACGGCAGGAAAACAAGCTCTCAACAGCCATCCGCCGGATCATCCCGCCCCTGCGGCGGATGGGTGTCGAGATCAGCTTCACCCGGATTGCTGCCCGTGCGTGTCGAACAGACGAATGACTGGCGTGATATCCTTGATGCACTTCCCACGTTCCTAAAACAAATCGAGCAGGATCATCGTCGGCCCGCATCGTTCTTACCGATCAGGTTTATTCTGCTATCGACCCGCCACGCAAAAGAGTGCCGTCTGGCAACCTGGCAGCAGTTCGACATGGAAGCGGCGATATGGCGGTTCCCAGCGATGCAAAAAGCTGGAGGTGTAATGGTTGAGGTGAAATTGCATGACGGGCTGCTGCAGATCCTCAAGAGGGCATCGACACACGCACATGGCGTTGATGAGGGGTATGTGTTTCCTAGCCGACAGGGTATCGATCAACCGTTTGCCGGTGAGTCGCTGAGTATGTCCTTGAAACGTGCTGGCTACGATCTTGTACCGCTGGATTTTGGACGTGCCTATAAATGCTGGACCGAGCAGGAAGGCGGTGGTGATCTTCTGGCATGGAGGAGGCGCCTTCAGATTGCCGATGCTTCAGATTTGCCTGCAAATAGTTTAGATTCCGAGTAACGTATACTTCGGGGCTTGACCTCGCCGTGCAAATAGGTGCCTCTATTGAGCATGAATATGCGAAGCTACAACAACCTCATATCCGCGATCTGACTTGTCCCTAGCCGGGATCGGTATTGCGCTGCGCGTTTCAGAATTTCCAAAGATGTGCTCATAATGCCGGTTCCTGACCTGTCTTTTGGATATGGAAACTGACTGTGAAGCGTATCAAAATTATCGACGTACCCCTCTATGAAACGGACCCAAATGTGATCGCTGATCACCTGACAGACTTCTTGAAAGCAGTCCGCAAATCGAAATTTCAAAACGTGACGAGCGAAGCCAACGACAGCTATGCAGGCTTTGATGACATCGACGTTTTCGGAGATGAGTCATCTGACAGCGTTGAGTTGTCATACAGCGACAAGCGCCGCATTACAGCGAAGGCAAATAAGCTATCGAAGCGCCGTGTCGCAGCCGCCGGCGTCTCTCACCTTAAGAGCGAAGAGTATGACCGACTGAAACCTTCTGTCGGGAGTATGCAGATCGTCATGGCCAAAGATCTGAATTGGGCAGATGAAATCGCTGCGGAGCTCCACTCGCACATGCCCTGGATGGGGCGGGCAACAGAATACGCCTGGCATGCCCTGCAGCGGTCCGCACAGCGTGGCGAACCTGTCCTGAAGGCCAGCGCAGATGAACGGACAAATCCTGCATAGTGGTTTTGATGGTCTGCGGTTCACCATTCAGACAGAGATCACGGCAGAGCTACGCGCGGAACTGGCCGGAGCCAAAGCCCATGCCAGACAATCGGGCAATGATTGCGATCTGCATTTTGGCAGACAGGTTCTGTCGGTCACGCAAGGTGGTGGACGCAATTTCACCTGCCACACCGGAGAGCTTGGGGCCGTCTGGATGTTCCAAGACCCCGACGACCGTGTTCCCAATAATCCCGGAGTAACAGTCGATTTCCGCGCGTTCGGTTTGGCAACTGGCGGGCTGGACCACGCAGAACGGCATTTCCGGGACATGATGACCGCCCTTGGCATTCCTTACGCAGAGCATCAGCTGCGCGTCTCGCGCGTGGACTTTGCCGTGGACATACTGGCCCCTTGGTTTGAGCCTGACAGGCTCGCCCTGATCACCCCACCCGGACCAAGGTGACAGAATATACCGGGATCGATGAGACCGCGACGCAAGCCACCGGCGGGCGCGTGACGGGCCTGCGCGCCGGGGCTGTCAATAACCGCCAGCTCGCGATCTACGACAAGCGTATCGAGATCATGCAGAAGGCCAAAGACGGTTGGCTGGAAATCTGGAATGCGGAACGCTATTCTTGCCAACAGGCACCACTTGACCTGAGCGACCGCGACCAAAGCCAAATCTGGCGGTTCGAGTTGCGCTTGGGGCAAAAGCAACTGCGCGGCAGGTTCGAGATGCATACATGGCAAGACCTGCGCGACACGCTGGGGGATGCGTATAACGACGCTTTGGGGCGCTTGCGCTACTGCATCCCCACAAATGACAGCAACCGCGCCCGGTGGCCCGTACATGAGCTGTGGCGGTTATTCGAAGACACCATCGGCAATGACCTGTCTGCACATTGCTGCGGCGTACAACCCGACCAAGTGATCTATGCCAACCGCACCGCCAAAATGCGCGAACTGGACCGGCAACTATTGGGACTATTCGTCAGCCGCGCGGCTGTGTCAGACGTGGCACCGGCAGACTTCTACGACTTCATGGAACGCCACATCGATGCCCTGCAGCGCTACAGCGAAGAACACCCGAAGACTTTAGAGGAACGGCTGCAGAAGGCCAGTGGGCGCTATCGGTGGACGTAAAGTTGGGCGGGAAGGAGACCTTCGCTGCGGTTGCGTGACTTTTTGGCGCGACGACTAAAGCGGACTTTGGACCTGACCTCAGCGATCTGTTAAAGTTACAGGCAGAGGGTGGGAAGGGGTCGTTAGCCATAGATGTGCAAGCAATTCCGTTCTTATGTATCAGGGGAGCTTCCGTACGGCGTCCGAGCTCCAGCGTGTAGCGAACATGCATCAAGTTATTTGTGATGCCGCATTGGCCGTCCGCCTTGCAGCTTCGGACCCTGGTCCGCAATGCTTGCCGCAAAACACAGTTTGGTGCATGCTCACCCGAAAGGGGTGAAAAACGCTATTAGCTTGACGGCAAATTACAGATACAGAAATCAATTCAATCGGACCATTTCATGCGCCATCTAATTATCGCTGAAGACGATCCCGAGCTTACGAACGTATATAGATCGTTTGCTGAACGCGCTGGTTGGAATGTCCAGACGTGCAACTCGGGGGCCGGCATCAAAGCGTTGTTGGCTCAGGGGGATGAGCCGGTCCTCTTGCTGATCGATATCAACATGCCAGAAAAAGATGGCATCGAGGCAATCGATGACATTCTCTCCGTGCCCAGACCAATGCGTCTACGTTTTATGACCGGTGGGGACGATGCGCCGATCGTGGCCGCAAAGATGATCGCCGCGGCGCGTGATCTATCGGTGGGCAAGAATGTCTATAAACCCATCCCGAAAGAACGCTTCCTCGACATTCTGGAAAACGAAGCGGAGTTCCTTGATCAGATAGCAACGCGTGACGATTGACATGCGAAAGGAATACCCCCCCCCCTCAATTCCGGCCTCATACCCGCTCCCTTTCATCGCATGCCGCTGTGACGGCAGCTTTTTCTGAGTGTTCTTCATCACGGAAACCCAAAAAACGAGCGTCCTGCGATGAGTGAAATTTTCGCATCCATCATCGACACCGCTGTGGCGACCACTTTGCTTGGCGCGACATTGGCGTTCGTCTTCCTGTACCGGAACAAGCCACGGACTGGGGCGGTGCACCGCAGCTTGCTTGGTCTGGCCTTCGGCATCACTTCGGCGCTTATGGTGCGCGCCGGATATGAACTGCCAAACCAAGCGGGGCTGATAAACGGCGTCTCTGGCCCATTAGTTTTTGCGGCGTACATCGGCGGGCCGCTGAGCGGGCTGATCGCGTTTCTCTTCGCTGGTGTCACCCGCTATGTCATGGGGGGCGAGTTGCACCCCGTTGGCGTAGCGGTAGAGGCAGGTTATGTCCTTGCAGGTCTTTGGATGCAAAGGCTGGCGCCGTTCGAAAAATGGCCCAATCCTCCGATACGCACGGTTCCACTTGCTATCGCATTGGCCTGCACGGTGGTCGTCGTCGGATATCTGGTTGTAGCCAACCGGACCGGCTTTGCCTATGTTCTGTCGGGCTTGCCGATTTTGGGCATCGCCCTCGCCGCGCAGGCTGTATCCGTCTCTCTGGTATGGTTCGTAGTTCGGGATCTTGCGCGCTTGAGTGATGCAAGGCGTCAGAGCGCGACACGCGACCGCCAGATGCAATTGTTGTTCAAAGAGGCCGGTGTCGGTGCGTTCAGCAACAATCCCGACGATGCCGGTACCGGTTCGTTTGACGCAACGCCCGACGCCAGTGGCTTCTTCTGGAGCGATAGCCTTCTTGAGATGTACGGCATTCAAGACGTACCGCCAGAGCAACGCGCACAAGCCTACGCAGATCTGATCCATCCCGAAGATCGCGACGAAATGCTGGGCAATGGCGTCCGAGCAATAAGTGGTGACAACGCCATGACGCATGATTTTGGCCGGATTTACAAGACCACCGGCGAGATGTTGTATGTCAAGCGGGTCTGGCATTTCAACGAAACGCAGAATGGGCAGAATGCGACGCTGTTCGGTCTGAACATTGACTTGACCGACATCTGGAACCTGCGCACACAAAACAACGAGACCGCCGAACGTCTCAAACTGGCGATCGAGGGCCTTCCGGGTTTGGTCTTCCAAGCGATCATTGCACCCGACCGGATCGTAAAGAACATCTACCTTAGCGACAAGATTATTGATATCTGGGGCATTTCCCCTCAGCAGGCCTACGACGATCCAAACGTGTTGGGCGACCTGCTTCCGAATGACGTGTTTCAGGTGGTCTTTCAAAAGATCGTTGAAAGCGCTCGAACCGGCACGCCGGTGTATGTGCGGCATCAAGTACCCCCGGGCTGGGCTGATTTCCACGGCCAAGCCACGGACCTGGGCGATGGCACCTATCGCATTGAAGGGGTTCTGATCGACGTCAACGCCGAAGTGGCCGCGCAGCAGGATGCGGAACGCCAAGCCAAGATCGCCCAAAGCGCGCAGCGCATGGAAAGTATTGGCAAGCTGACCGGCGGCATTGCGCATGACTTCAACAACCTTCTCGCGATCATCATGGGCAATCTCGAGTTGCTCAAGGATGACGAGGCAGACATCGTACGTCAGCGCTACATTCAGGCCGGACTGGAAGCGACCGCACGGGGGGCGGCGCTTACGCGGGCCATGCTCGCCCACGCGCGCAAGGCGCGTCTCGCCCCCGAAATGCTGGAACTTAACTGTGTCGTCCGAAACTCAAAAAACTGGATGGAACGCGCCCTACCAGCGGCGATCGAGATCGAAACCTCGCTTCTGGCCGGTCTTTGGCACACAAAGCTTGATCGGGCGTCGCTTGAAAGCGCGCTGTTGAATCTGTTGCTGAACGCCCGCGACGCCATGAAAGGGCAAGGCAAGCTAACCATCGAAACGGCCAATGTGCGCATCGACCAAAGCTACGCCGATCAGCGTGACGAAGAGTTGCAACCGGGCCGCTATGTCATGCTTGCGGTCAGTGATACCGGATCAGGCATCGACCCCGATACGCTGAAGGAGATCTTTTCACCCTTCTTCACAACCAAGGGGCCAAGCGGAGGCTCTGGCATGGGACTGGCCATGGTGGAAGGCTTCGTCAAACAATCGAACGGTACGGTCCAAGTCTATACCGAGCTTGGTGTTGGCACGACGTTCAAGCTGTACTTTCCCGCCGTGAATGCACCGGCGCCTTGCCCATCGGACGATGCTACGGCGCGGTTCGATGCGACAGCCCATGATGCTGGGCGGATCTTGCTTGTCGAAGACGAACTGCAGGTCCGGCAGGTGCTTGCAACCATGCTGCGCAGTGCAGGCTATGATGTGGTCGAGGCGGCAAGCGGGGATGATGCGCTGAGGGTGTTCCAAAGCTCGGCGGCCTTTGATTTGCTTGTCACCGATATCGTCATGCCCGGCACGCTTCAGGGCACGACTCTGGCCAAGGCAATTCGGGCTTTGGATCCGGAATTGCCCATGATCTTCCTGTCCGGTTATGCCAGCGAGGCAACCGTCCATGGCAATGGTCTGCGTCCAGCGGACATACGCCTGATGAAGCCTGTCGCCAAATCCGACTTTCTGAATGCTGTTGCGGACGCTTTGGGGTCATAAGCGGTTTTGGGAAAAAGCCAAAATCGCGGACTTGGGCAGTACGCCTGCCGCCTAAACGGGGCGACCCTAGCACCAAAATCGGCAAAAGCGATCACTTCTGTGCTTCAAATGGCGTTGATTGCCTCTTCCAATTCCACTCGGTCTCCCGCAATCAGATTGTTCGTGCCAATAATCGCCCTGGTTTCGGTTGCACCCACTGGCGACCAACCAGCCCCGCCTTCGAGCTCTTAGATTTCGGCCTTGAAGCGCAACCCATTCAAGATAGGAATATCTACAACATCTCCGTCAGCTGATCGACGTTTGACCCTCTCCAAAATGCTGTACAGTGCACGAATGTCGGCAATGCGGAATGCGACCGCAGTATCAGAGTTGGTTGGTGAATGTCTCTTATGGGCCGGGAGCCGGCACACCCCCGCTCAGTGGCCTAGACGCCGCTTGTAGGGCCGACTTAGCCTGCCCTGTCGTGTTTGCTAGTTCTTTGTGGCGTCCGTTTCGCGCCGGTCTTTGGCCTCGCTCTCGTGGCGTGCCTTGCGCAGGCGGGCGACCTTGTCTTGGCGTTTCTTCGTCTCTGCGTCGGTGATTTCCTTGACTGCGCGGGTCGTCTTTTCCATCGGTGTCTCATTCCGAGGCTGTGCAGTTGTGAACCCGTCCAGTTTAGATGTCTTGGTCATGCTAGAATCTCCTAAAAGTATGTTTCGGGATCGTGCTGGTTGGACTCGGTTGGATTGATGAGGCTTGCCCGTTGCAGTGTTACCACAGCACTGACTTCGCCTCGCTTGCTTCCACAGTGCTTCCACGGGGTTTAGAAACGCAGACGCCGCCCCGGAGGGCGGCGTATAAGCATTTGATAATGCGTTGTTTTTTGGTTGCGGGAGTAGGATTTGAACCTACGACCTTCAGGTTATGAGCCTGACGAGCTACCGAGCTGCTCCATCCCGCGCCAATTTTTGCTGTGTATGAGGTTCGTGGGGTGATCACAACCCCTGTTTAGTAAGAATCCTAATTTTGGTCAAGATTTGCAGCAGAGCACTGTTGAACGCACGCAACCTGTTGCTCTGCTACCCAACCTTGGACCGCCTGGAGCTGGAATTTCCCGGCTCTGTGCTCTGCTACCCAACCTTCTGCCACTGAGGGCCAGAGTTTTTCGTCGTTTTGCTCTGCTACCCAACCTTCTGC
>NZ_JBJMBF010000017.1:0-92845 GCF_046640325.1 Loktanella agnita | reverse complement strand
CCTTTTCTCAGACGAAGAGTGCTACAACTACTTCAAGGCCGCAGGATATGAGGGCCATTGAGTGCAACATGCTCTAATACGTTAATATCAGATACAATCTGCCCTCCACCGGCTGATCGCTGATGAAGCGCATTGACCTGATCCGCAGGCTCAGTTCCAGCGCGCATTAAATTCCACACCCGAATTGTCATTGGTTTCTCAGGAATGCGCCTAAACAAAACGGCGCGGGTGGGGCTTTTCCTTTCATATCGCCGGGCGTAGCCTTGCGCGCAGGAAATGGGAGGTCTGTCATGGAAAATGTTGTCATCACCGGTGCGGCTCGTACGCCGATGGGTGGGTTTCAGGGTGTTTTCTCGGATGTGGGCGCCCCTGCACTGGGCGGTGCTGCGATCCGTGCGGCGATGAAGCGCGCAGGGGTCCAGACAGTGGATGAATTGCTGATGGGCTGCGTCTTACCCGCAGGCCAGGGTCAGGCCCCCGCCCGGCAGGCGGGGTTCCTTGCCGGTCTGGGTGCGGATGTCCCGGCGACCACCCTGAACAAGATGTGCGGATCAGGTATGAAAGCCGCTATGATGGCTTTTGACCAGATCTCCCTTGGCGGGGCCGAGGTGATGGTCGCGGGCGGGATGGAAAGCATGACCAACGCCCCCTATCTGATGCCCAAAATGCGCAGCGGGGCCCGGATTGGCCATCAGGTGACCCAGGACAGCATGTTCCTCGACGGGTTAGAGGATGCCTATGACAAAGGCCGTCTGATGGGTAGTTTTGCCGAAGATTGCGCCGAAAAATTCCAGTTCACCCGCGAGGCGCAGGATCAATATGCGCTCGCTTCCTTATCGAATGCGCTGGATGCGGAGCGCACAGGCGCGTTTGATGCTGAAATCACGCCGGTTACGGTCCATGCCCGCAGCGGAGAAGAGGTGATCACCCGCGATGAACAGCCCGGCAAGGCACGGCCTGCAAAGATCCCGACGCTAAAACCGGCCTTTCGCAAGGATGGCACCGTGACGGCGGCGAATGCATCCAGCATTTCGGACGGGGCGGCGGCGCTGGTTCTGGCGCGCGAGGGGGCCACCGGTGCCCGCGCCCGCATTCTGGGTCACGCCAGCCACGCCCAGGCCCCCGGCTGGTTCACCACCGCCCCGGTGCCTGCCGCGCAGAAACTGCTTGCCAAGCTTGGCTGGCATGCTGACGACGTAGACCTGTGGGAGGTGAACGAGGCCTTTGCCGTGGTGCCCATGGCATTCATGCGCGAGCTGCGGATTTCGCGCGACAAGGTGAACGTGAATGGCGGGGCCTGTGCGCTGGGGCACCCAATCGGCGCATCCGGCGCGCGGATTATCGTGACCCTGCTGAACGCACTGGAAACGCGCGGCCTAAAACGCGGTGTGGCCGCGATTTGTATCGGCGGCGGCGAAGGCACGGCAATCGCAATCGAACGCCTGTGATCGGTACCCATTCAGCAATTAACACCGAACACGCCGACCAAAGGTTTTCACGCGACCTTATATAAATCCTTAATCGTGCGGATCCTTTTTCTGCTGTCCTATTGAATGTATTGGCGATTGTAGCATGGCTGACCCCTCATTCGAAAAACAGGCCAGTTACAACTCTAAGCACTTCCAATTTGATGCCGCACAATTGATTCCCTGCGTATCGCTCGACATAAAAATGATATTCGCATAATTTGAATCTTGCAGAGTCCCATTAATATACGGCAGCGAGAATAGTGACATATCCGAAGATATCCCGCGACAGGGAATCAAACCGCATTGATAGCAGCGATGGGATTGCAGCGCTGCGTGCCGAAAATGCTGCGCTCAAAGCAGAAATCGCGGCCATGCTCTCTGCCAATGACGCCACCGCGCTGGCAGCCGCACGTGACCAAGCCATTCGTGAGGCCGTGTCCCAAGCGTCATTGCAGCAAGAGCGTGAGATAACGCAATTCATCGACAGGCTGAATGAGCTGATCCATGCGTTCTGCGAGGTCCGCTATACGCTGAACGCTGATTGGACTGAACTTGCGCAGCTGTCCAGTGATGGCTTCATTCCAGACACGGTCAAAGGCGATCCGGACTGGCTGAATGCATATATCCCTGCCGAACATCGCGATCTGGTCCGCGCCGAGATCAAGCGCGCGATTGCGGCCAAGGATACCTACACGGTTGAACATAAGGTCAATCAGGTCGATGGCTCGGTCGGCTGGGCCCTGTCGCGCGCCGTGCCGCTTTTCAACGCCGAGGGCGAGATTACCAGCTGGATGGGCGCGGCCTCTGACATCACACATCGTAAAACAGCAGAGCAAGCGCAGCGCATGCTGAATGATGAACTCGCGCATCGGATGAAAAACACCTTCGCAATGGTCCAAGCGATTGCCTCACAGACTCTGCGGCAATCCGAAAATCTTGACGAGGGGCGTAAAGCGGTCAGCGCGCGCATCCATGCCTTGGCGCGGGCTCAAGATACCCTGACCGGGGCTAATCTCACGGCTGCCGAAATCAAAACGATTGTCGGTAATGCGCTGGCACCCCATCGGTATGCAAAGCACCGGATCTCCACCAGCGGACCGAACATCAGCCTTCCGCCCCAGCGCGCGCTTGGACTGGCCTTGGCGATCCATGAATTGGCGACCAACGCCACGAAATATGGTGCATTATCCAACGAAACCGGCACTGTGTCCGTCACATGGGATCTCGTCGATGGGGTGTTCACCTTTACATGGGTAGAGGCCGGCGGACCACAGGTGGAACACCCCACCCGGCGCAGTTTTGGCTCTACCCTGATCGAGCAGATTGTCGGACCCTATTTCGATGGCCGCGGGACGATCACATTTGATCCCGCAGGCGTCCAGTTCCACATGATCGGCACCGCGAAATCGTATGAGGCCGCACCGTCGCAAGACACCGATCCGGCGCAGAAATCCTCCCTCTCAAGATCTGCTTAAACATTCCTTCAGCCCTTTGCGCCAAGATCGCAGGGATCATGAAAGGGTGAAGGATGTACGGGCTCATCAACCACGGGATCGAACGCTTCGTAACGGATAAATTCGGCGCGTCAGACTGGCGAGACGTCTGCATGCGCGCGGGCATTACCGATACAAAGTTCGAGGGGATGCTCACCTACCCTGACGATGTCACCTACGCGCTGATTGGTACGATCTGCGAAAAATATGATTTCGCACCCGCTGACGCGCTTGAAACCTTTGGCAGTTACTGGCTTGGCTATTGTCAAACAACCATCGTGGGTAAGCTTTTGAAATTCGGCGGCGAAGAATTTGCCGATATTCTTTATAGTCTGAATGCCATGCACGCGCGGATCAAGCTGAGCATGCCACATCTGCGCCCCCCGCATTTCGAGTTCGAGGAAAACCCCGATGGAAGCTACCAGCTCCACTATTCCAGCGAGCGTGAAGGGTTGGAACATCTGGTCATCGGATTAGTCAGGGGGCTGGCAGAACAGACCAAAACACGGATCGACATCCAGCAGGACCCGGAACCGGCTTATCCCGGCATTCGGGCCAGCTTTACATTGCGCATCATTTGATCGGCCCTGCTCATGAAGATCGACGCAGTTGCAATCCTGAACACCGTGCTGCCTTTTGGCGCGCTTTTTGACGGGGCCGGACGCTGTCTGCGCATGGGGCCGACCCTGCGCAAGATCGTGACGGATGACGCGGCACAGGCATTTTTCGCAGGTTTCACGATCATCCGGCCACGTTCTTTGCGCAAGACCACCGAACTTGCGGCGCTTTGTGGCAAACGACTGACCATGCGTGTGGCCGTACAGGGCGGGCCGATTGAAATGCACGGACAGATCGCGCGGGTCGGGCCCGATCTCTTTTTGATGGATAGCTCGCTGGGAACCGACCTGTCAGACCGCCACGAAGAACTGGGGCTACACGAACAGGATTTTTCCTATGCGGATAGCACTGTCGATATGCTCTACCTGCTCAAAACGCAGACCGCGCTGCTCAAGGACAGTCACAAGCTGACGGAACGGCTCAAAGACGCCAAAAACGCGGCAGAGGCATTGGCCCGCACCGATCCCTTGACCGAACTCCCCAACCGCCGGGCCGCCGAACAGCATTTGCAGCTTTTACTAACACGATCTGCAGCCGAACGTGCCGGGGGCGCGCTTTTGCATATCGACCTCGACAGGTTCAAAAACGCCAATGACACGCTGGGCCATGCCGCCGGGGACACAATCTTGAAACATGTGGCCGACCAGATTTGTACCAAGGTCGGGTCAGGGGATGTTGCCGCACGGATTGGCGGCGATGAATTTGTCATCGTGCTACAATCAGGCCATACGCAGGACACGCTTTTTGCCTTCTGCGCAGAGATAAAGACCGCCATCGCCACGCCGATCACCATCAACAGCCACAAGATCCAGATCAGTTCCAGTATCGGGATCACATGGCTTGACGCCGACACGGCGCGCTCGCTCGATGATTTGTTTTTACAGGCTGATATCGCCCTTTACGCCGCCAAGTCACGCGGTCACGGCAAAGCACGGCTTTACGATTCTGAAATGAATAAACGCTTTCAACTGTCCCAGCAGCTTGCGCGCGATCTGGAACCTGCCATCGGACGGCAGGAATTCGTTCCCTATTTCCAGATCCAGACCGATACACAGACCGGCGCACTCTACGGGGTAGAGGTGCTCGGCCGCTGGCAGCACCCCACCCTTGGGCTTGTGTCGCCGGGGCAATTTTTGCAACTGGCAGAGCGGGCCAAACTGACCGAAACCATCGACCGCAGCATCTATCGCACCGCATTGCAGCAGTTTGCGGATTGGCATCAGGACGGGATCGCCCCACCGCATCTGTCGCTGAATATCACCGGTGATCAACTGGCCTCGGCGGATTTCGTGGACAGCATGATCGCTCTGACAAATATTCTGGGGCTGGACCCTGGGATGATCACCTTTGAACTGCTCGAAACGATCCTGATCGACGACACCGTGGAATCCGGCGATGCGGTGGATGGGGCAGAACGGCTGGCCTGGGCCGGTTTCCAGTTGGCGCTTGACGATTTCGGCACCGGGCGCGCCTCTATCGCGTCGCTGGTGTCGCTCCCCGTCAATCTGGTCAAGATCGACCGGCGCTTCGTCACCAATATCGACGATAGTATGAGGAAAGAGCGGCTGACCAAGGCGATCATCGCGCTGGCACAGGATCTGGGCATGCGTGTGATGGCCGAAGGGGTCGAACGCCCGGAAGAGGCTGCAACCCTGCGCACACTGGGCTGCCCGCTGCATCAGGGCTTTCTTTACGGGCGACCGGAATGCGCGATCACCACCGAAAAGCGGCTTTTAGAACATCGCATGGCAGCCACCCTACCCGCTACCTCGACAAAGGTTAGCTAAGCCTCCAACCCTCCTACACTGTTCAAACCGCGACCGCTCTCACAACGGCAGCGCCACGGTCGATTTTATCTCTTCCATCGACAAGAGCGCCGTCACGTTATGCACCTTCACCTCGGAAATCAGCGCCTGATAGAACGTGTCATAGGCGCGGGCGTTTTTCACACGGACTTTCAGGATGTAATCAATATCGCCTGCCAGCCGATGCGCCTCTTGCACTTCCGGGCGTGATTTCAACGCCCTAAGGAATTTCTGCTGCCAGTCCGCATCATGCTCGGATGTGCGGATCAGAACAAAGAAACACGCCTCAAACCCCAGCGCCTCGGCGTCCAGCAAAACGGTCTGCTGGCCAATGATCCCCGCCTCGCGCATCTTGCGGATGCGATTCCACACAGGCGTCTTGGATGAGCCGATATTCTTGGCAATTTCATCCAGCGATTGCGCCGCATCCGCCTGCAAAGCCGCTAAAATTTTCCGGTCTGTGGCATCAATCCGCACTGACATTCTTAATTCTCCAGTTTTGCAGGACATATCGTCTGAATTCGGAACCGCGCGGAACAGATGTCCTTAACTGCCCCTTGGGGGAGGCAAATATCAGAACAGTATTCTATATTGAAGGGAAGAATTCGAAGGATGTCGCAATGCAGCATTTTCCAATCTTCCTGGCAGTCGCCGGTCGCCGCATCGTCCTTTCGGGCGGTGGCGATGCCGCTATGGCCAAGCTGCGTCTGCTGATGAAGACCGAAGCACGGTTGACAGTCATCGCCGCTGATCCGTCCCCCGAAATCCATCGCTGGGCGAGCGAGGGCAAACTGCGGCTGGTCCGCCGCGCGATGCAGCCGGGCGACGCAATCTGCGCCGCGCTTTTCTATGCCGCCAACGAAGACGACGTCGAAGACGCCCGCACCGCCGCAATCGCCCATGCCGAAGGCGCGCTGGTCAACATCGTCGATAATCTGGCCGACAGCCAATTCATCACCCCCGCCATCGTGGACCGGGACCCTGTCACCGTGGCCATCGGCACCGAAGGCGCCGCACCCGTGCTGGCCCGCGCGATCAAGGCCGATATAGAGGCGCGGCTGCCGCAATCGCTGGGCCTGCTGGCGCGGATCGGCAAGCGCTTCCGCCACGCGGTCGAGGTTCTGCCCATGGGCCGCAAACGTCGCGACTACTGGGCGGATTTCTATTTCAACGCGGGTCCCAAAGCATTCGATGACAAAGGCGAATCCGGCGTCATCCCTGCATTGGAAACCCTGCTGGACGACCACATCACAGCGACTGACACAGCCGGGCATGTCGACCTTGTCGGCGCAGGCCCCGGCGACCCAGAGCTGCTGACACTCAAAGCCCGCAACGCGCTCGACAAGGCAGATGTGGTGATCCACGACCGTCTGGTCACCTCCGAAATCCTCGAACTCGCACGGCGCGAGGCGGTGATCATCGACGCCGGCAAAGAGGGTTTTGGCACATCAATGGCGCAGGAAGATATCGACGCGCTGATTGTGGAACACGCGCAACAAGGTCATCACGTGGTGCGGCTCAAAGCTGGCGACCCGACCGTCTTTGGGCGTCTGGATGAAGAACTGGCAGCGCTAGAAACCGCAGACATCAGCTATCGGATTATCCCCGGTATCACCGCCGCCTCTGCCGCTGTGGCCCAAATCGGTCAAAGCCTGACCAAGCGGCACCGGAATTCCGCCGTGCGGCTGATCACCGGCCATGACACCAAAGGCTATGCCGATCACGACTGGAAAGCGCTCGCCGCCCCCGGTGAGGTTGCCGCGATCTATATGGGCAAGAAATCCGCGCGGTTCATCCAAGGACGGCTGTTGATGCATGGCGCTGATCCGGCAACCCCGGTGACGATCATCGAAAATGTCAGCCGCGCCAACCAACGCATTATTGCCACCACTTTGGCCGAGATGGAACCGACAATGACAAATGCCGCTCTGACCGGCCCCGCCATCACCTTCTACGGGCTCGCCCCGCGCGACGCCGCAGCCCAATCGCTGAAACTTAGGGAGTTCGCATAATGCCCCGCGCCTTTACCCCCAAAGTCGTGACCGCCAATGCGTTGCTGGAAGGCGACGCCGTTTGGTTCACCGAAGCCAACACATGGTCACGCGACATCCAGCACGCCGAACTGATCACCGACGAAGCCCACGCGGATCTGCGCCTGCTCGAAGCACAGGCCCAGCAAGGTGAAATCGCAGGGGCCTATCTGGCCGACGCAAAGGCCGGGCCCGACGGACCGGAACCGACGCATTTCCGCGAAACATTCCGTACCCGTGGACCGTCGAACTACCCACATGGGAAACAAGTCGAAACGCAGTCCCGGACCTGATCCGGGACCTCAACCGTAGCCTTGATAAAGAGGTCCCGGATCAAGCCCGGGACTGCGACAGGATAAAAACATGTACGTATACAATGACTTTGATGAAAAATTTGTCCGCGAACGGGTTGCCCAGTTCCGCGGTCAGGTTGAACGCCGCATCGACGGCTCCCTGACTGAAGACGAATTCAAGCCACTGCGCCTGATGAACGGGCTGTATCTGCAACTGCACGCCTATATGCTGCGGGTTGCCGTGCCCTATGGCACGCTGAACCCTGACCAGATGCGCCAGCTGGCCTTTATCGCGGACAAGTGGGACAAGGGCTATGGCCATTTCACCACCCGTCAGAACATCCAGTATAACTGGCCGGAACTGCGCGACGTGCCCGATATGCTAGAGGCGTTGGCCGATGTGGGCATGCATGCGATCCAGACCAGCGGCAATACGATCCGGAACGTGACCGCCGACCATTTCGCCGGTGCCGCTGCCGATGAAATCGAAGACCCGCGCCCCAGCGCCGAATTGCTGCGCCAATGGTCCACCGACCACCCGGAATTCCAGTTCCTGCCGCGCAAGTTCAAAATCGCCGTCAGCGGTTCTGAACATGACCGCGCAGTGACCAAAGCCCATGACATCGGGTTGCGCATGGTCCGCAACGCTGCGGGTGAGCCGGGCTATGAGGTCATCGTTGGTGGCGGCCTTGGCCGCACGCCCATGGTTGGCAAGATCCTGCGGGACTTCCTGCCACGCGAAGACCTGCTGCCCTATTGCGAGGCCATCGTCAGCGTCTACAACCTGCTGGGCCGTCGCGACAATAAATACAAAGCACGGATCAAGATCACCGTGCATGAAAACGGCTTGGAAAAAATCCAATCGCTGGTGGAAGAACGGTTTGCGGCCATCCGCAAAGGCTTTACCGGTCACGATCAGGCCTTGCTGGCAGAGATCGAAACCGCCTTTGCCCCGCCCGCCTTTGTCACCAAAGGCACCGATGGGTATGAGGCCGCGCGCCTTGCCAACCCAGCCTTCCAATCTTGGAGCGACACAAACCTGACCGCACACAAGGCGGACGGCTATGCCATCGTGTCGATCAGCATCAAAAAGCACGGCGCGACCCCTGGCGATGCGACATCTGACCAGATGCGCGCAATGGCCGATATTGCCGAACAATATGGCCACGGCGAATTGCGGATCAGCCACGAACAGAATGTGATCCTGCCGCATGTGCATAAATCCGACCTGCCTGCGGTCTATGCCGCGCTGCGTCAGGCTGATCTGGCCACGGCGAATATCGGTCTGGCAAGCGACATCATCGCCTGCCCCGGCATGGATTACTGCGCGCTGGCCACCGCACGCTCGATCCCAATCGCGCAGGACATCGCCACCCGCTTTGATGAGCTGAAGATCGAACACGAGATCGGCCAGCTCAAGATCAAGATCTCGGGCTGCATCAATGCCTGCGGCCACCACCATGTAGGCCATATCGGCATTCTGGGCCTCGACCGGGCTGGCGTGGAAAACTACCAGATCACACTGGGCGGCGATGGGACCGAGACAACAACCATCGGTGAACGGGCCGGTCCGGGATTTAGCGCCGACGAAATCGTGCCTGCCATCGAACGGCTGGTCACGGGCTATCTGGGCCTGCGCGCCGACGAAAATGAAACCTTCCTGCAGGCCTACCGCCGCCTTGGGATGGATCCTTTCAAAGCCATTCTTTATCCAGCAGAGGACAAAGCCAATGCCGCTTAAGGAGCTCGCCGAACGTCGTAATATGCTGCATCGCGACAGCGACGCCGAAACCGTGCTGCGCCACGCGCTGAACGATCCGCTGATCGGGCAGGTCGCGATGGTGTCTTCCTTTGGTGCCGAAAGCGTCGTGTTGCTGCATATGATCGCCCAGATCGACAAAGCCACCCCGGTGATCTTTCTCGATACCGAAATGCTGTTCCCGGAAACGCTGCAATATCAAAAGGACGTCACCGCCGAACTGGGGCTGACCGATGTACGGATCATCACGCCCTCGCGCGATGCGGTCCTGACCGAGGACGTGGACGGGTTGCTGCATCAGGCCGACACCGATGCCTGCTGCGACCTGCGCAAAACCCGGCCACTGGCCGAGGCGCTGAAACCATTTGACGCATGGGTCACCGGGCGCAAGCGGTATCAAAACGGCCAGCGCGCCGCCCTGCCTCTGTTCGAAAAGGATGACGGCAAGATCAAGGTCAACCCGCTTGCCAACTGGGGCCCGGAAGAGGTGAAAACCTATATGGAAACCCACAACCTGCCCCGGCACCCGCTGGTGGCACAGGGCTACCCGTCCATCGGTTGCATGCCTTGCACGACCCGCGTATCGGCAGGTGAAGACCCCCGCGCAGGACGCTGGCGCGACAGCGACAAGGAAGAATGCGGGATTCACTTCGAAAACGGCAAAATGGTCCGAACAGGGAAAGCAGCATGAGTGTGATTGTGACCGATACAGGCTTTGGCAGCGATGACTGGCAAGGCACCTTTGTACCCCTGCCCGAGGCCGCCGCGAATGATTGCGACTATGGGATCGACCTGCCGTCGGACACCGCGCCCGACGCGCTGGCGGGGTTCACCAATGCGCCGATGATCCGCATTGACTTTCCCTCTTTCGCCGATGGGCGCGGCTTTACGCTGGCGCAGATCCTGCGGCGCGAAGGGTTTACCGGACGGCTGCGCGCGCGCGGCCATGTTCTGGCCGATCAATATGCCATGGCCCGCCGGTCCGGCTTTGATGAGGTCGAAATCGACGAAACGCTCGCTGCCCGCCAGCCCGAAGACCAATGGCGCGCCCGTGCCGATTGGCAGGCCCATAACTATCAGGCCCGCCTGCGCGGCTAGCCCTTTCCCTGATCCAGATCAACGACTAAGACGGAGGGTGGCTCTAACAGGCCGCCATGACAAACATGACCGAGCAAGCACCCGTGACCCTTGATACCGCCAAAGCCGTGCCCACCCTGCCCGACGCACAGACCGTGACAGAGGTGAAGCATTATACCGACCGGCTGTTTTCCTTCCGCTGCACCCGGCCCGCCTCTATGCGCTTTCGCTCTGGCGAATTCGTGATGATCGGGCTGATGGGTGATCCTCACCCTGAAACCGGCAAGGTCAAACCGCTGCTGCGCGCCTATTCCATCGCCTCGCCTTCCTGGGATGAAGAGCTGGAATTCTATTCGATCAAAGTGCAAGACGGTCCGCTGACATCCAAACTGCAACATATCAAGCCGGGCGACCAGATCATCCTGCGGCCCAAACCCGTGGGCACTCTGGTGCATGACGCGCTGCTGCCGGGCAAACAGCTGTGGTTCTTTGCCACCGGCACCGGCTTTGCGCCTTTCGCCAGCCTGCTGCGCGAACCGCAAACTTATGAAGATTATGATGAAATCATCATCACCCACACCTGCCGCGAAGCGGGAGAGCTGACCTACGGGCGCGACCTGATCGAAGGCCTGAAAGAAGACGAGCTGCTCAATGAATTGATCGGCGATGGCTTCTGGAAAAAGATCAAATACTACCCAACCACCACCCGCGAAGAGAGCGCCAAGATGGGCCGGATCACCGACCTGATGCGGTCGGGCGAAGCTTTCGCCGATCTGGGTGTCGCGCCGCTGAACCCCGACACCGACCGGGCGATGATCTGCGGTAATCTGGCGTTCAACCTTGAACTGAAAGAGATGCTCGAAGGCTACGGTCTGGTCGAAGGCGCCAACTCCAATCCCCAGCATTACGTGGTAGAAAAAGCTTTCCTCGACTGATTAAAACGTTTCGATTTTAACCTGAGACATCAAGTATCATAAATCGCGTTGACCGTGAGGGAGAGGCAGCGAACTGTGATTCAAGGATAAATCGAAACGCTGTAGCAGATCACAACAATGACACAGGCCGTGCCCGCAAGGGTGCGGCTTTTTTACTGAATGCGCCCAACGATTACCCATCATTGATCGCGCATCGGGCATCGACGTAGGTCAAAAAAACGCCCCGGCAGCATTCTGCAAGGGCGTTTGTTCGCATAGTTTTTTGAAGCTTATTCGCCCAGCATCTGGCCGATTCGCTCTAACACCGGGGCGAGCAGCGCCGGGTTGTTGCGGGCTGTGTTCAGCGCAGTGCGCAGCATCGTCTTCTGCTCATCAGCGATATCAGAGCCATCAATCAGCGCGATCACCTGCTGCGCTTCAAAGCCACCTACAGTCAGCAGATCGGGATCTACCTCTGCCTCTGCCTCCGCCTCAGCAGTCACATCAGCGTCTGCATCGGTCTCGGCAGTCGCGTCAGCCTCTGTTTCTGCCTCAGCTTCTTCTGCGGCAGTAGCCTCTTCAGCCTCAGTCTGCGCGGCAGCTTCTGCTTCAGCAGCAGCGGCTGCCTCGGCGGCGGCTTGGGCTTCGGCTTCGGCAGCAGCCTCTGCTTCGGCTTCGGCAGCGGCCTGTGCCTCCGCCTCTGCGGCAGCTTGTGCCTCGGCTTCTGCGGCAGCTTGCGCTTCTGCCGCAGCAGCGGCTTCGGCCGCCGCCGCTTCTTCGGCAGCAACCCTTGCAGCCTCTTCCACAGCGCGCGCCTCTGCTGCAATACGCTCCGCCTCGCGTGCGGCTGCGGCAGCCTCTGCGCGCTGTGTTTCACCTGTCAGGACACCAAACGCCTGCGCAGGGGCACGGCCTTCAACGCCATACTGATACCCGAAAAAGCCTAGAACGGCCAAAATGATCAAAATCGCAATCGCTCTCATTGATCTGTTCCCTTCTGAAATTTCATGCGAGGGCCCCCACTTGGACCATATCTGTGGATATGTCAGATGCTCTGACAAAGAGGAAGTGAATTCAGGATGGAAAATCGGCCATAATCCACAGCTTTCCTGTTGAAGAGGCCCCCTCAGGTGTTTACCTTGCGGACGACCAAGCCTGGTAACAACAAAGGATAAAGACCATAGGACGCAGACCCCATAACGCGCCACCGACGCGCGACACCGGACCCCGGATCAACGACCGCATCCGTGGCGGAGATATCCGCCTTATTGGGGCAGATGGTGAAAATGTCGGCGTGACCGCACCCGACAAAGCTTTGCGCATGGCAGAAGAGGCCGGTTTGGACCTCGTGGAAATCTCGCCCAATGCCAACCCCCCGGTCTGCAAAATCATGGACTATGGCAAGTTCAAATACGAGACTCAGAAAAAAGAGGCTGAGGCGCGTAAGAAGCAAAAGACGATCGAGATCAAAGAGATCAAGTTCCGTCCCAACACCGATAGTCACGATTACGAAGTGAAGATGCGCAACGTCTACAAGTTCCTCGAAAGCGGCGACAAGGTGAAGATCACCCTGCGCTTCCGAGGCCGCGAGATGGCGCACCAGGAACTTGGTCGGCAACTGCTGGAACGGGTTTCCGAGGATACCAAAGAACTCGGTCGGGTGGAAAACTTCCCGAAAATGGAAGGCCGCCAGATGGTCATGCTGATTGGGCCCTTGCCCAAGTAAGCTGCCACCTGCTGCACTGACGAACAACAGGCCCCCGCATCTGCGAGGGCCTTTTTCGTTTAAGCCCCCTTTAAAGCGTTTCGGTTTCGACTTGAGACATCAAGCATCACAAATCGCGTTCGACCGTGAGGCAGAGGCAGCGAATTGTGAGTCAACGATCAATCGAAATGCTGTCGTGCACAGTTCCGATACAGGTGACGCTTATAGCGTTTGATGAAATACCTGAGACATGATGTATCAGCGAGCGCGTTGAAATCTATGATTTCAGGCAGCGTCAGCTGAGCCAGGTTTTCCGCATAACGCTTTAGCCACAAAGCCGCCCACGCACGTCAGGCCGCGTTCTGGATCAGATGCACCACTTCCAGCCCCTTGGCCGCGCAATTCCGGCCTGCGCCCTTTGCGCGGCCAAGGGCGGCATCGGCACGGTTGATTGCGGCCAACCAGGATTCATCCTCGGCCAGAAACACGCTGAAACCACAGGATGCGGTGACGGGTGGCGACAGGGCACCGGTCTTAACAGAAACCGGCGGTGGCACCTGCGCTACTGCGGCGCGCAGCCGATCCGCCGCCTGATCCAGCTCTGTCGGCGCATCAAATTCACACAGCACCATGAATTCCTCGCCCCCCCAGCGGCCCGCTTTATCCCCCAGCCGCAGGCTTTCCTTCAGCATGTGCCCCACCCCTTCCAGCACGCAGTCGCCCGCATCATGGCCAAAAGTGTCGTTCAGCGCCTTGAACCGATCAAGATCCATCAGCACCACCATGCAGTTCCGCCCCCGCCGCCGGAACGCGGCAAAGCGTTCGTTCAGCTGTTCCACCATCCCGTGCCGGTTCAGCAGACCGGTCAGATTGTCGGTCGCCATTTTCCGGCTCATCACAAGGATTTCGCGCTGCAACGCACGCTCTGCCTGATCGGATTTCAGCGCCCCGCGCACAAAGGCCAGCACCATCGACCAGCTAAGGATCGAAATGATCAGCGCATCCAAGGTGGAACTGAACGGCCGGTCCGTTGGCCATAGCACTACCGTCAGCGCCGCCATCCACGGCACGACCCAGCCCAAGACGATCCCCAGCCACGCCATGGTAGAGGCCCGGCTGTTCCGCAACAGCGACCGCATCCAGCTGATTTCCAAGTGGTTAAGCAGTGAAAGCACCGCCAGCGGTGCCAGCGCCAGCACCGTTGTCAGCGCCATATGTCCGCCATAGGTGACCGCCCCGATGGCCATTCCGATGAAACTGTTCGATAGGATGACATTTGCCACCAGTGCCGCCAAAAACGACCACCGCTTTTCGACGCGGTACAGAAAGGCAGACAATAGCAGCGCCATCAGCACAACGCCGGTATCCGCGCCCATGCGGCCTTGCGTGGACACGCCGGTCAATCGTGCGACCATGTCGTTGATGTGGTTCGCGATCACGGGCAAATAATCCGGCGTGCCAAAGATCAACAGCGATTCGGACAGGCATACAGTCAGCGCGACAGCCACCCCGAACCACAGATTGCCAAGTGGTCGCCGCAATGTCACCGACAGCAGTCCGACCGCCACCACAAGCAGACAAAGCGAAGTAAACGCCGTTGTATCCGCCCCCGGCCCCATAGAGGCATTCATGCCGTCCCGCAGCCCGCGCGGCAGGATAATCGTCGCCAAACACCAGCCCGGCACCGCAATGGCCAGCAACAGTCGAATGCGGTGAAACAGCCGAAGCCGGTTGCGTTGATCACGCCGCGTTACCGCTTGTCTGATCTGTCCGTCCATCAGCCACCAACCACTTGCCGTGTCGTTCTATCTAGACCTTGATGGCAGGGTCAGGTTGACATTTTCTAAAACGGCGCAGGGCGGGTGTACCGTTGGAAAAATTATTGTTTATAACGGCGCTGGCGTCGGCACAGCCCGGCGACCAGTGTCTGATCACATAAAAGCCCCGCCTGAATGCACAGACGGGGCTTCAAAATGCAACACAATATCAGCGCAGCAGTGATGTGATATTCCGTACCGACGCCCGGCGATTCGCGCGTTCGGCCTGCAAGGTACGTATTTTCAGCATCGACTCACCATAGCCTTGGGTGATCAGGTTTTCCGGCGGCACGTCGAAATATTCCGTCAAGGCCAGCGCCACAGTCTCTGCACGGCGGTCAGACAAGGCAAGGTTATAACCTGGATCACCAACAGCATCCGTATGCCCTTCGACAAGGAACATCTGCGCCGGATCTTCCTTAATGATGCTCGTCATCACAAGACCCAATTGCGACAGTTCCTCGGCCTGATTTGGCTGGATCGCGGCAGAGCCCGTGGGGAAGGTCACCGTATCCAATTCCACCTCAGGGGCCAACGCGCGCACTTCCTTGATCGTACGCACCTGACGCAATGAAAATTTGCGGTTCAGATCCGTGCGACGCTGATCAGCCATCAGGGCCGCACGCAGCGTTTCCACATCAGCGCGGGACACCTGCTGTTCAACCTGCGGCTGGCTTTGCGGGATATCGGTCACCAACACCGGTGCGCTTTCTTCTGTATCATCAAACAGAACCACGCGGCTGCCGTCTCCCATTTCACGGACACGGCGGATCACACGGCCATCATTGCTGCGGATCGTGATGATGCGGGTGCCATCGGGGTTATTCACGATGGTCCGGGTAGAGCCATCATCAAACGTCCGGCTTTGGATTTGCGCGCCCGGCTGACGCAGCAGCACATCGTCATCCTTCAGAACAACCAGCTCGCCATTCCGCTCGACCACCACGCGGTCACCGCTGTTCGATACAACTTCGTCACCATTATTCAGGATAGAACCGACAACAGCCGCACCCAGACCCAGTAGCAGGGCCTTTTCAAAATTGCTCGAACCGCTGTTGCTACTGCTGGAATTATTCGCGCTATTGGCCTGCACACGGGCTTCGCCGGTTGCGCTCGTGTCAAAGTCTTCGTCACTGCTGCGCACGTCTTCGGCGGTCAGCTCTTCGATCTCATCTGCCGCAGTCGGCTCCATATTGTCGTCTTCTGCCGCAGCGGCGGCAGCAACGGCTTCCTGCTCTGGCGCAACCGGATCAAGCACACCGGAATTTTCGGTATTTTCTGCGATCACAGGCAGATCAGCGATTTCGGCGGCATCATCACCCTCTGGCATACCGTCAGAATCAGGCAGGTCCTGCGCGGCATCAGCCTGCATTTCAGCCTCAACCTCCATCTCGGCATCCGCTTCCAAAGCGTCTGATCCATCAGCGGCCTGCGCGTCTAGATCTGCGTCACCTTCAAGCTCAGCTTCCAAATCCGCGGCCAAGTCTGCTACAGCGCTTTCCTGCGCGGCCTCGGCCTCGGCAGCCATCTCTGCTTCGATTTCAGTCGGGGCCTCATCCGTCGCTTGCGACTGTTCTTCCACCATCATATCGGCACCGACATCAGCGGCGATGCCGGCATCGCTTTCTGCCGCAATCTCGGCTTCCAATGCGGTGTTAGCTTCTGCATCAGCAGCACCCTCAACCTCAGCAGAACCTTCGGCCAAATCACCATCCGTACCCAGCTCAACCGGCAATTCGGCGGTGTCGCCAATAATACCGGGAAGGGCCTGCGGATCGGTTTGTATTTCACCCGCGTCGGCCTGCTCTGCGGCTTCGAACGCGATGGCGGCTTCAAGCTCTTGCTCGGTGACGATCATCTTGCCGTCCAGATCGGCACAAGGGAGGACCGGCGCGGCCTCTGCCTCTTGCTCAGCCGAAAGCGCCACACCGTCGACGACGCTCCCTGCAACCTCAAGACCAACACAGGTCGGCAAATCCGAGTCTTGCGTTTGTTGGGCGGCCAGCGGGCTTGCCACCAAGGCAAAGCTCATCACCAGAGATGTCGTCGATTTTAATGTTGAAATGCGCATTTTGTCCTCATCTGTTTTACGGCACAATGCGCCGTGATTGATGAGGAAACCCCGGAACCGGGCAAAAAGTTCCGCGCTAACCATGGGCCGCGCGGAACAGCAACTGTCGTCAGGCGGCCGCAGTCACGGCACGGCCGGTCATCACCTTGACCAAATGCGCGCGATACGCCGGCGATCCATGCAGGTCGCCAATCATCCCTTCAGCAGGCACCAACAGGCTGTCCAACGCGCTGGCAGAGA
Source organism: Loktanella agnita (assembly GCF_046640325.1). NCBI lineage: Bacteria > Pseudomonadati > Pseudomonadota > Alphaproteobacteria > Rhodobacterales > Roseobacteraceae > Loktanella > Loktanella agnita. The sequence continues at coordinate 75,554 of NZ_JBJMBF010000017.1, read as the reverse complement.
AATCTTCCGACAGCGCCTCTTCCGCATTACCCCAGCGGAACACGCCCTCTTCCGAGGCACCGGTGACGGCGACCCGAACGCCATCCGCATATTTGGCCACAAACACCGCCACCAACGGAAAGCGAGAGGCAGGCTGGATGAATTTCTCATAGCGCGCCACCTCTGGCACCGGAAAGCGGACCTCGGTGATCACCTCCCCCTCGTCCAGCGCTGTGGTGAACATCCCCTGAAAATAATCATCCGCAGCAATCTCACGGGCGTTGGTGATGATGGTAGCACCAGAGCCCAGCGCCGCCGCCGGATAACAGGCCGCCGGGTCATTATTGGCCAGCGACCCGCCGATCGTACCACGATTGCGCACCGCCGGATCACCAATCCGGGCCGCCAGCGCAGCAAGCGCAGGATAAGGGCTGGCCGCCTCACGGGCCACAGTGGCATGGGTTGTCGCGCCGCCGATACAGACAGCGCCCGCATCATCAAGGCACACGCCTTTCATCTCGCTGATCCCGGTCAGGCTGATCAGCGCACCCGGCATCGCCAGCCGCTGTTTCAGCGTGGGGATCAGGGTCTGCCCGCCGCCCAGCGCCTGCGCTTCTTCCCCCTTCAGGGCCGCAACCGCATCCGCGATAGTGGATGGCTTCTCAATTTCAAAAGCATACATTGTTCTGTCTCCTTTGGGCCAAATCCGGGGTTTCCCTTCTTTTGGCCTTAAATATCCCGGGGGCTCCGGGGGCTGGCCCCCGGTCCCGCCACATCCACCTATCCCTGCATCGCGGCCCAGACGCGCGACGGCGTCAAAGGCATATCAATATGGGTGACCGGCTTGCCTGCAGACTGCAACGCATCAATCACCGCATTCACCACGGATGGGGGCGAACCAATGGCCCCAGCCTCGCCACAGCCTTTCACCCCCAGCGGATTATGGGTGCAAGGGGTCTGGCAGGAATGATCCACCGTGTAGAACGGCACATCATTCGCCCGTGGCATCGCGTAATCCATGTAGGACGCGCTCAGCAATTGACCGTCTTCGTCATAGGCGCAGGCCTCCAACAGCGCCTGCCCCACGCCTTGGGCGATCCCGCCATGCACCTGCCCCGACACGATCATCGGGTTGATCACATTGCCAAAATCATCCGCTGCACTGAACCGTTCGATGGTGACCTTGCCAGTCTCCGGATCGACCTCCACCTCACACGCATAGGCCCCGGCCGGATAGGTAAAGTTCGCCGGATCATAAAATGCGGTCTCCTCTAACCCCGGTTCGATATCCTCCAACGGGTAGTTATGCGGCACATAGGCAGCAAGGGTCACGTCACCCCAAGCCACGGATTTATCCGTGCCCGCCACAGTGAACTGTCCATCCTTCAATTCAATATCCGCGTCAGAGGCTTCCAACAGATGGGCGGCAATCTTCTTGGCCTTATTGATCACCTTCTCGGCCGCGCGGACCATGGCCGACCCGCAGACGGCCAGTGACCGCGACCCGTAGGTGCCCATCCCAAACGGGATCTTCGATGTATCGCCATGCACGATATCAATCTGGTCCTCCGGGATGCCGATCATCTCGGAAATCACCTGCGGAAAGGACGTTTCATGCCCTTGCCCGTGGCTATGGGCACCAACCATGACGGAAATAGAGCCGGTCGCATTCACCCGCACCGTCGCCGCATCATAAAGCCCGGCACGCGCGCCCAACTGCCCCACAAGGTTCGACGGGGCGATCCCACAAGCTTCGATATAGCAGTTGACGCCGAGGCCACGCAGCAGACCCTTCTTCTCGCTCTCAGCGCGGCGGGCGGCAAAGCCCGCAATATCCGCGATCTCTTCCAGCTTGGCCATCGTCGCTTCGTAATCGCCGGTGTCATATTCCACCGCCACAGGAGTGGCATAAGGGAATTCAGTGACAAAGTTCTGACGGCGCAGCGCAATAGGATCAACGCCACGGTCACGGGCGGCCATGTCAATGACACGCTCTAGCTGATAGGTCGCCTCGGGGCGGCCAGCCCCACGATACGCATCGACGGGGACCGTATTGGTAAACACCGCTTTGACGTTTACATAGATCAGCGGGGTCTTGTAATTACCTGCCATCAACGTGCCATGCAGCCACGTGGGCACCGAAGGGGCGAATGTGGACAGGTAAGCCCCCATATTCGCATAGGTCTCGGTGCGTAGCGCGGTAAAGTTGTTCTCCGCATCCATCGCCAGTTCAATCTTGGTCACATGGTCACGCCCATGGGCATCGGACATAAACGCCTCTGACCGGGTCGAGGTCCATTTGACAGGGCGGTTCACCGCTTTGGCGGCAAAGGTGCAAAAGGCCTCTTCCGCATAATGGAAAATCTTGGTGCCAAACCCGCCGCCCACATCAGGCGCGACAACCCGCAACTTATGTTCAGGAATGTTCAGCACAAAGGCCCCCATCAGCAAGCGGATCACATGGGGGTTCTGGGAAGTCGTGTGCAGCGTATGCATATCGTCGCTGCGGGAATATTCGCCCACCGCCACGCGCGGCTCCATCGGGTTGGCAATTAGACGGTTATTGACCAGTTCCAACGTCGTCACATGGGCGGCGTCTTTGATCGCCTGATCGACCGCGTCTTTATTGTCCTCCACAAAGCCCCAATCATAACACAGGTTGCCGGGCAGATCATCGTGGACCTTCGTGGCCCCGTCTGCCACGGCGGCCTTCATGTCCACAACAGCGGGCAGCTCAGTCAGGTTCAGAACGATCGCCTCTGCCGCATCACGCGCCTGAGCCAGAGTCTCGGCCACCACAGCACAGACAGGTTCGCCCACATGGCGGATTTTGCCATGGGCCAGTACCGGGTGCTTGGGTTCCTGCATCGGATCACCATGACGGTCCGTGACCTGCCAACCGCAGGGTAATCCGCCCACCGGCTCAAAATCCGCACCGGTAAAGATGCGGATCACCCCCGGCATGTTGGCGGCATCCGCCAGATCAATACTGTCGATAGTCGCATGGGCCACATCAGCGCGCAGAAAATGCACGTAAGCCTGCCCGTAAACATTGATGTCATCCGTATAATGACCGGCCCCGGTCAAAAAGCGGATATCCTCGCGCCGCTTCGTGCTGGCCCCAATTCCATGATCCTTTGGCATTTCATCTCCTCCCAGATGGGTGGGTCAAGACCCACCTTACATTGCCGAACGTAAGGTGGATCCCGATCCACCTGCGCTTGCCGATCTCACTCCGCTGCGATTGCTGGCATCTCCTGACCAGAGGCCGCCATGATTGCCTTGATGATGTTATGATACCCGGTACAGCGGCAGATATTCCCCTCCAGATAGTCACGGATCTCTGTTTCCGTGGGCTTGGGGTTATCCTTCAGCAAGTCGGCGGCAGACATCACCATGCCTGGCGTGCAAAAACCACATTGCAAACCATGATGATCCTGAAACGCCTGCTGGATCACCGACAAGGTGCCATCCGCACTGGCCTGCCCTTCGATGGTGGCCACCTCCGCCCCGTCGGCCTCCACCGCGAACATGGTGCAGGCCTTCACCGCATCGCCGTCCACATGCACCACACAGGCCCCGCATTGGGACGTATCACACCCTACATGGGTGCCCGTCAGATGCAGATCATTGCGCAGAAAATCGACAAGCAGCGTGCGGCCCTCGACCTCCCCGCTCACTGCTTTGCCATTCACGGTCATTGCTACCGATGTCATTCAATCCTCCCTGAAGTCATCTTTGCGTCAGGGAAAGTTAACCACGGGAAACAGCCGTTGAGAACTATTAATTAACCCAAGGGCAGTTGAGCGACTACAGACTTTCGTCGATATCGCCACGCGGTTTGGGCCGTGACGGGATCTCTTTCAGCAGCCCGCCCACGCCCATCGCTGCGAAATCCGCAGGGGTCAGGTCCAGCCCGCAGATCACCCGCTCCAGCACCCAATCCGCCCCATTCAGCGCGGGCGAGCGGGCGCAGCCCGGCAAGCCGATGACTGGCTTGTCGCCAAGGCAGCCCAGAAACAACAGATTACCCGGATCGACCGGCATCCCGAACTGGATCAGCCGGCCCCCGGCCTGCACCAAGCCAGCCGGGCCCACATCAGCGGCGTCAGACGTGGCAGAGGCCGTCAGGATAAAGACCACCTCCCCCGGTGCCTTGGCGACAGCCTCTGCCACGCGGGCCGCATCATGTGGTACATGCACCGGCGCGGTCAGGGCGACGCCCAGCCTGTCCAGCCGCACCGCCAACGCCGCACGGCCTTTCATCGGTTTATGCTGATCCAGATCCGTCTCAATCAAGGTGGCCGTCTTATAGCGTGGTAGTCGCTGACCAATCGCCCCGCCGCCCAGCGCCATCGCCCGGTCCACATCTGCCCCCGGCACAGCATAGGAAATCACCTTGACCGTCGCCACCATCGTGCCGGGATCAACGCGGGTCCAGGGCGGCAAACTGGCAACCGTAATCATCGGGTTCACACCATTAAACGCATGCAGTGCGGGCACATCCAGCGCCACAATCCCCGCCAGCGTCGCGCGAATATTCACCCGACCCGTCGCCGCCATGCTCAACTGCAACCCGCCACCCTCAGCGACCAAAGCCGCCGCCAGCGCCGCCGCGGCGTCATCCTCTGCCATGTCACCGGGATCAAGCCGGGCCATGGTCAGCGTTTCATGCCCTTCCGCCAGCAATTGCGCGATCTCTTCTGGGCCAACACGGGTGCCTTTGCGCAACCGACCCTTGGCCAACGGCACCGCATGGGCCAACACGCAGCCCAAGGCGTCTGCCACCCTGACCGGTCCGAACCTCATGTGGCTTTCCGCAATGCCTGCGTGATTTCCGCCATGACGCTCACCGCAATCTCCGCCGGTTGCCGCCCGCCGATATCCAACCCCACCGGCGCATGAATGCGCCCAATCTGGTCCGCCGTGAATCCGACCTCTTCCAGACGGGCGACGCGCTTTGCATGGGTCCGGGTCGAACCGAGACAGCCAAGATAAAAAACCTCTGACCGGAGCGCGGCGATAATCGCCGGATCATCCAGTTTCGGATCATGGGTCAGGGTCACCACTGCGGTACGGGTATCCGGCTTTAACGCCGCCATCGCGTCATCCGGCCAATCGTCCAGTATCGTCTCGCCGGGAAAACGCGCACCCGATCCAAACGCGCCGCGCGGATCAATGATCACCGGCGCATAACCACAAGCACGCGCCATCGGCACCAGTGCCTGCGCGATATGAACCGCGCCGACGATGATCATCCGCAACGGCGGGTTATGAATAGCGACAAAGGTCCGCGCGTCCTCTTCCACCCCCGACCGGTCAAGGCGAAAGCGGTCTGGAAAATCCGCACGTCCCGCCAGTCGCGGCGCGCCATCCTGCAGATCGGTCACATAGGCCACCGGCTCTGCCCGGTCGCGGCGGGCGACCAGTTCCGCCAGCAGATCAACCGGCATCGCTGTGCCCACCGGTTCCACCAGCACGCGAATGCGGCCACCACAGGCCAGACCCACGGCAAAGGCTTCATCATCGCTGACGCCATAATCCAGCAGGCGGGGCGTGCCATCCGCCAGTGCCTCCAAGGCTTCGACGATCACCGCGCCTTCGACACAGCCACCAGAAACAGAGCCTTCCATCGCGCCATCCGCGTCAATCACCAGCTGCGCGCCAACCGCACGCGGGGCCGACCCCCAGGTTTCCACAACCGTGGCCACAGCTACCCCGCGCCCGGCGCGATGCCAGTCCAATGCAAGCTTGGGCAGATCAGTGATATCCGTCATGGCGTCTGGGTAATCCTTGTCAGAAAACAATTGTTGCGGGCCGATCTCACATCAACATAGGCGACCTCTGCACTTTCGAAAAGCTGGCTTGCATAACTTGCGATCTGACCCGACGAGGTGATCTGCCCGGTGCCGTAAATGATCCTGTCGCGGCGGTCATAGGCTTTTAGCAGGTAATCGGGGGATGTGGTCAGCACCGGCGGGATCGTCGCGCCATTATGGGGCGTGCAGTCCGCCGCAGAAAGGAAAATCGGACCGGTTTCCGCATAGGGTTGCAGATCAGAAAACGGGCGGGAGGCGCAAATCAGCATCTCGGCACCGCCCGGGACATTTTGCAGACAGCAGCGGCAAGGGGTCCCGGTCCCGGTCGAGATCGCGCGCTCTGGTGGCAGACCATAGGCATCCGGGCCACCCGCGCGCAGGTTCGCCACCGTGGCCGCGTCAAACGGCAAATAGGTCAATGTCATGTCAGGCTCCTGTTATTGCTAGAACAAGGCTAGGGACCAGCGATGTTACGGGCGATCCGGAAGCTGCGGTAACGCCCTGACAGCGCGGTGTCTTTATGATCGGGAAAGGATTTTCTGCGACACCAAGGGCAGACGTTAATGAAACCTGACCCCTACGGCCCATTGGGTCCGACGAAAGTCCGACGTCGGTCCGACGCCATTCCGATAGTGGAAAAAGGCTGCATGATCTTGTTATAAAACACTTTAATTGCTCAGCAAAAGGATACACCTAAATCAGCCAGCCCGCATCATCGCCATCAACCGCGCTTTCTGCCCGCTATCCTCAGGACGGGACAAAGCCCCCGCCAACCCAGCGAGAGAGGCAATATTATGCCCGGCCCGAAAGCTCGTACAATGGGGCAACATCTGCATGATCCCACGGGCCTTCGGTGCAAAACCTTCCCAGCGCAACAGCGGGTTCAGCCAGATCAACTGCCGGGCAGACAAGCGCAACCGCGCCATCTCGGGTCCCAGATCGGCATCCGGGTCCCGGTCCAGCCCGTCTGTAATCAAAAGCACCACCGCGCCCTGCCCCATGACACGGCGCGACCAGTCGCGATTGAACGCATGCAGGCAGGCCGCGATCCGGGTGCCGCCTTCCCAATCCTGCGCCTCTGCCCCCGCAGCGGCCAGCGCCGCATCCACGTCGCGGGTCCGCAGGTGGCGGGTAATATTGGTCAGCCGCGTGCCAAAGGTAAAGGCATGCACCTGCGCCCAACCCTGCCCTTCGCGGTTCGCGACGCTATGCAGAAAATGCAAAACCGCGCGCGAATATTGCGACATAGATCCGGAAATATCGCAGAGCACCACCAAGTTAGGATAACGCGCACGGCGGCGCTTTGTGGCGAATGCCGTCACCTCACCCCCCCGGCGCATCGCCGCCCGCATCGTGGCGCGCCAATCCGGCAAATGGCCCGGCAGGGCCTGCGTCCTGCGGCTGATGATCGGCGGCACTGGCAAACGCAACTGCGCAAGGACCCGCTTGGCGGCGGCCATTTCCGCGTTGCTCATCTGTTCAAAATCAAGGCTGCGCAAACGCTCCCCGGTCGCGATGGTGCGCGAGGCATCAACGGCAATCTCCACCTCCTCGCCCGCATCATCCGGTGTCGGCAGGTCGCGATCATGCCCGTCGATCAACGTCTCCGCCGCGCGTTTCTCGGCCGCCTCAGCACGGCGTTCATCCTGCACGCCACGCACCATCGGCGACAGAAACGCCATCATCTGTTCCATGTAGCGCGGGTCGCGCCAGTACAGACGAAAGAGCTGCGCAAAGACCTGTCGCTCTTCGGGCTTCGACACGAAACAGGCATGCAGGGTCCAATAGAAATCCACCCGCTCTGTGAACCCCGCCGCGCGGACTGCACGGATCGCATCAATCACCCGGCCCGGCCCAATCGGCAGCCCCGCCTTGCGCAGCGCCCGCGCGAAATGCGTGATGTTCTGCGCGAGTTTCGGATCGTCCGGCAATTCCAAATCGGCAAGCTCAGCCATATCGGCAAGGTCCGGCCGGGGATTTCACATCCCCGGACCCCTGTGGGATATTTTTGGCCAAAAGAAGGCTCATTCAGCCGCCAGATCGGCCTTCGCCGCGTCCAAAATGCGTTTCGCCTCAGACCCTTCCAGTTTTTGGATATCGTCCTGATATTTCAGGATCGCACCCAGTGTGTCGGCGATGACGGCGGGCGACAGGTTGATCACGTCCAGCGCCAACAGGCATTTCGCCCAGTCAATGGTTTCCGCCACGCCGGGTTTTTTAAACAGATCCTCCGTCCGCAGTTTCTGGACAAAAGCCACCACCTCGCGCGACAGCGCCTCTGCCGCCTCAGGCGCGCGGGCGTGCAGGATGTCCAGCTCCCGGTCAAAATCGGGGTAGTCGACCCAGTGATAAAGACAACGGCGCTTCAGCGCGTCATGCACTTCGCGCGTGCGGTTGGACGTCAAAATCACAATCGGCGGTTCCGGGGCTTTGACCGTTCCCAATTCCGGGATCGTCACCTGAAAATCGCTGAGCGCCTCTAGCAAAAACGCCTCAAACGGGGCATCCGTCCGGTCCAGCTCATCGATCAGCAGAACCGGCGCACCGCCGGATTGGGGGCGCATTGCCTGAAGCAATGGGCGTTCGATCAAATAGTCTTCGGTGAAAAGCTCTGTCTTCAATGCGTCCCGATCCGCCCCGCCCGTCGCCTCTGCGGCGCGGATTGCGATCATCTGTTCCGCGAAATTCCATTCATATACGGCTGATGCCGCATCAAGCCCCTCATAACATTGCAGTCGGATCAGACGACGGTCCAGCGCCGCCGCAATCGCCTTGGCGATTTCTGTCTTGCCGGTGCCTGCCTCACCTTCCAGAAACAGCGGGCGGCCCAGACGCAGGCTCAGGAACACAACGGTGGCCAGCGCCCGGCCGCAGACATAATTCTGCTGCGCCAATGCCGCCTGCACCTCATCAATACTGCTGAACGCCATGTGATCCTCCCATGCATCATAGCTGCATTCCCCTGCGCGCCCGTCAACCCATGTGCTACGTGACCGGACCAAAGTCATAGCCTGCGGTGGTGCAGGTTCCGCATGGGCACTTGTTCCGGAACGTGCACAAAGCTGCCTTGGGCCGGGTTTTGACAATCGCACCGCCCCGAAAAAAGGCGCATCGGCCCCTAGTTATGCCGCAAAGCTCGGCTAGATTTCGCCGCAGGGGCCGGGGACAGACGAGATTGAATGTGACAATACAAGACCCAGCACTGATGACGCAGACGTACCTGACAGGGCTTGGGCTGAATGCCTGGCTTAGCCGTATTGACGATCTCTGCGAAGAGAGCGGATTTTTCGAACAATTGGGCGAAGACCATTGTGCCGCCTTTCAAAAAGGCAGCGACCGGCTGCTTGTGACCTTTGAAAGCGCCGACACCATCCGCAGCCATAATGCCTATGCGGAACCGCGCGGCTTGCGGCATGCGCGGCAAGAGGGATGGTCGCAGCTTGCCATCATATCCTACACCGAAAGCTGGTACCGCGACCCCGCGATCTATGATTTTTTCGACCGGCTGATCGACGACGGATTTTTCGAAGAGTTTGAAAAGGTTGTCTTTCATGGCGCGCATGGTGGCGGCTATGCGGCCGCAGCATTTTCGGTTGCCGCACCCAGTGCGACCGTGATCGCCCTGCGCCCGCAGGCGACGCTGGACCCTGGAATGACAGGCTGGGACCCACGCTATAAGGCGCACCGGCACAGTGATTTCACGGGACGTTACGGCTATGCGCCGGAAATGATCGACGCGGCAGAGCAAGTCTTTGTCGCCTATGATCCCTATGAACGGCTGGACGCCATCCATGCTGCACTGTTCCGCAAGCCGCATGTGGCGCTGCTGCCCTGCGCGCTGATTGGAACCGGGCTGGACCACGCCCTTGACCGGCTGGGGATCCATGATGCGACGATAACACTGGCGATGGAGGGCACGCTTGATCGCCAGCGTTTCATGCAGCTATTACGTGCGCGGCGCTACGATGAGACATACGCGCGCGCGCTGATTAACCAGCTACTCAGCACCAATCACAAACGGTTTGGTCGACTGATTTGCGAATATATGCTGCAGCGCGGGCAAAGCCCATTCTTTGCCAAAACGCTGCAAGAGCTTGCCGATCAACGCCCGTTTCAGACGTAGTCGCTATCTTTGCGGGCAACCCTCATTGCGTTAAATGCGCGGACAGCGATGTCGTTAAACGCGGCAATGCCAGCAAATGCAAATGCCGCGTTGCTGTGAAGTGCGGGCGTTAGTGCTTACCGTTACGCTCTTCATAGTATTTCTTGCCCGCTTCATACATACGCAGACCGAAATAGCCCAGCACACCGCCAAGGATGATCCAAAATGCAGTACCGCTGTTAAGCAATGCCGACGCAATGCCCGCGATCAGCATCGCGACCATGAATGCGATCAGCCGCTTTTCGTTTGGCTCCACCGGGATATGCCCTTCCATCGCTTTCACAATGGGACCACCGATGGGGCCCTCAAGCTGGGGTGTCAAAAAGCCCGCAATCACGGCAATAATAAAGCCAAGCATCTGGTTCTCCGCCTAAAGTTCTGTTCAAACGTTAATATCAGGGGCACGGCGTTAATCTGCAAGGCCCTTCCAATCCCACTGGCCACCGTCCGCTCAAACGTGTAACCGATACGCCATGCCCGACCGCAAAATCACCTCTCTCACGATCCGCCGCCCTGACGACTGGCACCTGCATTTGCGCGATGGTGCGATGCTGCGCGCCGTCCTGCCCGAAACCACCCGCCATTTCGCCCGGGCCATTGTGATGCCCAATCTGGTGCCCCCCGTGGTGACGGCCAATGATGCGGTGAAATATCGAACCCGTATTCTGGCAGCCCTGCCCGAAGGCGCGACATTCACGCCGCTGATGACGCTGTACCTGACCGAGGAAACCGACCCCGAAGACGTGCGCACCGCCCATCAGGCCGGGATCGCGACGGCGGTCAAACTTTACCCCGCCGGGGCTACGACCAATTCCGCCTCTGGTGTGCGCGACTTTGAAAAGGTGCGCCCGGTACTGGAAGTGATGGCTGAAATCGGCATGCCGCTGTGCGTCCATGGTGAGGTGACAGACAGCGATATCGACATCTTTGACCGCGAACCTGTGTTCATCGACAAGGTGCTGAAACCGCTGCGCAAAAAGGTTCCTGACCTGCGTATTGTGATGGAACATGTGACAACCCAGGACGCGGTCGATTACGTGCGCGACACGCATAAAAACCTTGCGGCGACCATCACGACCCATCACCTGATCATCAACCGCAACCACATTCTGGCGGGTGGCATCAAGCCGCATTATTACTGCCTGCCCGTCGCCAAACGCGAGGCGCATCGTGTGGCGCTGGTGCAGGCAGCGATTTCGGGTGATCCGCGATTCTTTCTTGGCACTGATAGCGCCCCGCATACCGATCCTGCCAAACTACAAACCTGTGGCTGCGCGGGGATATTCACCGCGCCCAATACCATGTCCTGTCTGGCAGAGGTGTTTGATGCCGCAGGCCAGCTGAAAAAGCTTGAAGCGTTCACCTCTCTTAACGGTCCGAAATTTTACCGGCTGCCCCCGAATGAGGATACGATCACCCTGCAAAAAGGCGATCCTGTCAGCTATCCGGCGCATATCGATACCGAAGACGGCCCCGTCACTGTGTTCGATCCGGGGTTCGACCTGCACTGGCACGTCCAGAGCTAAGCGCGGGGTTAATTTCGCAAGGTGATATAGGTCTGCGGTGCGTGGCAGCCCTTGTTCCCCAGCTTCATTCATCGTGCCAAGTGCTTGTCATTGCGTGGGTTTCCTTATCTAAAAGAACGATCTGAAAAAGCTTGGGAAAAGGGTCAGACATGCGTGTTGATTATGACAGCCTGGCAAAAACTGTGGCGTCCCTCACAGAAGGTGAGGAGGATCGCGTGGCGCTGATGGCCACCGTCGCGTGCGAGGTCCACCACAGCGATGACCGCTTTGACTGGACCGGGTTTTACCGGGTGGTCGCACCGGAGCTTTTGAAGATCGGGCCTTATCAGGGCGGGCACGGTTGTCTTGTCATTCCGTTTTCGCGCGGCGTCTGTGGTGCTGCGGCCCGTACCCGCAGGGTGCAGCTGGTCGCCGATGTCGATGCATTTCCCGGCCATATTGCCTGCGCAAGCAGCACAAAGTCAGAAATCGTCCTGCCTGTGTTTGATCAGAATGGCGACGTCATTGCGGTTTTCGACATCGACAGCAACCAGCCTGATGCCTTTACACAGGCCGACTCTGATGCGCTGGAGAAACTACTTATGGATGTTTTTAAAAGTTAATAACAATCCTTGGTTTTAAGTCATATTCCATGACAGACTGCGCTTGCTATGAAATGGAGACGACACGAATGAACGCTGACGGCACATTGGCAAAGGCTGATTATGGCAGGTCGTGATCGCTCTGCCGACACTTTGGGGGCCGACATTCGTGCGCTGCGCAAGGCGCGCGGTATGACATTAAGCGAGTTGGCCGAAGCGATGGACCGTTCCGTTGGCTGGCTCAGCCAGGTGGAGCGGAATATCTCTCATCCCGCGATTGTTGATCTGAAGCGTATGGCCCAGATTCTGGATGTTTCGATTTCCAGCCTGCTGCAGGCGGGTGTCGCCACCGGGGAAGAAGGGATCGTTGTCCGCGCCCATGCCCGCCGTCCGATTGGCAGCCGCACACCGGGCCTGACAGAGGGGCTGCTTTCCCCCGATTTGACGGGCAGTTTTGAGGTTATTCATTCCTCTTTCGCGCCCGGTGCCACGCTGCCTGTGCCGCTGACCCGCCAGACGCAGGAAATTGGCTATATTGTCCGTGGCCGGTTAAGCATCTGGCTTGATGGCAAGATGTTCAAGCTTGGCCCCGGCGACAGTTTCAGGCTGCGTGGCGAAGAGTTTAGCTGGGCCAATCCACATGATGAAACCTGTGATGTGATCTGGGTCATTTCGCCACCGATCTATTGACCTTTGCCTGTGTAATATAGATGGAGAAATCCCACCTGTGCTGGAACAGCGCAGGTTTCCTGACAAGCAGAGTATGGACCGATGACAGAGATTACTTTGATGGATGGCGGTATGGGGCAAGAGCTGATCATCCGCGCGCCAGAGGCGCCCACCCCGCTTTGGGCGACGCAGGTGATGATAGATCACCCCGGTCTGGTGGCAGAGGTCCATCGCGATTACGCCGCTGCAGGTGCGCGGCTGCATGTGACCAATACCTATGCGATCCATCGTGACCGGCTGACCGGCACCGGGCTGGAAGATCGCTTTGCCGATCTGCATTTGGCCGCTGTGGCCGAGGCACAGCAAGCCTGTGCCGGGCATGGCCGTATTGCCGGATCAATTGGTCCGTTGATGGCTAGCTACCGGCCCGACCTGCATCCTGATGCTGCAGTGGCTGTGCCGCTTTATGCGGAGGTGGCGCAGATTCTGGCCCCTCATGTGGATTTGCTGCTGTGTGAAACCATCGCCTCGGTCGCGCAGGCCCGTGCGGCGTTGGTAGGTGCCCAAAAAGCAGGCAAGCCTGTTTGGCTTGCGATGACGGTGGATGATGAGAATGGGGCGCTGTTGCGGTCAGGCGAACCATTGGCAGAAGTGTTGAACGTTGCAGATGGCGCAGCGGCGCTGTTGGCCAATTGCGCCGCGCCAGAGGCGATGGCCGCGGCGATGGATGTGCTGTCAAAAGGGTCGTTGCCTTTTGGCGCCTATGCGAATGGCTTCACACAGATTACCAAGGCGTTTTTGCAGGACAAGCCAACGGTGGATAGCCTGTCCGCCCGCCGCGATTTGGGCCCGGAGGCCTATGCCGCCATTGCGATGGGCTGGATCGCACAAGGTGCCACGGTCATCGGTGGTTGTTGCGAGATTGGCCCAGCGCATATCGCCCGGCTTGCCACAGAGATTACGACTGCGGGACATACGATCGGCTGATTCAATTGCGGTTCGCCCATGTTTCGTGATGACGTGAAGCCGAATGTGTGAAATTATTCCGGTATATTTCACGAAAAGGGTTTTACATTATGGCTTTCCCCCCTTCATCGGCCCGTGTTGTGATTATTGGTGGTGGCGTTATCGGCTGTTCGGTTGCCTATCACCTGGCCAAGCTGGGCTGGCAGGATATCGTCCTGTTGGAACGCAAACAGCTGACCTCTGGCACCACATGGCATGCGGCGGGTTTGATCGCGCAGCTACGTGCGACGGCGAATATGACGAAACTCGCCCGCTATTCGCAGGAGCTTTACGGTAAGCTGGAAGAAGAGACCGGCGTCGCGACCGGCTTTCGCCGTTGCGGGTCGATCACTGTCGCGCTGACCGATGAACGCCGGGAGGAGATTTTACGGCAAGCCGCGATGGCGCGGGCTTTTGGCGTGCAGGTCGAAGAGATTTCGCCGGGTGAGGTGAAAGCTCGCTATCCACATCTGAATACAGATGGGGTCACGGCGGGCGTTTACTTGCCCCGCGACGGGCAAGGTGATCCGGCCAATATTGCATTGGCGCTGGCAAAGGGTGCCCGGATGAAGGGCGCACAGATTATCGAAAATACCCTTGTGACAGGTATTGCCCGCGACAGTCGCCGCATTACCGGGGTCAACTGGCAACAGGGCGCAGAGACCGCTCATATTGCTTGTGATATGGTCGTGAATTGTGCGGGCATGTGGGGTCATCAGGTGGGCCGTATGCTGGGCACCAATGTGCCGCTGCAGGCGTGCGAGCATTTCTACATTGTCACCGAAAACATCCCCGAACTGACGCAATTGCCGGTGCTGCGGGTTCCGGACGAATGTGCCTATTACAAAGAGGATGCAGGGAAAATCCTGCTGGGGGCATTTGAACCCCGCGCCAAGCCGTGGGGGATGGACGGCATTCCGTCCGATTTCGAATTTGATCAACTGCCCGAAGACTTTGACCATTTCGAACCGATCCTTGAGGCCGCAGTCGCACGTATGCCGATGCTGGCCGCGGCTGGGATACATACGTTCTTTAACGGGCCTGAAAGCTTCACACCCGACGACGCATATCATCTGGGTCTGGCACCCGAGATGGACAATGTCTGGGTCGCTGCCGGCTTCAATTCCATCGGTATTCAATCGGCAGGCGGCGCAGGCATGGCGCTGGCGCAATGGATGGACGCGGGCGACAAGCCGTTTGATCTGTGTGATGTGAATATCGCCCGGATGGAGCCATTTCAGGGCAACCGCACCTATCTGGCCGAACGCGCGACCGAAACGCTGGGCCTGCTTTATGCCGATCACTTTCCTTATCGCCAGAAGGAAACCGCGCGCGGCATTCGTCGGTCCCCCATGCACGCGCAATTGCTGGCGCATGGCGCTGTGATGGGTGAGTTTGCAGGCTGGGAACGCGCAAATTGGTTTGCTGATCCGGGACAAGATGCAGAGTATCGCTATTCCTGGAAGCGTCAGAATTTCTTTGGCAATGTCGCGGCCGAGTTGCACGCATTGCGGACAAATGTTGGACTTTACGACATGTCCTCATTCGGCAAAATCCGTGTGGAGGGGCGCGACGTCTGTGCCTTTCTCAACCATATTGCGGGCGGTCAATGCGATGTGCCGGTGGGCCGCATTGTCTACACTCAGTTCCTGAACGCCCGTGGCGGGATTGAAGCGGATGTGACGATCACGCGACTGGAAGAACACGCCTATCTGGTGGTCACCCCTGCCGCGACCCGGCTGGTGGATCAGACGTGGATGCGCCGCCATTTAGGTGATTACAACGTGGTCCTGACCGATATGACCGCCGCCGAGGCCGTGATGGCCGTGATGGGCCCCGCATCCCGGACGCTGCTGCAAATGGTCTCTCCCGATGATTTTTCGAATGCCGTGAATCCATTTGGCACCGCGCAAGAGATTGAGATCGGTATGGCCCGTGCCCGTGTGCATCGTGTGAGCTACGTGGGTGAGCTTGGCTGGGAGATTTACGTCTCGTCCGACATGGCCGCCCATGTGTTCGAGGTGTTGCATGCGGCAGGGCAAACGCTGGGCATGAAACTATGCGGTTTGCATATGATGGACTGCGCCCGGCTGGAAAAAGGGTTTCGCCATTTCGGCCATGACATCACCTGCGAGGATCACGTGCTAGAGGCAGGTCTGGGATTTGCGGTGAAGACCGATAAGCCCACGTTTATTGGCCGCGATTCTGTACTGCGCAAGCGCGAGGCGGGGCTGGCGAAGCGTCTGGTGCAGTTCAGGCTACGTGATCCAGAACCCCTGCTTTATCATCACGAGCCGATTTTGCGGGATGGGCAGCTTGTTGGGTATCTGTCGTCGGGAGCATATGGGCATACGCTGGGGGCCGCCGTGGGTATGGGCTATGTCCCATGTGCGGGGGAAACCGTGGCAGAGATGCTGGCCAGTACATATGAGATCGACGTAATGGGCACCCGAGTCGTCGCTGATGCGCAGTTGAAACCGTTCTATGACCCGACCGGCGCACGGATGAAGGTGTAGCCCAAATTATGAGAAGAACCGCCCCCGAAGGGGCGGTTGCGGCCTTATTCGTTCACGGTGGCCAGCGTCGCGTGGTCCAGTGCGTTCAGACCTTTGAGGATGTCGATCGCATAGGCGAGTTGATAATCCTCTTCCCGCAGCTGTGCTGCAGCTTCGGCGCGAGCGCGGTCTTCTTCGATTTGCTGGATTTCATCCTCGCTCAGGCTGTCATTGTCGAGTGAGCCACGCAGGTCGGCCTCGCTCCGCGGAGAGGCGGATGAGCTTTCATCTTCCTCTTCGGTTTGGCGCGGACGCGGTTGTTCGACGATGATGTCGGGCGAAATACCCAGTGCTTGGATCGACCGGCCCGAAGGCGTGTAGTAACGCGCGGTGGTCAGGCGCATCGCACCGTCACCCTGTAGTGGCACCACGGTTTGCACGGACCCTTTACCAAAGGAATTTGTGCCCACGACAATCGCACGGCGGTGATCTTGCAACGCACCGGCCACGATTTCAGAGGCAGAGGCAGAGCCGCCGTTGATCAGCACCACGATGGGTTTGCCCTGCGCCAAATCACCGGGCGTGGCGTTGAAGCGGTCGCCGTCTGACGCGGCACGGCCACGGGTGGAGACGATCTCGCCCGCGTCAAGGAATGCATCAGAAACAAAAATTGCCTGATTGAGCAGCCCGCCGGGGTTGTTACGCAGGTCCAGCACGATCCCGTCGATATTATCCATACCGCCGGCTTGTTCGACCTGATCTTCCATCCCTTGCTTGAGGTTGGGGAAGGTCTGATCGTTGAAGGTTGTGACCCGCAGCACCACAGCGTTGCCTTCGGTCCGGGTCCGTACGGCGGTCAGCTTGATCGTGTCGCGAATGATCGAGACGTCGAAGGGTTCGACCTCTCCTTCGCGCACGACGGTGATGATGATTTCAGAGCCGACTGGCCCGCGCATCATTTCGACCGCTTCGTCCAGTGTCAGCCCCAGCACGCTTTCGCCATCGACGGCTGTGATGAAATCACCGGCGAGCATGCCTGCCGCATCGGCGGGGGTGCCATCCATCGGCGAGACGACTTTGACCCAGCCTTCTTCTTGCGTGACCTCGATCCCGAGTCCGCCGAATTCGCCGGTGGTCTGCACCCGCATCCGCGCCGCGTCATCGGCGGACAGATAGCTGGAATGCGGGTCAAGAGAGGTGAGCATGCCGTTAATGGCCGCCTCGATCAGTTCCTTGTCGTCGACTTCTTCGACGTAGCTGGCACGGATCCGTTCGAAAATATCGCCGAACAGGTCAAGCTGTTCGTAGACGCTGGCATTGGCCTCTGCATCCTGCGCAAGCAGGGGTCCTGCAATCTGGCTTGTGGTGACCAGACCAAGAGCCACGCCGCCGACCGCGGCCAAAATCAACTTTTTCATACCCTATCCTATATTATTCCAGCGCAAACCAGCTATCCGGGTTTGTCGGACTTTGCCCTTCCCTGACTTCAAGATAAAGGGTCTGCTGTGCATCGCCCCAGTCAAAGATCGCATTTTCGGTCAAATTCCCGTCAACATCCGTTTCATCCCCCATCAGCCCCAGCGGTGCGCCGGTTTCGACGATTTCGCCCGGTTCTACGAAAACCTCTTTCAGACCTGCAAGAATAAACAGCACATCCGTGGTGGGTTCGAGGATGACAACATTGCCGTAATCCAGCAATGCCCCCCGGAACAGAACCGTGGCCGGGGCGGGGCTGGCGACCAATGCGCCGGGTTGGGCTGCGATCCGGATACCGGGCCGTTCTGTGTTTGTTGTGGGCAGGACGATCCCCCCCGCAGGCAATGGCAGGTTGCCCGAAGGTGTGATCGTGATCTCAGGAGCCAGCCCCGTGCGCCGCATCTGGTTGGCAAAACTGCCGAGGCTTTCCGCCCCGGCGACCAGCAACGCAATTTGCACCGGGTCCTCTTCAAACCGTAGCGGCGGGTCTGTCCGTTCGGACATGGCCTGCCCCAGCGCTGTCCGCGCGGTTTGGGCCCCTTGCAACCCATCGGCCAGTTCCTGTGTCGCTTTTTCGCGCCAGTCCCGCAGCCGCTGCGCCTGTTCTACCTGATCGCGCAGTATCACCACCCGTGTCTGCAAGCCATTGGTCACATCCGCCACCATCATCCCGGCGCGGGTCGCGCCTAGTGCCCCGGCGGGATGCGCCTGAAGCACGGGGTCCGGTGTTCGGCGGATAGTGGACAGGACGCCAAGCAATTGCGCAACCTCTTCACGTTGCGTGGCGAGATCGGTTGATAGCGCGGCCTCTTGCAGGGTGACCTGCCGCAAGCCTTCGCGCATGGCGATCAGCCCGTCTTCGTAGGCCTGCACTGTTTCTGTCAGCGCGCTGATCCTGTCGCGTGCTGATTCGGCCGCGATCAGCTTTTCGCCCGCGGCTTGCAGACGTTGCGCAGCGGCCTGCGCTGCCTCTTGCCCTGTTGCCGGAAAGGCCAGGCAAATCAGGAGCAGTGCGAGCCTCATCTGTCGATCAGGCTCCGACCGGTCATTTCGCCGGGCAGATCAAGCCCCATCAGGTCCAGAATTGTGGGTGCAAGGTCAGCCAGCCGCCCGTCGTGCAGATTTGCGCCCTCGGGTCCGCCGATCATGGCGACGGGCACGGGGTTGGTTGTATGCGCCGTATGCGGCCCACCGGTTTCGGGGTCGACCATGGTTTCGCAATTGCCGTGGTCAGCGGTCACAATCATTGCACCACCGGCCCGTTGTAGCGCCGCAAGCACTTGCCCCAGACCGATATCCACGCTTTCACAAGCCTTGATCGCAGCGTCCAGATCACCCGTATGACCGACCATATCGGGATTGGCGTAATTGGTTATGATCATGTCATAGCCATCCTCAATCGCCGTGATGAAACGGGTCGTGACCTCGGCCGAGGACATTTCCGGTTGCAGATCATAGGTGGCGACCTTGGGCGATGCGGCCATATAGCGGTCTTCGCCTTTTTCCGGCGTCTCGACCCCGCCGTTCAGGAAGAACGTCACATGCGGATATTTTTCGGTTTCGGCCAGCCGGAATTGGCGCAGCCCGTGTTTGGCCACCCATGCGCCCAGCGTGTTTTGAATATCCCGTTTCGGGAAAACAGTGTCGAACCAAGCATCATGCCTGTCAGAGTAGCTGACCATGCCAAGCGTCGCAGCCAAAGTCGGCTGGGTCCGTGCGAACCCGTCAAAATCCGGATCGGCGATGGCAGCGAGGATTTCGCGCGCCCGGTCAGAGCGGAAATTCAGACAGAAAAACCCATCCCCCTGTCCCAGCCCGGTGTAGTCTCCAATAACGGTGGCAGGGATGAATTCATCTGTTTTGCCCATATCATAAGCGGTCGCGACGGCTGCATCAGCCGTATCGGATTTGTCACCCTTGCCTTCGATCACCGCGTCATAGGCGGTTTGCACACGTTCCCACCGGTTATCGCGGTCCATGGCGAAGTAGCGCCCGACCACCGTAACGATGCGCGCATTGTCAGGAAGGTTGCTTTGTAGCTGCGCCATAAAATCATCTGCGGATTTTGGGGCCACATCCCGCCCGTCGGTGATGGCGTGGATCGCAACCGGCACGCCAGCATCCGTGACCGCTTTGGCCGCAGCGATGATATGATTAAGATGCCCATGCACGCCGCCGTCAGAGGCGACGCCCATCAAATGAGCCATGCCGCCGGAAGCTTTCATCTTTTGGATAAAGGCCTGAAGTGCGTCGATCTTGAAGAACGATCCGTCTTCGATGGCCAATTCAATCTGTCCAAGGTCCATCGCGACAACACGACCGGCGCCAATATTGGTATGTCCGACCTCGGAATTGCCCATCTGCCCGGTGGGCAGGCCCGCATCATTGCCATGGGTGATTAGCTGCGCGTGCGGGCCCTGCATGATCGCGTCGAAATGGGGAGTGTGAGCCAGCTTTGGTGCGTTGGCGGTGCTGTCATCGCGCAGACCCCAGCCATCAAGAATGCACAGGACAACGGGCTTGGGGGTGGTCATGGTGGGCTCCTTTGCTTTGGCTTGAGGTGTAGCGCATCACATGGGCGGTGCAACCGTTAAGCACGATGATAGGGTCCGCCGGCAAGAATGGACGCGGCCCGGTAAAGCTGTTCGGACAGCATCACTCGGACCAGCATATGCGGCCAGACCATTTTCCCGAAACTGAGAGAAGCATCAGCCTGTGCCCGCAAGGCCGGGTCGATCCCGTCCGCTCCGCCGATCACAAAGGCCACATCCTGTCGCCCCTGATCACGCCATGTGCCAAGCTTATCCGCGAAAGACGGGGAGGACATCACCTTGCCCCGTTCATCCAGCGTGCAGATCAGCGCCCCATCCGGTATCGCACGTTGCAGCAGCGCAGCTTCTGCCGCCATGCCGCCGCCCTTTTTGTCTTCGACTTCGGAAAGTTGCGCGGGACCAAGGGCCAAACCCCGCCCGGTCCGGTCGAACCGGGTCAGATATTCGTCCAACAGCTCGCGCTCCGGGCCTTTGCGCAATCGGCCCACAGCGCAGATATGAATGCGCATCAGGCGGTCGAGGCCGCCCCGGTCTGCCACATTTTTTCAAGCTGGTAGAACTCGCGCACTTCCGGCCGGAAAATATGCACGATGATATCGCCTGTGTCGATCAGGACCCAATCACCTGCGGTTTTGCCTTCGACTTTGGAGATGACGCCGAATTCCTGTTTGAGCCGGTCGGTCAGCTTTTCCGCCATCGCCGAGACCTGACGTGTCGAACGGCCCGACGCAATGACCATGTAATCGCCCATCTCAGACTTGCCGCGCAGATTGATCTGCACGATGTCTTCGCCTTTGTCATCGTCGAGAGATTTGAGCACGGCGGTCAAAAGACCTTCGCTGGTCGCCATTTTCGGAGCGCTCACAGCGTGGGCCCCGGTGTTGGCCGCTGGTGCGGCCGAGCTGGAAAGAGACAGTGCATTGTCCTCCTTAAAACGCGCCGTCATGGCCCCGGCGCAGGGCATATCCTGAAAATAGCAATGCAGGCGGAGATTTTCAACATTTCCGTCAGGGATGGGATGTAATGCGCGGTGCATGGTCCAGTCCGGCCACAGGAATGCCACCCCCTTCATTTGAACGTCAGATCCCAACACCATGACCGGTCAAAAGCAGTCACTTCGTACCATTAGCGAAAATTGGGCTAGTGTTGGCCGGCTGCCCAATACCCCTCTGCAATTAGCGGCAACGCAGGCGGAACCCTGAGCGGGTTTCGTCCGACCCGATTCCACGCCGTGAAGATCGGCAAGAAAAAGGTGTTTGTTTGGGCATACTTAGCGGATCAGTGGCGGTGAAGTGCGCAGAATTTGTGGGTATATTGCGTGGTCGCGACCCCTAAATAATAATGGGATTCAGATACTTAAGGAGGTCTAGCCTATGTCACTCACTCTGATGACGCCACTCACGAAACTGAAATCCAGCACTTGTGCCGCCGCTACCTTTATCGCCCTTGGATTGTTTACCGCAGCTACGCCTGCCGTGGCCGATGATCTTGCTATTGAGACCGTCCGCTTGGCCAAAGCCGATCTTGGTACCCGTTCGGACGGGCTCGGCATTGTTTCGGATAGCGCGGAACGTATGCAGATCGCAGGCGAGCTGCGTACCTTGACGCAACAAATCGCCGCGGCCTCTTGTGCATTGGCCACCGAAATCGAAACAGACAGCACACGAGACGTGCTGCGCCAGTCGATCAGCGATTTCAACCGCAACCTGACTGCATTGCGCGATGGTGATGCGCAGTTGGATATTGCGGCCCCCGAAAGCCGCTATGAGACTCTGGCGCAGCTCGACGAAATTCGCGATGAGTGGAATGTGGTGCAGATTGCCGCTGCCGGTATCCTTGCTTCCGAAGATCAAGCGATGCACCGTCAGGTCGTCGAAGATCGCACCGCCAAGTTGCTGGAACTGACCAACCTTCTGGCCGCGGTCATCACCAGTCAGTATGCCTATCCGCATGAGATCACCACGGCCGATGCGCTGATGATTGAATTTGCCGGGCGTCAGCAGATGCTGAGCCAAAAGATGGCACATGTGGCCTGTCTGGTCTGGCATGAGAATGGCACCGCGGAATCCCGCGATTCCCTGCGCGAGACAATGCAGTTGTTTGAGGCATCTCTGAACGCATTGCGCCACGGCATGCCCGAATCTGGCGTGCATGGTGCCCCGAACGCGAAGATCCGCGCCGATCTGGACGGCTTGCTGGACCGTTGGGTCACGATCAAATCAAACAGCGAAGCATTGCTGAGCAGTGATGAGCTGAACCAAGCGCAGAGCGCTATGGTTTACCAAAACATCGAGGTCAGCCTCGCAGCATTTGACGGGCTGCTTCACGACTACAAGGAATACGCCGAACGCGCGCACTAGCGGCGAACACTCTCCTCCCCCCTGGGCCGTCGGATATCGCATCATTTGCGTACATCCGGCGGTCTTTTTTTTTTGCGCGCGCCCTACTTGCGTGGATCGATGAACGCCTTGCCGTCGGGCTGTTCTAGCAAGGCAGGAAGCTTGTCCATCGCTTCTGAAAGCGGCGTGATCCCCGCCACGTCGGTGGTCCATTTGCCGGAGACAAACCGTTCTTGAATCTCGCCAAAGGCCGCCGCGATCCGTTCTGGCGCGACATGTTGCATCCACTGGGTCAGCCAGAAGCCTTCGATCACTTTGTGCTGGAAGATCAACTGCCCTAACTGCGTCAGCTGCGGTGGTTCTGTCGATAGCTTACCGTAGTTCACCCAGCGCGCATATTTCGGCATAGCAAAGAACAAATCAGCGGTGAACTGATCCCCTACGGCGTCAAGCAGGATCAATGGCTTCAGCGTCTTCAGAATGCTTTTCGCCTGATTCAGCCCATTCCCATCGCCAGTGACGATCACCTCTGCCGCGCCCAGATCGCGCAGCACTTGCGCCTGTGCCGCCCGTCGGACCACCGCAATCGGTTTGATCCCTTGATCGCGCCCCAATGCAATCAGGAATTTGCCCAATTGCGATCCGGCAGCGTTCAGGATGAAACTGTCTGCGCCGCTGTCTTTGACCAGATCGAACATGGCGATGGCCGTGAGCGGGTTCACCAGTTGCCCCGCGGCATCCGGCTCAGCCAAATCCGGGCGGCAGGGGATCAGCCCGCTGATATCAGCCAGCGCATATTCCGCCCAAGTGCCAGAGCCGCGCGCGTAGCAGCTGACCCGCTGCCCGATCAGTGGCGTATCACCGGCGACAACTTCGCCCACAGCTTCGAACCCTGCGGGCATGCCCTTGATCCGCGGCTGGCCGTATTCGCCTTTGATAAAATGGATGTCAGACGGGTTGACCGAGGCCAGATGCACCTTGATGAGTGCTTGCCCGTCGCCGGGCGTTGGAACGGGGTGGTCCTGATAGGCCAGATAGGGTGAAAGGTCATCGACCGTAGGGCCGGTTTGTGTGTTCGAATAGCCATCCTGTAGCTGGATCAACGCTTTCATCATATCTGGCATCGTTGGCTCCTAAAGGTCAAAAGTGGCAAAGACGGGCGCGTGGTCACTGGGTTTTTCCCAGCCGCGCGCATCACGTAAAATACGGCTTGAGTGACCGGCGTTGGTGATATCCGGTGTGGCCCAAATATGGTCCAGCCTGCGCCCTTTATCGGCCGCATCCCAGTCCCGCGCCCGGTAGGACCACCAGCTATAAAGCTGGCCTTCGGGGATATCATTGCGGGTGACGTCCGACCAGTCCCCCGAATCCATGACCTGCCCGAAATGCTCCACCTCAATCGGGGTGTGGCTGACGACCTTGAGCAGCTTTTTATGGCTCCATACATCGTCTTCACGCGGGGCGATATTCAGATCACCCACGAGGATGGATTTCTGCGGTTTGTCGGCGTGGAAAGCGTCGCGCATGTCGGTCAGATAGTCGAGCTTTTGCCCGAATTTCTCGTTCACTTCGCGATCCGGAACGTCACCGCCTGCAGGCACGTAGAAATTGTGGATTGTCACCCCGTTTTCCAGCTGCCCGGCGATGTGGCGGGCATGGCCAAGGCTGGCGTAATCATAGGCGCTGACCTCTTGCATTGGCAGTTTTGAGAGGATCGCGACCCCATTATACCCCTTTTGCCCACGGGCAACCATATGTGTGTAACCCAGTGCCTGAAATTGCTCTAACGGGATCTTGTCTACCGGGCTTTTGCATTCCTGCAGGCAGAGCACATCGGGGGCTTCTTCCTGCATCAGCTTGGCGACGATGTTTTCGCGCAAGCGGACAGAGTTGATGTTCCATGTGGCAAGGGTAAAGGACATGTGATGCGACGCTTTCTGCTGGGTGCGTGTCAGGGGCCGGGACGCAAAGCGCCCTTGTTCACGATATGTTTGCCTGTTTAGGCGAAGTTATTCAACCACGCGCATGCGGTTTAGCCGCACGGACCCGCCCCCTAGCGAAGCGCGGCAGCGGGTCTGATTGATCCGGTCACGATACCACGCCGGTTCACGATGGGCGGCTGCATCCGTGCGATGGCTGCAGGATGCGCAGGATCAAGTACCCCAAGTTTCACCAAGATCGTTGCAATCGCGCACTCACTCGCCCGTGTTGCCCCATCCACGATCTTGATCGCAACGCCCAGCCGTTTTTCCGGAATGATCGCAATGAAAACACCCTCTGCCCCGGTTTTGACCGCCACCTTGCCATTCATAGCTCGCATCAGATCGGTGCAGGCGCGGGTTTCGCCCGCAACCAGCGCTGGATGCGCGCCCATCGCATGGGTCAGCTTGACAGCCGCTGCGCTGCGCCTGTCGGACCGGTCCTGCGCGCTGGCAAAGAACGCCATCGCCCTCGCCAAACCATGCACGGTGCAGGCATGGTTGGGGGCCGAGCAGCCGTCGATCCCGAACATTGGGCTGGTTTCTTGCGTGACCTCTTCAAAGGCTGCCTTGCAGGCCTGCTGCACCGGGTGATCAGGCTCCTGATAGTCCGGCCCGGCACCCAAATGCTTGTTCAGGGTCAGAAATCCCGCATGTTTGCCTGAACAGTTGTTGTGGAACTGACAGGGTTTTTCATTGGCGCGGATCAGGGCATTACGCGTCGGAATATCGTCGGGCAATTGCGGGCCGCAACGGAAATTATCATCCGTCATCCCCAGATCACGCAGCCAAGCGCCAACCCGATCCGTATGAATCGCCGCCCCATTATGCGAAGCACAGGCCAGCGCAAGCTGCTCCACTGACAGATGCGCCCCTGCCCCGCTTTCCAGTAGCGGTAATGCCTGCACCATTTTGCAGGACGAACGCGGATAGATTACCTTGTCCGGATCACCCAAGGCGCTGACGATCTGGCCCGCGTCATCGCACACGACGACGTGACCGCGATGAACACATTCTACCATGTCACCACGCCAGATTTCGACCAGATCAACAGGATTTGTCATTTTTTTGCCTTTTTGGCTTGTATACGTCATACCGACCACCGGTCGCGTTAGGGCTTTCCCATGCGGGCGGTTTTTTGCTAGCGTAATCGGTATCGAGTTGAAACAGTTCCCGCCAGCCGAAAGGATGCCGTCAGACGCATCCGGTGACAACTGGGAACATCAAGAGGCAAGGACAGCTTGGAGGCTGTAGAATGATTTTGAATATCTCACGGGGATTGGCGTTTGTCGCCGCGATATGGCTGGCAGGTGCCGCCACAGCGCAGGAAGAAAGCGACAACCGAGTCGCCGTTGAAACTGACTGGAACGTGTTTGTCGAAAGCGACCCGAATGAATGCTGGGCTGTATCCGCCCCGGTCGAGACGGTAAATACGCGTGACGGCAGTGTCGTATCGGTACGCCGTGGCGATATCCGACTGATCGTATTTTATCGCCCAGACGAAAATGTCGCTGGTCAGGTGATGTTTGCAGGCGGCTATCCTTTTGCCAGCGGCACAACGGTTTCGCTGGCGGTGGGTGACACCACTTTTGAAATGTTCACCGAAGGTGAATTCGCCTGGCCCGCCACGGCAGAGGATGACGCGAAATTCGTCGCTGCCATGAAACGCGGGGCCAATGCGGTTGTGAGCGGTCGCTCTGGTCGCGGTACGCAGACGCAGGACACGTTCAGCTTGCTTGGCTTCACTGCCGCCGTGGAAGAAGCTGCAAGCCGCTGCACAAGCTGATTATTGGTTTTCATTGACCATTTGGGGCCGGTTTTCTTGTGGAAACCGGCTCTTTCTCTTATATGGCAGGCTTGACCCCTTTCCGGAGCAGACCCATGAACGCCAAAGCCCCGATCACACAGGATGTGCTGACCATTCCGCGCAAGCTGCCGGACGGGCCAGAGAACCTTGTCGGCATGACGCGCGAGGTGATGCGTGAAGCGCTGATCAGTGCAGGTACGCCGGAAAAGCAAGCCAAGATGCGTGTGGGCCAGATCTGGCAGTGGATTTATCATTGGGGTGTCCGCGATTTTGCCGAGATGACCAATCTTTCCAAAGATTATCGCGCGCTACTGACCGAGAGGTTTGTGGTCGCTGTGCCCGAGGTCGTAACCCGGCAGGTGTCTGAAGATGGCACCCGCAAATACTTGGTGCGGATCGCCGGTGGGCACGAGGTTGAGATCGTATACATTCCCGAATCCGACCGCGGAACGCTTTGTGTGTCCAGTCAGGTGGGCTGCACGCTGACCTGTTCTTTCTGCCACACCGGCACCCAAAAACTGGTGCGTAACCTGACCGCCAGCGAGATCATCGGTCAGGTGATGGTGGCCCGCGACGATCTGGAAGAATGGCCTGTGCCCGGCGCGCGCAACGTCGAAACCCGCCTGCTGTCCAACATTGTGCTGATGGGTATGGGCGAGCCGCTTTATAATTTCGAAAATGTCCGTGACGCAATGAAGATCGCCATGGACCCGGATGGCATCCAGCTATCCCGCCGCCGGATCACCTTGTCGACATCTGGCGTGGTCCCCGAGATTGCCAGGACGGCGGAAGAGATCGGCTGCCAATTGGCCATCTCTTTTCACGCAACCACCGATGAGGTGCGCGATAAACTGGTGCCGATCAACAAACGCTGGAATGTCGCCACGCTTTTGGATGCGCTGCGAGCTTATCCCAAAGTGTCGAACTCTGAACGGATCACGTTCGAATATGTGATGTTGGATGGGATCAACGACAGCGATGATGATGCGCGCCGCCTGATCAAGCTGATCGACGGCATCCCCGCCAAGATCAACCTGATCCCGTTTAACGAATGGCCGGGTGCCCCGTACAAACGGTCGTCGAACAACCGCATCCGCGCCTTTGCCGATATTATTTACAGGGCGGGATATGCGTCCCCGGTCCGCAAGCCGCGTGGCGAAGATATCATGGCCGCCTGCGGTCAGTTGAAATCGGCGACTGAACGGGCTCGCAAATCACGCGCCCAGATCGCGGCAGAAACCGGCCTGTAAACGTGCGCATTTGACGCGCGCTGTGGGCCAATATTGTTGCTGATTGCGTTTCGAATGCAGACGACGCGGTGGAAACATTTTCGGACAATTTATAGTTATTGTTAACAGCCTGTTTACCAATAACGGCTGATACTTGCCGCATGAAAGAGTTCTTTGTTTGTTTACCTCCAGAACTTGCCGATGCCTTGGAACATATTGCCGGGCGCGACGAGCAAGCCATTGAAAATATCTTGCGCGATGCATTGCGCAATGATTTGCGCCGTCGAACACGGTCCCGCAACCCTCAGTCAAAGGCGCTTTTGGCCCCTTTGCGCGAATGTCTGGTCAGTGATCTTGAACAGGCGACTGACTGGCCTGACCTGACCCATAGGCTGGCTAATCAGGGATACCAGCTTACCCGCATTGGCGGTGGGTTGAGCCTGCGTGATCTTGCCGGCCAACATATCTGTAATCTGGCAGAGCTTGGCCATAGTCACACCCGGCTGATACGCAGGTTCGGCTGTCCGATCCCATCACAACGGCAAGCGAAGTCCAAGGTGGCCTGACAAGCGTTGGTGTCACAATGGGGCCATGCATCCGCCTGTTTGTGCGGTGACGGGATGACCGTGGCAATCACGTGCTTGGTCATTCGCGCCCAACGTGATCGTGAAACGTTTCAGGAAAGCCTGAATGACGTGTTCGCAGTCTTTGGCAGAAGCGTCAAAAATGATGCCGTGATTAAAGGTTCTTCAGCGCGATGCTGCCTTAACAACCTACGCCAAAAGGGCGAGGGCATCTTCGGGTGACAGGGCGGACGGGCGTTCGCAGGTTGTGCTTGTTGCGACAAAGCGCCGGTCTTCGCCTGCTTTCAGAATGCTGGTCATTACATCCACCGCATGCACCGCTAGGTCGATATTGCACCGATGCGCCCGGTCTTCTGCAATTGCGGTGGCCATGTCGGCTAGTCCGGCGCACCGATAATTGGCCCGCTCGCCTTGATTCGCGATACCAAAAGGGTGATCCCACGTATCCAATCCCGTGATCTCTTTGTCGGCACCGCCCACCTCCACGGTGCCGCCAAAGAAGTTCGGGTCCGGCACAAAGAGCGAACCGGTTTCGCCGTAAAGCTCCATCGGGGCATGCCGATGCGCCCAGACATCCCAGCTTGCGCCCAGTGTCACGGTCGCACCATTCGCGAATTCCAGTAGCGCATGGATATTTGTCGGTGTTTCGACAGGCACGGTTTCACCCTCGCGCGCGCCGTTCCCAATGGTCCGCGTCGGGAAAGTGGCCGAGGCAAGTGCGGCCACCGATTTGACCGGTCCGATCAGTTGGATCAAATTTGTGACGTAGTAAGGCCCGATATCAAGAACCGGCCCGGCGCCGGGCAGAAAAAAGAAATCCGGGTTCGGGTGCCATGCTTCCATCCCGTGACTCATCACGTGGCAGGTGCCGCCGATGATTCGCCCAATGTCGCCCGCATCAATCGCCGCACGCGCTTGCTGATGCGCACCACCAAGGAAGGTATCGGGCGCGGACCCGATGCGCAGGTTTTTCGCGGCGGCCAACTCGCGCAGCGCTTCGCCTTCTTGCAAGGTAAGCACGAGCGGTTTTTCAGAATAGGCATGCTTGCCTGCCTCAAGGATGCGCCGCGTGACCTCGTAATGTACCGCCGGGATGGTCAGGTTGACCACCACGTCGATATCACCGGCCTTCAGCAAATCTTCGGGCGTTTCGGCTCGCACATTAAATTCTGCCGCCCGCGCCTGTGCCGCGTCCATGTTGATATCGGCCACGGCCTTGATCGACAGCGATTTGAACAACGGTGCAAGCCGCAGGTAGCTGGTAGAGATGTTCCCGCATCCGATGATGCCAACGCCAAGCTGTGTCATATTTTGTGCCTTTAAAACTGTTTGATCGCAGCAAGGCTGCGCGTGGCAAAGCGGGTGTGATCGCTGGGATTGTCATGTTCGACGACATAATGGTCGATACCATGTCCTTGCAGTGCCGCATGGATCGCGGCCCAATCCATGATCCCATGGCCTACATCGGCCCAGCCATCCTCATTCGTACATTCGCCGTCGGGCGCGATATCCTTGATATGTACCGCGCTGATCCGGCCTGCATATTTGTTTATCCAATCGACAGGATCATGGCCGGCGACGCGGACCCAGCCCAGATCAAGTTCCAGCTTCAGGTCGTCAGAGGCCGCAGCAATCAGATCAAGCGGCAGGTCGTTTTCAGGCGTCGGATCAAATTCGAACGCGTGGTTGTGCCAGCCGACAATCAACCCCGCATCTTGCAATGGCTTTGCCGCCGCAGCGAGCCGTTGCCCGAATGCCGACCAACCCGCGCTGTCAGTGGGGCGCGCGTCAGAGGCTATGAAAGGCACAAAGACCTTGGGAATATTCATCGATTTCGCCAGTGCGATCGCCTGCGACGGATCGCCTTCGACCATGTCGAACCCCATGTGACAACTGGTGATGCGCAGCCCGTTTTCTGCAAGCCCTGACTTCAGGCTATCAGGATCGTCAAGCAACCCGCCAAAGCCTTCGACCTCGTTGTAACCTGCGTCCGCTAGCATTTTCAGCGTATCATTCAGCGGCGGGAAATTGCGGGAACAGTAAAGCTGATAAGAAATATGTGTCATAGCACTGTCCTTTGTTCAGGTGTGTGTGGCGCCGTGCAGGTCGCGCAGCGTGAATTGTGGGTTGGCGTCAGGGTCAGCGGGCGTGAAACGCAGGGTGATTTCCTCACCCGGTAGCAAGGTCAGGACGTTCTTGTCGAACCGGCCGGGCACGTCAGCCTCTACGCTGACGAAATGGGCAAGGCCGGTGGCGCTAATCGTGATCTCACCCGTGCCAGAAACTTGCATATGCAGACCAGCGGGTCGCAGGTCATAGCTTTTGTAGGGCAGCGGGGCAAATGTATCGCTCCCCTTGTTGCCCGCGTCGTCTTCCCAGCGAAAATGCAGCATTTCCTGCGTGTGCAGACTGTCGCCCGGAATAGTTAGCAAGTCTACGGCGGTGTCAGCGACCTCTCCCGTGGTCTGGCCCAGATCGCGCATCGTGCCATCCATGCCGATCGCATGCGCAGTCACAGTCACGCCCACGGGGGTCGGCGCGTCATTGACTGCGCGCAGCACATATTTCCCATCGACAGGTACGGCGGTCACAAGAAGCGGCGCGTAGAACGCTGCCGCCATGTGATGCATCAATTTCCAACCGCCCCCATAATCCAGCGAGGCCCAGCTACAGACGGGCCAGGTGTCATTGAGCTGCCAGATCAGGGTGCCCATGCAATGTGGCTTCAGGCTGCGCCAATGGGTGACGGCGGTCTTGATCGCCAGCCCCTGCTGGATTTGCGAAAGATAGACAAAATCCGCGAATTTTTCCGGCCAGCGGAAATAGCGGAACATGGTTTCCGCGATCCGGGCATTTCCGCCTGCGTTCTTTTGATGGCTTTCCAGCACCGGCGCCGCGATGTTGTGATCGGCGGGCGCCGCAAATTGGTTGATCTCCTGCATCGACGGGTAGCTTTGAAAACCGAATTCAGAGCAAAAGCGCGGGCTGACATCGCGGTAATGCTCAAAGTCCCGACCTTCGTGCCAGACTGACCAGAAATGCATGTCGCCTGATCCGTCGTCATGCCAGGCATCGCCAAAATTCATCGGGCCAGGGGATGGGGACGACGGCCACCAGATCGCTTGTGGGTCGGTATCTTTCAGGGCCGTTTCAATGCAGCGGTTCAGCCGGTCGTAGTTAACAAGATAGCGGTCCCGATCCTGCCGCGAACAGTCGTACCAGCCCAGCGCACCGATCAACTCGTTATCGCCACACCAAAGTGCGACGCTTGCATGATGCTGAATCCGCGCCACGTTATCCGCCACTTCCGCGCGCACCTCGTCCAAAAAAGCGTCGTCTGAGGGGTAAAGGTTGCATGCGAACATAAAGTCCTGCCAAACCAGCAACCCCAGCGCATCGCAGGTATCGTAAAAGCTATCAGGTTCGTAGCGCCCACCGCCCCAGACTCGGATCATGTTCATGTTTGCGTCGACAGCGGATTGCAGTAGATCGCGGGTTTTGGCATCGGTAATGCGCCCCGGCAGTGCATCAGCAGGGATCCAGTTCGCACCCTTGCAGAAGATATCCCGGCCATTGATCCGAAATTTGAAGCCCAACCCGGCTTCATCAGGCTCTGTGATCAGCTCCATCTGGCGCAAACCGATCCGTCGCGTGGTCTTTGCCTTGGCGAAGGTCACCTCAAGATCATAAAGTGGCTGCGCCCCCTGCCCTGCGGGCCACCAGAGCTCCGGATCCGGGATAAGCAGCGACAGCGTGCAAATGCCATCTTTGGTGTTGCCCTGTGCATGCTGCCCGGCGATGGTTGCGCTTACCTCGCCCGAGTCGCCCGCCACATGCACGGTGACATCTAGCTTCACCCCCTGATCCGAATGGTCCTGTGCCACTATGATCCAGTCGATCCGTGGTGCGGCGGATGATTCGATCCGCATCGCCCCATAGATGCCAAATGGCGCAAGTGCGATATTCCAGTCCCAACCGAAATCGCAGGCGGGTTTGCGCAGCATGTTGCCGTTCGGGATCGGGCAATTGTCGCTATTGGGCAAAGGAAATGGATGCGCCGCCTGTTTCGCCGCACCGGCGGCCACGACAGAATGAAAGGTCACGCTGATCGTGTTTTGCCCCGACCGTGCCACGTCACGCAGTGACACTCGATACGTACGAAAAGCATTTTCGGCGGTTAGCACCACCTGTTCATTGACGCGCACGGTTACGACGCAGTCCACCTCTGACAAGACCAGATCGACGTCTGTGTTCGTCAATGTGACATCACGGGTGATCACCCAGTCGCGTTCGGAAATCCAGCGCAGTCCGTATTCTTTCCGCCCCCAATAGGGATCCGGGATCAGACCAGCCGCGTGCAGCGCGGTGATCCCGTCTGTCGGCAGATGCATGTCGCAGGTATACTCGCCCTGCGCGTCGGCAAGGGTCCATTTTCCCGCCAAGTCGAGATATGTCACAAACGGTCCTCGGTCTTTTTGTCGAACAGCGAGGCGTGCGAGGGGTCAATCCCGATTTGCAGGATGTCGCCCTCATCCACGCGGGCTTTGCCATCCATCCGGACGCGAAACAGATGTCTGCCAAGCTTGGCATAGACCAGCGTGTCAGAGCCCATCGGCTCTACCAGATCGACGGTGACATCATACTGCAGCGGCGCTTTGCTGACCAATTCGCCGGTCACCACATGTTCCGGCCTGATCCCGATAACCGCCGGACGGCCCGCCGTTTGCGGGGCTGCAAACGCATAGCCCGACATGGGCATCACCATATCATCGACCTTGAAATTCGTACCGTCCAATGTGCCCTCAAGAAAGTTCATCGAAGGGCTACCGATGAAATCGGCCACATAAAGGTTCCGCGGCTGATGATAGATTTCATTCGGCGTGCCAAGCTGCATGATCTTGCCGCCCTTCATCACCGCAATCCGGTCGGCCAGGGTCATCGCCTCCACCTGATCGTGGGTCACATAGACAATGGTGTTCTTAAGCTGGTGGTGCAGCCGTTTCAGTTCCACCCGCAGATCGACCCGCAGTTTCGCGTCGAGGTTCGACAGCGGTTCATCAAATAGAAAAACATCCACATCGCGCACCAGCGCCCGCCCGATTGCGACCCGCTGCCGCTGGCCACCTGACAGCGCACCGGGTTTGCGGTCTAACAGCTGTTCGATCTGCAAAATCTCTGCGGCGCGTGCGACCCGCTTTTCGATCTCATCCTTTGGCAATTTCGCGTTTTTCAACCCAAAGGACAAGTTTCCGCGCACCGTCATCTGCGGATAGAGCGCGTAGGATTGAAACACCATGCCGATCCCGCGCTCGGATGGTTCGGCCCATGTGACGTTCTTATCCTTGATGTAGATTTGCCCGTCCGTGACCTCTAGTAGCCCGGCGATACAGTTCAAAAGCGTGGATTTCCCGCATCCGGATGAGCCCAGAAGCACCAGAAATTCGCCCTCATGGATGTTCAGGTTCAGCTCTTGCAGCACCTTCACCGACCCGAAAGCGAGATCGAGGTCTTTGATTTCGACAGAATAGCTCACTGGTGTTATCTCCTCGGCAGCGAGCCGCAGCCCGCTGTATTTAGTCTTGGAAAGGCACCTTGGGTGCCTTTCGTTCTATTGCGCAGCCTCATGGATCACCCTTTGACGGCGCCGGCTGCGATGCCGCGCACAAAGAGTTTGCCAGAGGCAAAGTAGATCACGAGAGGCACAAGCCCGGTCAGCAGAGTTGCCGCCATATTGACGTTATATTCCCGCACCCCCTGCACCGAATTCACGATGTTATTGAGCTGCACTGTCATCGGATATGTATCGGGCTTGGTGTAGATCACCCCAAACAAGAAGTCGTTCCAGATACCGGTCACTTGCAGGATCATTGCCACCACAAAGATCGGCAGCGACATGGGCAGCATGATCTGGAAATAGATCCGCCAGAACCCGGCACCATCGACACGGGCCGCCTTGAACAACTCTTCCGGCACCGAGGTGAAGTAATTCCGGAACAGCAGCGTCAGGATCGGCATACCAAAGATCGTGTGCACGATGACCAGACCCGCGAGCGACCCCATCAGGCGTACCCTGCCAAAGCCTTCGAAACCCATCGCCTCTAGCATTGGATTGGCCAGTTGCAGGACATTAGTGATCCCGTCGCCGCTTTCGCGCAGCAAGATCACGATGGGATAGATCATCACCTGATACGGAATGAAGGCGCCGAAAATGAGGATGGTAAAGAACACCTCGGACCCTTTGAACCGCCAGTTGGCCAGCGCATAGCCATTTACCGAAGCAATCGCGATAGAGAGAAAGACAGACGGAATTAGGATCCAGACAGAGTTCCAAAAGCCGCGGCTCAACCCTTCGCAGTTGATGCCAGTGCATGCCTCTGCCCATGCTTTCACCCAAGGTTGGAATGTCGCCTCTACTGGGGGAGCAAAAATATTGCCCAGCCGGATTTCCGGCATGCCCTTCAGCGAAGTGACGATCATCACGTAAAGCGGCAGCAGGTAGTAAAGGCAGACTACGAATAATACGCTGTAGATGATGATATTATTGGTCGAGAATGCCTTTTTCGGCTTTGGCCCGCGTGGCCCGGTCAGTTCCTTGTTGACCGCGTCCAACCCGACGCCTGCACTTGTCGCATCAGTCACGTTTCTTGCCTCCGAATTCGAGATAGGCCCAAGGGATCAGCACGATCAGCACGCTGACAAGCATCATGGTGGATGCGGCAAACCCTTGTCCGAGGTTTTGCGACTGGAACATTTTTTCGATCACATATTTGGCGGGGACTTCTGACGCGATGCCAGGTCCGCCGGATGTCTGGGCGACGACAAGGTCGTAGACCTTGATAATTCCGGATGCGATCAGCACCAGCGCGGTCACAAAGACTGGCTTCATCATTGGTATGATGATGAAAATATAGGTTTTCCACGCCGGGATGCCTTCGACGCGCGAGGCTTTCCAGATGTCTTCATCAATGCCCCGCAGCCCGGCAAGCATGACAACCATGATAAAGCCTGACCCCTGCCAGATCCCCGCAATCAGGATACCAAAGATGACGATATCGGGGTTGTTGAGCGGGTCAAAGGTAAAGCTTGTCCAGCCAGCTTCGCGCACAACGTTCTGAAGGCCGAGGCTGGGGTTCAGAATCCACTGCCACGCCAGCCCGGTCACGATGAAGGACAAAGCGAACGGATAAAGGATGATAGTCCGGATCGTGTTTTCAAACCGAATTTTGCGATCAAGCAATGCGGCGAGCGTGAAACCGATCACCAGCGACAGGATCATGGAACAGAACCCATAGATCGCAAGGTTTTCCACGCTGATCAGCCAGCGGCTTGTTCCCCAAAGCCGTTCATATTGATCAAGCCCGACCCATTTATCGGGCGCCGGCAAAAGCCGAGATCCGGTGAAAGAATGATAGACTGTCCACAACGTACAACCGATGAACACCACCACTGCAGTGAACACCATCGGTATGGACGCGATCTTGGCGGTCATGTTTTTGAACAAGCGCGACGGGCGTTTTTCCACAACGCGTCTGTCGGCTACCTGTCCGGCATCTGTTATCGCCATCACGCGGCCTTTCCAAGCTATGCTGATTTTGATCAATGCGTCAGGATATCTGCAGTTTGCAGCTATCGCGCGCCGATCCTGTTTCGCCCGAAGGCCCGAGGCTGAAACACACCCCGGACCCTCGGCGTGAAACTTGCTTAGTCAGCGTCTGCGATGATGTCGGCGTAGCGGGCTTGCGCATCCGCAGCGGTGATCGACGGGTCGTTCCAGAATTCGACCATCAGGTCTTCGATCTGGCCTTGCGTATCAGGGCTCAGCGACATGTCACCCGAAGGTAGCACATTGCCGGATGCAAGGATCTCAAGACCTTTTTGCATGCAGTCATTTGCTGCGGCCAGATCGACATCGCCCCGCACAGGCAAAGAGCCTTTTTTCAGGTTGAACGCGACCTGCACCTCAGGAGAGAGCAGCAGCGCGGCAAGCTCTTTTTGTGCCGCTTCGATTTCAGGATCATCCTGTTTGGGGAAGTAGAACGCATCCCCGGCGGTATCGAGGATTTCATTCGCGCCAAGACCTGGCAGGCAGGTGTAGTCCTGACCGGCAACTTGTTCAGCAACCTGGAATTCACCCTGCGCCCAGTCACCCATGATCTGCGCACCGGCTTGGCCGGTAATCACAAGGTTTGTCGCTTGGTTCCAATCCTGCACATTTGAATTTTCAGCCATAGAACGCGCGCTTTCGGCGGCTTCGAAGACGCGTGCGTAATCTGGTCCGGCGGCGACTTCGGCGTTTTTATTCACGGTGACTTCGCGCCATGCGTCCGTTCCGGCGATGGCCACAGCCATAACACCAAAGGCGCCGTTTGCCTGCCAAGGCTGCTGCCCCATGGCAAGGGGGATTTTACCCGCCGCTTCGAGCGCGTCACGCGCATCGACAAATTCATCCCAATTGGCCGGAACAGCAACACCGGCGTCGTCAAAGGCTTTGTGGCTCAGCCACATCCACTGCCACGAGTGGATATTGACTGGCGCGCAATAGATACGCCCATCAAGGGTGCAAGCGTCCAAAAGCGAGGATGGAAAAACCGAATCTTTCCAACCTTCGGCTTCAGCCACATCGGTAATATCAAGAAGCATCCCCGCTTCGATCAACTCTTCGGCCTGACGACCGTGGTTAAGCTGGGTTGCCGCCATCGGATCCCCGCCGAGAATGCGCGAGATGATGATTGGACGTGCCGTGCCGCCGGAGCCTGCAATCGCACCGTCCACCCAAGTATTGCCGGTTGCATCAAATGCTTTGGCGAACTCTGCGACAGCGGCGGCTTCGCCACCGGATGTCCACCAATGCGTGACCTCCAGCTCAGCAGCCGAGACCGCCGATGCGCTCACAAATGCCGTTGCGGACAATAGTTTTGCGATATGTCTCACGATTTTATCCTCCCTGACCTAAATCGTTGTAGAAAATCCTATAACGATTTAGATTAACCTCGCAAGAACTATTCGGGTCGTAAGGACAAACGTGTCTTCGATAGGTTCACCGCAATGTTGGTATATATTTTTCGCGGCATCTGACACTGGAACAGTCGCAAGATTTGTGCCAGTGCGGCGGCCGGAACAGGAGAGACGATCAAATGGCGCATACAAAAGGCAATGACAACGCAGCGGCGCCCTCGTCATCACGCACAAAACCGACGCTGAAGACGATTGCCCGGATCAGCGGTCTGGCCGTTCCGACCGTATCGCGCGCGTTGAATGATGCCCCTGATATTGGAAGTGAAACCAAAAAGCTGATCCGCAAAATCGCGAGCGAGATCGGATATGTTCCGAATCGCGCTGGCGTGCGCCTGCGCACCGGGCGGACCAATGTGATTACACTTGTCATGTCAACGCAGCACGATCTGATGAGTCACACCGCACGTCTGATCGCCTCGGTCGCGGGTGGGTTACGCAATACGCCATTTCATCTGGTCGTCACG
Source organism: Loktanella agnita (assembly GCF_046640325.1). Taxonomy (NCBI): domain Bacteria; kingdom Pseudomonadati; phylum Pseudomonadota; class Alphaproteobacteria; order Rhodobacterales; family Roseobacteraceae; genus Loktanella; species Loktanella agnita. Next base: position 37,873 of record NZ_JBJMBF010000017.1, on the reverse strand, counting down.
CCGTTTTTCCCTGATCAGGACCCGATGGAGCCGGTCCGCTATATCGTTGAAACCGGATCAGCAGATGCGATCATCATGAACCAGATACAGGCGCAGGATCCACGTGTCGCCTATCTGATGGAACGAGGCTTTCCCTTTGCCACCCACGGTCGCACGGATTGGGCGGATAAACATCCCTATTATGATTTCGATAATGAATGTTTCGGACGGCTAGCGGTCAAGCAACTGGCCGAACGCGGACGCAAGCATATCCTGCTGATCGCGCCGCCGCAGGCCCATAACTATGCCCAGCACATGATCGCGGGTGCCCGTGATTCAGCGATTCGCTACGCCGCAGCGCTGGATGTCGCAGGTGGTGTAACCAGCGACAGCAGCAGCGAAGAGGTCGTTGCATTTATCCGAGAGACACTGCGCAACCATCCCGACGTTGATGCGATCATCACCGCATCGACATCGTCCGCTATGGCCGCCGTCGCCGCGTTGGAACAAGAGGGCGCGCAGGTGGGACAGCAGATCGACGTTTTCGCCAAGGAGGCGGTTCCGTTCATGAAGCTGTTCCGTGCCGATATGCTGACAATGTCCGAACAGGTCGGCACCGCAGGCGCGTTTTTGGCGAAGGCCGCAATTCAGGCGATCCGCGATCCCGAAGCCCCACCGATGCAGGCACTGGATGTGCCGACCGAAGATACCAAATGATCTTACGCATTTCGATTGCTAGCTGAATCACCAATTGCTGCCTTTCGCCTTTGGTGGTCGGCGATGTTGCCAAACGCGTTAGTTGCCATATGCCACCGACGGCAACCATGTGACCAGCGACGGGTATTCGAACACGATGTACAATCCCAGCAATTGCAGCAGCACGAAGGGCACAACCCCCCGGTAAATATGGCTGATGTTCACGCCGGGTGGGCAGACACCTTTCAGATAGAACAATGCAAAGCCCACCGGTGGCGTCAGGAACGACGTCTGCAAAGTCACTGCAACGAGGATGGCAAACCATGTCACCACGGGCTCTGCCACTTGGTTATAGCCGTTGATATCCCCTTCGATTCCCAGCCCTTGAACGATTGGCAGCATCAGCGGCATGATGATGATCGTGATCTCGATCCAGTCGAGCAGGAACCCAAGCAAGAATACGATGAACAGGATGAAGATGATGATCGCATAGGGATCATCAAATGCCGCCAGCACCATACCTTCGATGATTTCATCCCCGCCATAGCGCCGCAGGATCAAGGCAAAGAAGTTAGCCGCCAGAAAGATACCAACGATATAGCCGGTGGTGTTCAGGGTGGAGCGGCTGACTTCGCGTAGGACTTTGAAAGACAGCCGCCGGTTGGCGAACGCCAGCAATGTCGCACCGAAAGCGCCCAAGCCCGATGCCTCTGTCGGGGTGGCGAAACCCGCAAAAATCGAGCCCAGCACGAGCAGGATCAAGATCATCGGCGGGATGACCGCGATCAGAACTTCGCTGATTTCATGCCAGCCCACATGTTCGGCCCGTTCGGGCGCGGGCATCGCGTCGGGATTGATCAACCCATAAATCACGATAAAGCCGATATAAAGCCCGCCGAGGATCAACCCCGGAAAGAGCGCGCCCATGAACAAATCACCCAGCGAAATCGCCAGCTGGTCAGACATAATCACCAGCATAATCGACGGGGGGATCAGAATGCCCAGCGTCCCGGCAGAGGCGATGGTCCCTGTGGCAATGGGCTTGGAATAATTCTGCTGCATCATCGCGGGTAGTGCCATAACGCCCAGCAATGTGACCGAAGCCCCGATCACCCCGGTAGAGGCGGCAAGGATAATACCGATCAGCAACACAGTCAGCGACAGCCCACCCCGCAGCCCCCCAAAGAGTTTCTGCATCGCATGCATCATCCGCTGGGCAACGCCCGACTGATCCAACATCAGCCCCATAAAGATAAACATGGGCAAGGCGACAAGCACAGGATTCTGAACTGTGTTCCCGAAGAGTCGGCTCGACAGGACATTCAGCCGTTGATAGTCGATCCCCGTCCGGTCGAAGGGGATGATATCGCGAAAGAAACCGCGATACGGGTCCAGCGCCAGTTCGGCAATCAGCACGAATACAAGGCTGACGCCCACCAGCGCCATAGCGACAGGAATGCCTCGAAAAAGCATCCAGATGAAGGTGCCGAACATCGCAAGCACGGCGATTTCATTGAGAGAGATAGCGTGGCCGGAAATTGTAAGCATCAGTGGGTCCTAGCGCAGCGTCTGTCGGCGCTGGTCCAGCGCGCGTAGTGTCAAGATAATGATGGGAGTCAGGATAAGCGCCGCAACAACCGTGTATGTGAATTCGTAGACGCCGATTTCGACCTCATCGAAAACCGCGTGCCGCCCGATCTGTCGACCGCGTGTACCCGCCGGGCTCGTCAGCCAGATGATGACCCAAAGACAGTAATAGATCGTCAGGTTGATCAGAAAGAACGTAGCGGGCAGCGCCGCAAGCATTTGTTGCCAAAGCGCCGAGCGCCCTTGCGTGCGAAGGCTCCGATAGATCGCAGCCCAACACGCGATACCCACGAAAATAAAGCTGATGTTCACAAAGCTTTTCAGGATCCACAGATTATGCAGACCGTTAGGGCTGGAAGAGCCTTCATCCGCGCCGATTGACTGAATTGCATAGCCCAGCGTCACGTCCCAACACAGGATAATGAAGGGCAGAAACAACCAGCCCAGCGCAAAGATGTCGATCCGGCTTTTCTTGTCCTGCGGGAAGTGATCGTACAGGATATCGACCCTGACATGGCTGTTGGTTGTCACCGCATAGCCGACACCGACCAACACCGCAGCACCGTAAAGCCACCACTGCAAATCATCAAGCCAAGCCTGATTCATCCCAATGCCGCGCAGCACCACCTGTGCGCAGATCGCCAGCATCAAGATCGGAAAGAGCCATGCCGCAATGTTCGCGACTAATATGACGAAACGGTCGGCGCGGTTATGATTTTTCCGGCCGATCTCTCCGGGGTCGGAAATCGCGGCGATTTCTTTGATCTCTTCCATTCTGGTCTCTTCCTGCGGTCTTGTGCGTCGTGCATGGGCATCCGGGCGGCAGTGCCGCCCAGATGCTTATTTATCCAGTGGGTATTGGATCAGTTGCGCGGGCGTGGCAGGTAGATGTTGTCAGACCAGACTTTGTACCCTGCGCGGAATTCCTGAAGATCGGCCCAGACCTCGTTGAAGAGCGGGTCTTCGGCAGCCAGTTCCGCAGCGACTTCGTTCCAAGCAGCCTCAAACGCGTCCAGCATTTCCGGCGGCCACTGCTTGATGGTTACGCCGTGCTCTTCGGTGTTCTGAACCATCGCGCTATAATTGATCGCTTCGCCTTCGGCATAGTTGTCTGTGATATTGGCCAGACAGGCGACCTCAATCTGCCGTTGGCTGACATCATCCAGGTCTTCCCAGCGATCCTTGTTGATCAGCAGTTCAAACATAGTGGCGGGCTGGTGCCATCCGGGGAAATAGTTGAACGACGCGATGTTGTGGAAACCCAGCCGCTGGTCGATCGCAGGCATGGAAAATTCGGTCGCATCAATTGCACCGCGTTCCAGCGCTGGAAAGATATCGCCCGATGCCAGCAATGACGTGGAGACGCCCAGCCTTTGCATCACCTCGGCCCCGAGACCGAAGAAGCGCATATTCAGCCCTTCGAGATCTTCAATCGCGGTGATTTCATTTTTGAACCAACCGCTGGTTTCGGGTGCGATGATCCCGCAGGGGATAACGTGCACGTCATAGCCTGCCTCGTCATACATGCGCTGGAAAAGCGCCCAGCCATCATCATAGAGAATCCATGCAAGGAATTCGCCCGCCTCTGGCCCGAATGGCACCGCGGCAAAAAGAGATGCCGAAGGGATTTTACCCTGCCAATAGCCCGAAGTCGTATAGGCCGCATCGACCGAACCATTGGAGACCGCATCAAGCGCTTCGAGCGTGGGCACCAACTCACCGGGGTCGAAATGTTCAAATTCAACATCGTTCGAAATACCGTTAATCTTTTCGGCAAATGTCACGGCGGCAGTACCCAGAATGGGCAGGTTTTTCCCGAATGCAGATGTCATTTCAAAGGTTTCCTGCGCGACGGCAGGCGTCGAAATGACCGCAGCGCCGAACGCAGCTGATACCAGCGTTTTCTTCATAATATTCCTCCCTTGTGGCCCCGCGGGGCCGATGGTCGATAAATTAATGACGGCGCGTGACCAAAGCGCCGCTGTCAGACATAAGGCTGACAATTGTCAGCCCCTTCGCACCGTAACCGTTGGCTACGGATGGCATTGGCGGGCTGTCTTCTTAGTACCGTCACGCTATTTGCGCGGGCGGTACCGTCCTCCAAGACAACTAGACCCAATGTCCATATTGATGCATCGGTTCAGCGAACTGAGCCTTTGCTTGGCAAAGCTTAGAATAATTGTGGGCCATTTGGCGACATTTTTATCTGTCTGCCCCAAACAAGTTCAGCATCAAAGCCGCCACGGGATCACTGGCCGGATCACAACTGCGGCCAAAGCCCTTTATTTTCTGAAAACGCCTTGACCTTTCGCCGCCTGACAGGTTGAAGAACCTTCAGATTTTTAGCTGGATACGGGCGGTGTCAAATGGACGACCAGAACAAGAACCTCATCCTGGCGACGGTGCTAAGCTTTGCCGTCATCATGGCATGGACTGTATTGTTCCCGCAGGAAGAACCGCTGGTTGATCCCGCACAGGAAACCACAATCAGCGTCGAAGACCCTGCTTTGCCTGCGACCGACCCGGTCAGCACAGGCAGCACCGCGCCGGGCGATGCCCCGGCCGCAGAGCCTGAAGCGGAAGTTGCGCGCATCGCGATTGAAACGCCGCAGCTTGTCGGCTCTCTGTCGCTGCGTGGTGGCCGGATTGATGATCTGGCACTGACCCAATATCGCGAAACAAACGAACCCGACGCCGATATCGTCCGTCTGCTGAAACCTGTGGGCGAACCTGATGCCTATTTCGCCACCTTTGGCTGGACCGCGACCGATGGGCTAACTGCAGATCAGGTTCCAGGCCCCGATACGATCTGGTCGCTGGAAAATGGCGATACGCTGACGCCTGAAACCCCCGTAACACTGATCTGGGATAACGGCGCAGGACAGGTCTTTCGCCAAACCGTTGCTGTCGATGACAGCTTTATGTTCACGTTTACCCAGTCGGTCGACAACAGTGGTGACGCAGCGATTTCCACCCGCCCCTTTGGTCTTTTGCGCCGCCATGGTGAGCCTGCAGACCTAAAAAACTTCTTTATCCTGCACGAAGGTCTGGTGCGGATGACCGATGCCGAGCTGGAAGAAACCAGCTATGACGACATAACGGATTACCCGATTGATCCGCGCGAACGTACGCAGGCCGAACGGCTGGATGCAACCACATCCGGTTGGATCGGATACACCGACCACTACTGGATGACGACCCTGATCCCCGACCAGTCATCGCCGTTCCGGTCGACGTCGAAATACTATGACTCGCGTGATCTGTATCAGGCCGAGGCCGTGATGCCGATCACGACGGTTGCATCTGGCGACACAGCAACCGTCACAACCCGCCTGTTCGCAGGTGCCAAAGAATGGGAAGCGATCCGCCACTACCAGAACGAAGAGGGCGTGACCGGCTTTTTGGACTCTATTGACTGGGGCTGGTTCTTTTTTCTGACAAAGCCGATCTTTGCGCTGCTGCATTTTCTGAACAAAGCCATCGGCAATATGGGCTGGTCCATTCTTGCCTTGACCGTGATCCTGAAAATTATCGTTTTGCCGCTTGCCTATAAATCCTATGTCTCCATGGCGCGGATGAAGGAATTGCAGCCTGAAATGGAGGCCCTGAAAGAGCGTGCTGGCGATGACCGTCAAGCGATGCAGCAGGGCATGATGAAACTTTACAAGGACAACAAGGTGAACCCCGCAGCGGGTTGCCTGCCGATCCTGTTGCAAATCCCGATCTTTTTCTCGCTCTACAAAGTGATCTTTGTCACGATTGAACTGCGTCATGCGCCATGGATCGGCTGGATTCGCGACCTGAGCGCGCCTGATCCGTCTTCAATCCTGAACCTGTTCGGATTGCTTCCGTTCGCGGCCCCTGAACAAGGGACGTTGCTGGCCCTGATCGCCATCGGCATTCTGCCACTGATGCTGGGTGTGTCCATGTGGTTGCAGCAAAAGCTGAACCCGGCCCCGACCGATCCGACACAGCAGATGATCTTTGCGTGGATGCCGTGGATCTTCATGTTCATGCTGGGCAATTTCGCATCCGGTCTGGTGCTCTACTGGATTGCCAACAACCTGATCACCTTCATCCAGCAATATGCGATCATGCGCAGCCATGGGGCGAAACCGGATGTGTTCGGGAATATCAAGCGAAGCGTGACCCGCAAGAAACCGGTCGATCTCGACAAGCCGAAAGGGAAGTAGATGATCCGCGTGTCGGCTCTCTGGCGTCACCCGATCAAGAGCCACGGGCGCGAAGCATTGGATACGGTGACCCTTGTCACCGGCCAGACAATGCCGTGGGACAGGCATTGGGCTGTGACGCATGAGCGGACAAAATTCGATCCTGCGGATCCCGCATGGGTCGGCTGCCGTAACTTTGTCATCGGCAGCAGCACCCCTGCATTGGCAGGGATTTGGGCACAGCTGGATGAAGAGACCCGCACGGTCACGCTGCGCCATCAGGACCTGGGCACACTAGAATTTCGTCCCGATGACCCCGCCGATGTGGAACGCTTCCTTGACTGGCAGCGTCCGCTTTGCGCCGACGCCAGCTTTCAGCCTACAGGCATCGCGCATGTACCCGCGCGCGGGATGACGGACAGCAAATTTCCCAGCCTGTCGATTATGACTCGCGCCAGTCACAAAGCGGTCGAAGACGAGCTGGGCCTACCACTGGAGCCTGAACGGTGGCGCGGCAATATCTGGCTGGACGGCACGGCGCCGTGGGAAGAATGCGCGTGGATCGGTCGTGACCTGCGCATCGGTGACGCTGTGCTGCATATCGAAGAACCGATCAAGCGGTGCAAACATACGATGGTCAATCCACAGACCGGTGTCCGTGATGTCGATACACTCGCTGCGCTGCGCGATGGTTGGGATCATCAGAATTTCGGCGTCTATGCGACGGTGACACAAGGCGGGCAAATCTCTGTAGACAGCCTGGTAGAGGTAATATGATGGAACTGCGTTTTCCCGAAGCTGAGACCCCGGATGACATTGCAATCGAGGCAGGGCGCAAGCTTTTCGCGGGCGAAACCGAATTCCTAAAAGGCGTCGTGGCCATGAACGGCCTGCCCCCTGCTGACCGGGTAGAAATCTGCTTTGCCGGGCGGTCGAATGTGGGAAAATCCTCTCTCATCAACGCGCTGACTGGGCGTAAGGGTCTTGCCCGCGCCTCGAACACGCCGGGCCGGACGCAAGAGATCAACTTTTTCACCGCAGGCGATATCTACGTGGTCGACCTGCCCGGTTATGGCTTTGCCAATGCCCCCGTCGCTGTGGTGGAAAAATGGCAGCGCCTGTTGAAACAGTATCTGTCCGGACGCCAGACACTACGCCGGGTCTTTGTGCTGATCGACGCGCGCCACGGTGCCAAGGCGGTAGATGAAGAGATCATGTCGCTTTTGGACAAATCCGCGGTGACATTTCAGGTGGTGATGACCAAAACCGACAAGGTGAAGGGCGCGGCACTGGAAGAATCGCTGACCCGCACCCGCGCGGCACTGGCCAAACACCCCGCAGCATTCCCCGAATTGCTTTTGACATCGTCAGAGAAGGCCGAGGGCATTCCAACCCTGCGCGCCATCATCGCTGGTATTTCATGAAGAAAAGGACCCCCGACATGAATCGTGACTGGATCGTAACCGCACGCACTCTGTCCGAGGCACTCCCTTACCTGCAACGCTATTCCGGCGCGGTGGTCGTGGTGAAATTCGGTGGGAATGCCATGGGTGACGCCGATGCAATGGCCGCGTTTGCCCGTGATATCGTGCTGATGAAACAGGTCGGCATGAACCCCGTTGTCGTGCATGGCGGCGGTCCGATGATCAACGAGATGCTGGATAAGCTAGGCATCAAATCTGAATTCGTGCGCGGCAAGCGCGTGACCGATCAGCGCACTGTCGAAGTGGTCGAGATGGTGCTGACCGGGCTGGTCAACAAGCGCATTGTACAGGCAATCATGGATGAAGGCGGCCGCGCTGTCGGGCTGTCGGGCAAAGATGACGATCTGATGGTGGCCGAGGTGGACGACCCAGAACTGGGCTTCGTGGGCAGACCAGTTGAAATGAACGTGCAGGTGCTGCGCGACCTGTATAGTGCGGGCATCATCCCTGTGGTGGCTCCGGTGGCAACCGGCATGGATATGCTGGAAACGTTTAATGTGAATGGCGACACTGCTGCCGGCGCGATCGCCGGGGCGCTGAAAGCTGACCGGCTCTTGTTGCTTACGGATGTGGCCGGTGTGAAAGACGCCAGCGGAGAAGTTATCACACAGATCACCCCGGATCAGGTCCACGCGATGATTGCGGATGGCACCATTGCGGGTGGCATGATCCCCAAGACCGAAACCGCGCTTTACGCGCTGGAAAAAGGTGTGCGCGCCGTGGTCATCTTGGATGGCCGCCTGCCCAATGCCTGCCTGCTGGAACTCTTTACAGAGCACGGCGCCGGGTCGATCATCCGCGAACCCCGCGACTGAAACGCTGCATCGCTCACAAAGCTGTGCTATAGATCATCTGTTCCTTGTCCGGAGATTAAGATGAGCTTGCTGCGTTTTGCGACCTTAATTCTAACATTTTCAGTGACCTCTGCGGCGGCGATGGGCGCTTGCCTGCCCGGTACATGGGACGTCGACGGTCAACAACTAGCCGATACAATGGGCGCACAAATGGGGGGCACTGCGACCTACCAAGGTGGCTCTGTCAGCCTTGAAATATCAGATAGTGGTGAGATGCTGATGCGCGTTGACGATCTGATCATCGCGACACAAATCCCCGGTGCCCCAGCCATGCCTGTCACCATCAATGGCATGTCCAGCGCGTCTCTGACAGCCGACGATGGCGAAAACTACGTGGCCGAGGTCTCCGATTATGCACTACTGGGCTCTGCCGAAATGATGGGCACGCGGATGGATATTCCCGTGACCAGCGCTGGTGGGGCCGGCTGGGGTGAATCGCGCGGTACCTATCGTTGCACGGACGATACGCTGACCTTTGAACCAACAGAGCCAGGTTCGATCCCACCAAGTTGGCGCCGTGTGCTTTGAATGCCTTTAGCAGAGCATCTGCACCAGCGCGGCCTACGCGAACTGGGACAATGTCAGGACGCGGGACAGGTCATCACGCTGATTGGACCGGATCAGCCCCGTTTCTGGTCTCATTTCACGGCAAGCCCGGAATATGTTGACGGGTTACCCAATCCGCTGGACCGCTGGTCGGTGCGAGTCATCACGCCCATCGCTGCTGCGATGGACGGTGAGGCGATCTTTCCCTCAGACGGCCCACCCTATGCACCGTTCTACAGTTGGGCGCTTGCCACAGGCCGCTGCTGGACGTCACCAGTTGGATTTCTGGTGCATGACGACGCGGGGCTGTTCGTCTCCTTTCGTGCGGCGATCCGGCATCCGGGTCGCGGCGATGCGGCGAGATCACCCTCCCCCTGCGACATCTGCGTCACACAACCCTGCCAGACCGCCTGCCCCGTCGATGCGCTGGTCGATGAGTATGACGTTGCGGTCTGCAAAACCTATTTGCGCGGCGCAAAGGGGACCGGCTGTATGACGCACGGTTGTGCCGCACGCCGCGCCTGCCCCGTGGGTCAGGGCCGCCGAAAACCCCAACAGGCGGCGTTTCATATGGAGGCATTTTTGTGAGTCTACGCCTGATCCTGATCCGCCACGCAAAATCAGGCTGGAACGATCCCGGCGCAGATGACCATGCACGTGTGCTAAACCAACGTGGGCATGAATCGGCAATAGCGATTGGCGAATGGCTGGCAAAACAGGGCTATATGCCAGAACTGATCTTATGCTCAGACGCTACCCGCACGCAGGAGACGGCTGCGCTAATTATACCGCATTTGCATCCGCAGCCCAGATTACAGCTATCATCAGCGCTCTATCATGCCGCACCCGATACTATCCTGGATCTGATCCGTCGCTCAGAAGCAGCGAGCATCGCGGTGGTCGGGCATAATCCGGGCATTGGAATGCTCGCGCGTGGGTTGGTGGAAACGGCCCCCGATCACGCCCGGTTCGGCGATTATCCGACCTGCGCGACCACGGTGCTGGATTTTGACGCAGACCGCTGGAATGCGATTCAGCCGTATCAGGGTCGGATCGTGGATTTCATTGTGCCGCGTGATCTGATTGGAACGCGTACACCGGTAAAGTAAACGTTGCGCGCGCCCTCAGGCGGCGCGCGATAATTTCACTTTAGCGTTCCCCACCAGCGCGCCGTGCAGTGCCACGATGGCGGGTTTCAGCGCGTCCCGTTCCAAGATAAACTGCACGTCTACATTACGCGGCCCCTGACTGGCGCCGATGGATTCCAGACCGGCCTCTGCCATGGCTTGCAACCCGCGTGTCAAAACCGATAACCCCTTGAGATCACGGCCAACAACCGACGCCATTGCAATCGCCCGGAAAGAGATTTCCGCCGACGCATATAGCGCGGTCAGGTCCTTTTCCACCCGGCGCAGCACCTTCATCGAGGTGTCCACATAATGGGTGATCGTGTTGGCGTTCGACACTTTCGACACGATCCGCACCTTGTGGCGCGTCAACACATCAAGGATCGTCGCATCATACCCTTTCACGCCGACCATGTCCTGTTCGAACACTTCCAGCGCGTAGAGATCCAGCCCCGTGACAATCTCCACCGCCGCCGTTTCCACCGGTTGCTCATCGATCAAAGTCCCCGGATTCTCCGGCTCAAACGCATTCGCCACACGCAAAGGCACCTCCGCGCGTCGCAGAGTTTTGGCGGCTTTGGGGTGGATTGCTTCCATCCCTAAGTTCGACAGCTGATCGGCCACATCGTAGTTGGTGCGGCCCAGCTTGTGCACATTCTGCGCGCCGACAAGGTTCGGGTCCGCCGATGACAGGTGGAATTCCTTGTGGATGATCGCCTCGCGTGCGCTGGTCAGGGCGGCAATGCGGGAAAAGGTCACCTCGGAATAGCCCCGATCGAATTCGGACATCAGCCCTTCGGCGCATTGTGCGTAGCCGGTAACGATGGGCATTTCAGATGTCAGATCCACAGTCGCCATGGCCGTTTTGATCCGTTCGTCCAAACATGCCTCACCAGCGTCGCGCCAGCCGGACAGATCGACGAAACGGGCATTCACCCCGGCGCGTTGCAACATCAGCGTAGTGACAAATGCGGAATGCGCCTCGCCCAGTCCTGACAGTAATTCGCGGGTCTGGCTCATGTTTTCGGTCAGGCGGAAGTGGCTGTATTCACACAACCGCCGCAGATCGGTCAGACAATTACGCGCCCCGGAAATCCGATCATGCACAAAGGCATCGGCGCGTTCAATATCCGCCGGATTGTCCAGCACACGGCGGTGCGCGACGATCATCGCCTGCGCCACATCATCAAGCCGCCCATGCCAGCCATGCCCGTCTGCTTCACTGGTGAAGGCGGCAAAAGCCCCCGGCTCGCCGGTTTTCTTATGCTCCAACAGCAGATTGGTGATCCCGCTGAACGCCGATACGACAAAGACCCGCCCATAAAGGGCAGCGCCGCTGCGGTCCCCGATGATCAGCGTATCCCGCAGTTCATCAATGCGGTCCATCGAGGTACCGCCGATTTTTTCTACGGTGTGAGCCATATCAGGCCGTTTCTGCAAGCGCGTAGGATCCATCCTCGCGATGCACTTCGTTGCCGGTGACGGGCGGGTTGAAGCAGCAAGCCATGACCAGTTCTTCGTCTGCGCGCAGCACGTGCCGGTCATGTTCGTTCAGCGCATACATCACGCCAGGGACGATATCATGGGTTTCGCCGGTCTTGAGGTCGGTGATCGCCCCCTTGCCCTTCATGCAGTAGACGCTTTCGAAGTGGTTCTTATACTCGAACGTGTGTTCCGACCCGGCGTCCAGAAAGGTGATGTGGAATGAAAACCCCATCCCGTCATCGGCCAGCAGCATCCGCACACTGGTCCAATTTGCATCCGATACCACGCGGTCGCGCTGGTCTTCGACGATCTTGTTGAAATCTCTGACGATCATGGTTTTACTCCACGGTTTTTTGGGGTTGGGCGGCCAGCGTTTCGCGGGCGGCGAACAGCAGGATATCGAACCCTTTGCGCAAAGTAGCAGTGGGTGTGGTCAGCGGTGCCAGCACCTTGACCACTTGATCTTCGCTGCCCGAAGTTTCGATAATCAGCCCGTTTTGATAGGCGCGCGCGCAGATGGCACCGGCCAGCGCGCCAGAGCCCACATCGACACCGCGCATCAGGCCGCGACCCTTTTGTGTGCTGCCGGGGATAAGTGCGGCCAATGTGCCCAGCCGATCATTGATTAGATTAGCCTTTTCGTTCAGGCCCTTCTGGAAGCTATCATCGGCCCAGAATTTTTCGATCGTGACTCGGGCAGTGACAAACGCATGGGTATTGCCCCGGAAGGTGCCGTTATGTTCGGCCGGGCCAAAGACGTCATATTCAGGGCGCACCAGCAGTGCGGCCATCGGCAAGCCGAAGCCTGAAAGCGATTTTGCCATTGTCACGATATCTGGTGTGATCCCCATATCCTCGAACGAAAAGAACGTGCCGCAGCGGCCGCAGCCCGCTTGGATATCGTCGATGATCAGCAGCGCGCCGTGATCTTTTGCGACCTTTGCAATGCGCCGCACCCAGTCAGCGCGGGCTGCGTTCAACCCGCCTTCGCCCTGCACAGTTTCCAGCATGATCGCGGCGGGTGCGTCGATACCGCCAGAGGCATCCGACAGCATCGCGTCAAGCTGCGCCGCTGTATCCGTATCTGCACCAAAGAAGCCGTCAAACGGCATCCGGGTGACGCCTTGCAGTGGGATCGCCGCCCCGCCCCGGTGATAGCCGTTGCCAGTGGCGGCAAGCGCCCCGTTCGTGACGCCATGAAACCCGTTTGTGAAGGCGATGATATTGGTCCGCCCCGTCACCTTGCGCGCGATTTTCATCGCGGCCTCAACCGCATTTGCACCTGTGGGTCCGGTGAACATCACCCGATGATCCATTCCGCGCGGGGCCAGAATATGGGTGTCAAAGGCGCGTAGAAAGGCGGCCTTTGTGTCGGTGTGCAGATCCAGCCCGTGGGCGATCCCATCTGACGAAATATGGTCGATCAGTGCGGCCTTCATGTCTGGATCATTATGGCCGTAGTTCAGCGACGAACAGCCTGCCAGAAAGTCGATGTAGGTTTTACCGTCCGTATCGGTCAGCTCTGAGCCTGTGGCCGTCGCGAAAATGGCAGGCATGCCCCGGCAGTAAGAGCGGGCAGCGCTTTCGCGGCGTTCGAAAATCGTGGGGGTGTGGGTGATATCCTTAGGCATATCTCTATCCTTTCGCACAGTCGTGCGCTGGTGATGATTGTCAGGAAGTGGGTTAGATCAGGCGGCTTGCGCCAAAGTATCGCGTGCGGGCAATGTGATCGTGACCATATGTTCGGTCGCGTGCTGTCCGTCAAAATGTGCGTCGCGTTGGAAATGCGGTGCATCGCTTAATGCGCCGCCGATACCACGGGCGAAGCTGCGAAACAGCGCCCAGGAAGCTTTGTTGTCTTTGGTGATGGTGGTCTTCAACTTGGCCGCATCGGCGCAGGCGCCCCGCCCGATCAGTTCGGAGAGCATCTGGCGGCCCAAGCCAAGGCCGCGTGCCTTTTCGCTGACAGCGACCTGCCAGACAAAGAGCGTATCCTCATCCGGGATCATATGGCCCGAGATCCAGCCCAGCACTTCACCGTCCCGCTCTGCCAGAACGCAGGTTTCGCGAAAATGGTCCGCCTGAATCACATTAGCGTACATGGAATTCTCGTCCAGCGGCTTGCAGCTTTGGATGAGCGCCCAGATATCTGCCCCATCCGTTGGATCAGGTTTACGCAGTTGAGGTAATGGCGTTGGGGACTCTGTCATGTCTCTGGGCATATCCACCTCGCTTTTTGCTTCGTGTGTCTAATTATAACCAGCCCCAAAAAACTTCAACTCCTGAATTAACTTTTGCCAAAAATCCGCTTATAGCGTGATATTCGCGATAATTTCCTTAAAATGCAGGGCAATCTGGAGATGCTCATACTTCGGTAGACGAAGGATATTGCGAGATTACCAAGAGCGATTGATACGAGGAGATCATTCATGCGATACCGCAGCCATGATGCATCCTGACAATATACGTGCCAATGACAGCCTGATCGCCTTGCGGCGGATTCTGCGCGCCACGGCGCTTTACGAACGTGATCTGGCGCAGGCCGCTGGCGTGACATCAGCACAGTTTCGGGTGTTACAAATCCTTGAGAGCCGGTCTGATGGTAGCGCGACACCCAAGGCGCTGGCCACGCAGATGGGGATCACGCAGGCGACCGTGACCGCGATCATCGACAAATTGCAGATATCAGGGTTGATCATGCGCCAGCGGTCAGAGGTTGACCGCCGCCAGACCAATGTCATGATTACCAGCAACGGACGCGCCGTCGTCGAGGATGCCCCCGATGCCCTGCAACAGCGCTTTGTTCAGGCGTTCGACCAGATGGATGCTTGGGAGCAGGCGCAGCTTGTCGCCTCGCTCGAACGAGTTGCGGCGATGCTGGATGCGGATGCGCTTGACGCCTCCCCCGTTTTGACCGCGGGAGACATCAGAGGTATTCAGAAACCCCGCTGAGCAGCCCCGCTCAGGGTTTCTTGTGAAAATCCACCTGTGCGTTCAGCGCGCCAGCGCCGGTGCGTGTCGGGCCCGGCTTTGGGTCCAGCTCAACCGGATAATCCTCCACCGCCTTCACCGCCCACTCACGCGCTGTCTTGTCCCAAGCCTTGATCCCATCAGCCGCCATGCGCGCCACTGCGGGTGCGGCCATACTGGTCCCGCTCATGCGCACATAAGTCCCGCAGCGGGATCCCGCACTGAAGACACCCCGGCGGACGATCGAATCGTCGCCCTTGGCTGATACATCCGGACCGTTTCGCGCGGGCTCAGGTGTCATCGGTGTTTGGGTCAGCGGACCAGCTGCGGAATAGTTCGACAGTCTGGCCACTTGTTCCCCATCTTTGTCTTTATATTTATTTGTGTACGCTGCGACCACGATGGGTGATGGCCCGTCAGCAAAACCGCTGATCATTCCCGCGCGGCGCACCGGGCAGCTATCGTTTGGCGGATCGACTGGGCTGAGCCCACCATAGGAATCAAAAGGCTGGTAGCATGCATTGTCAAAATAGGACTGCCTCCCGCCCGGCCGATACCCCGGTAATGTCTCGTCCCGCCGAATCCACACCTCGACCTCTTCGCCGTCTTTGATGTCCTTCGGCGTCGTCGTGATTTCCCACCGCCCTGAGGGTGCTAATGGAATATCGGGATCGTGACTGGCGGTCGGCTCAATCGCCAGCGTAATCACCCCACGCTTCGTGGGCACTTCTTTGTTGAATGTGTACCGCAGGGTCGCAATCACTTGGTCATTTGTATTCCTTAACTCATAGTGCTCCCCGTACACTGCGCTGACAGGCGGGCTTTTCTGCCCGAAGGGTGGCGTTACTGTAACCGAGACAAAATCAGGCGGCGTTTCGACGTCAGAGTACGGCATCCACATTTCCACATGGCTGTCTGTCCTGTCATCGGGCAATACACGTAGGTCCAGAACGATAGGTGCTGGCTCGGGCTTGGGGAACTTCAGCACGGCGTGCGCCTGAGCGAGATTGCCGTTGCCAGATGGCAAGGTCACCCAGCGTTTTTGCTTGGTGGGATGATCGAGATCGTAATGAATAAAATTCTCAATCAGACGCGATACCTCGCTGGTCCCGTCGTGAGGACCCGCAAAATTCCCATAAGAAAAATTCAGCACGAAGGGTACGGGTTTACCGTTACACTGATATCGCAACGCTTCTACCCTTAGCAGTTCCAACGACAGGGCCAGCGAAGGGATCAGGCTGATACCAGAGGTGTCATGCACCACACGTGGCGGCATCACCGTACAGATAATGGGGCGGTTTTCCACCTTCTCCTCCTGCGAAAAGCCGGCAGTTAGGCCCAACACATGGGTCCCGTGAGATTTTCGCAAACTAACCGGAGAGAAATACCCATCGCGCAGGTCCACCTGTCCGGTTGCTTTGTAAAAGAGATCTTCATCCAGCAGACCGGACCAAGTTAGATCATTCAGATAGCCATCGATCTCGCTCTTTCGTAAGATGCGCCCTAGTGAAGGGGCCTTACCCCCGTCAATCGGATCATAAGGCAAAATCGCGCAATATTCGACACGCGATTTGTTCCATTCCGTGCGGAACAGTTCATGCGCGATACCCACGCCATCATCAATTACCCCAACGATGACCGTGTCTTCAGAAACTTCAATAGGCGGCAGATCTTCAACGTTTTCCAGCCGATGCTCAGATGACTCCAATCCCAAGTGTACATTGGCGATATGTGGACTCACGCCTGTAGTGTTCAGGTCTTCGATGAGCGCAAGAGGTGCGTGAACAGATAAAAACTGGTATGCGTTCTCTGCTTCATAGACTTCAGGAAACAGCAGGGCTTCCTGAGCTTCAGCTGGGAGTTTTTCTAAGACAGCATTGATAGAGGTCGGCTCGTTCAGTTCGATCATGACCGACCACAATTTGTCGCCAGGCAACCCTTTCCTGCGCGCAGCGGTGATCGCATTAAGAGACCCGTCTTCATGGATTTTAACCCATTCGAATTCCATTTTCGATTTCTTTGTCATCAGCTGAAATCCACCCACTCCGCAGCCGCCTTATTCCAAAGCCATTCGAGCGCGGGTGTCGCCCCCAGGACAGTGGAGTGTTGCGAGGTCTTTGCCCAGTCTCCAGCAGGTCCGGTCGACACTGCGTTTTGTTCGTCATCGTCGACAGTATAGAGGTCATGCCAGTTGAAATCGCTGGACCCGCTGTAGTGGTGGCCGTTGAACTTGGCCCGTGTCCAGTCGCAGCCGGTACACTTTTCGGCAACGAAATCCGCAAGTGTGAGGCCCAGCATAGCCCCGGCAGCGCTGTCCACGGGATAGTGCACCCCGGCGACCGTTCTGTTGATTGCGATACGCGCAGCCAGCCGCATCAGCATTTCGCCCCAATAATCGTCATTGCTATATTGCGGCGCGCCCGACCCGCGCAGCAGTTTCCAGATGAGCCGCGCCATGACAAAAGCTTCTGTAGCGTGACCGCTTGGAAGAGATCCATGGGTCGGTGTCGGGATCATCGGCTGCACCTGCGGCGAAAGCTCGATAGGCCGTTTGACCGCTAGCGCGTATTTCAACTGCTGTTCGCAATAATTGGCAAAGCGCAGTCCCACGGCCAGCAGTTCCAGCGTGAAGGGCGTACGGGCCGGATCAATAAAAGCAATGGTTTGGTAGAATTGTACAGGTGCACCGATTTGGGACAGGATTTCAGCCGCCCGGTCCTGACGTAGGTCGGCATAGCCGGCCAGAAAACCCATCTGTTCTTCGAAGACCGACAAATGAGGCGATTTCATCTTCACCAGTTTTTCATAGCCATGCGGGCCGGAATGGGGATTATCGCTCTTACGCCGCCAGAGGATTGCCTTCCCGGTCCCGGATCCGTCCGCAGTTAAGGAGATATCCTGGTTCAGCGCGAAGGAGAAGATCGCTGCGCGCACTTCCCGCGAAAGCCGTGAAAGGTTCCTGACATCGTTCGGAACGCCCGGATTGGGCGAGGGCATGCTGCCGAGCGGCGCACCCACGATACCATCGCGGTTTCTGATGAGCGCCTCTGCGGATACCGGGCCAGCAGGGATACCATATGCCCCGTAAGCGCCATAGGCCCCGTAAGCGCCATACGCCCCAGCACCGCCATACGCCCCATATGCACCGTACGCCCCATAGGCACCATATGCTCCCTCTGGGCCTCCAAAATTCTCTGCTGACATACAATATTCTCCTTATAGTTTGTTTAAAATTAGCGCGGGACTCCTGCATCGCGCATGGCTTGTGCAAACACACGCCCGGTATTGTAATCTGCGCTGGGAGAGGATTTGAGCCAATTGCTCACCCGGAGATCTGGCTGAAGTTGCATCAGTTCAGCCACGGTTTCGCGCGCTGCCTCCACCTTCCCCGATAATTGCTGTGCGACCGCCAGCATCCGAAGCGATGATGTATGCCCCCGGTTCAGTCGCAGAGAGGCCTTTGCATAATGCTCTGCCTTTTCATAACCATTATCTTCGGGTGTGAGCCACGCACCGGCGGCCATGGCCAAGTAAAAGAATCTGTGCGGGTCAAGTGGCGAGAGATGCAACGCCCGCTCCGTATCGCGCACTCCTTCCTTACCTCGGTCCTGAAACCCCAGCATCATCCCGCGCAGAGATCGCGCATTTGCGTCGTTGGGGTTGATTTGAAGTGCCAGATCGTACCGGTCTTCGGCGTCGTCGAGCCGGTGCAGAAGGTTGGTCAGCACATGCCCCTCGCAGGCCAAGGCCAGCACGTTTTCCGGATCAAGGTCCAGCGCCCGCCCCGTACAGCCCAGCGCAGCGCGGGCATCCGCATCGGGGTTTTCCGACCACCCCTGCACCACGCGCAGCAGGTGCCACCGTGCCGTCCAGGCAAGAGGCACCGGATGATTGGGCATACGCTCTGACAAGACACCCAACATGTCGTGCGCCCTAGCGAAATTGCTCGGCGAGAACCGATGCATCAACCCGACGGAGGCGAACATCAGTGAGTAATTTTGCATGTCGGACAGTGGCGTGGTGTTTGCGCGCCGAATTTCACTGATCAGGATCGACTGACGAATCCGCGACATGATTTCGTAAGCCGGTTCGAAATCACCCAGCAATTCATCAACTGGTACAGTCAGCCTATGCGCCCAAAGCATACGCTGATTGGCGACCTCAGCGAATTCCAGATTAATCTGCAAAGTGTCGTCGCGCCGGGCGAAGAAACCCGATAGCACGAATTCCGCACTCAACCGCCGTCCGATTTCCATCAGACTGGCATTGCCGCTGCCAAAGGCCGCAGTTGACAGGCGCGAGGTGACATTAATCTCTTCTGAGCTGCCTAGTGCGGCCGTCATGATATCAGCAAAGACAGAACCAAGGATATCCGACCCGTCCTGATTGATATTCTGCAACGGCAAGACAGAGATCGTGGGCAGTAAAGTTTGATCGGAAAGCCGCATGACGGCGTCTCCGCCCCTCCCATTTCGCGAAAGTCGGAAGGCACGCGTGATATTCTGATCGCCCGCCTGCCCTAAATCTTCGAAATGCAACTGTGGATAGGACTGCGCCAAATCGCGCGCATCGACGCTTGCGAGGATGTCCCCCGACCGTGCCGCATCGAGTAATCCGCGCCACGCAGCCCCTGATGTGTCGATGGCCGCCGCAACGTCCGGATGTCTCACCAAAGGCAGACAGGCATCCACAGCAGCTGCAACGGATGGAAAACGCAGTTTTTGAACCACTGCCCCGTGTGAATCGACTGTCTGCGTATGGCCATCGGAGTTCTGCGCATGAATATCCATGTCCAGCGCCCCGTTCGGATCGCGGACATATGCGACGACCTCTTCTTGCGAAAGATCGGCAGGATCTGCATGGCGCGTCTTTTGTAGCTGCAATGCGGCGTGGGGGGCGGGCGCCGGATCATCCGCACGCGGTTCGCCGTAGAGGATGAATCCGCGCTTTGGAATTGTCTTGAGAATGACGCGTTTTTTATCACCGATTGCACGGCGCACATCCGAAATACATTGCGTGAGGCTATCATCGGTGACGGATAGATCCCGCCATACTTCGTCAATCAGTTCGTCGCGGGTCACCAATACGCCCAATCGCCGGGCCATATAGCGCAGCACGCGAGCCGATTGCGCACGCAGAAAAATTCTTTCTCCGTCAGCGCCACATAATTGGTCCTGCTCGGGCAAGTAATGCGCAAGCCCTAACGCAACTGCTTTCTCGATTTTTGTCTCCGCCCTCACACTGAATTCACTTCCCCGGTCAGCTTCAGCGCTTACCAGTTCAGCATTCAGAATATTACGAGGGTATTCAACAAAAAAATCGGAATTTACACCAAACAAACGAAGCTGTTGATGGTCTGACGAGCTGTGCCGAAGAAATATTTCGGGCGCTGTAATATTCATCGTTTCAAAATTTTTATGACATGCATTCACCTTGTCGCCTTGATTTGCGTTCCGGCCAAAATGCCGATGTCTGTACTTCACCTCCGTTTGGTCGCGCCCGTGCTAAAAGGCATGTACGCACGTGAATGCCCGACCGAGGCACTCATAATGGACAGAACTCCCCTGCGAATACCCTAGATCAGCTAGATCTGAAATTCCTGAAATCCTTCCGATAAATTTTCATATTTTTTCTGAAATTTTTCTGAATATTACCCATCTCGGTTTCGGATTTTTTTCGTATTGATTTCAGGACGTTTAGCAATTTTTAGCACAATCTGGTGGTGCGATGTGCATATTTCTTCATCGTAGAAACAGCGGCCCGCTCGTCTTGCCGCACAACCGAAACGTGAACGGAGAACATGATTGTCAGCAATTTTCACCACAATGATGGCCCTGTAATCACTTGCGTTCCGGCTTAAATATTTGGGGAACATTCGTCCGAAAAAATTTGAACCTGACTTTGGGGGTGAGTGGCCCGAGGACAGAACTTTTTAAAAATACATAGCTATAAGCATCGCCCCCGAGATTGGTCACGAGCCGATATCGGGGGCATTTTCATGTGCCCCCCCCTGAACCACCCCCTTGAATATACTATTTTGCACCCGCCGAGCGAGAGAGTATGCCATATGGCTTTGCAGCCTCAACGCCGGACGGACAAAGGAATCACGAATGAAACAGTCACTGTGCCATGTCGCATTGCTCGTGCGCGATTATGACGCTGCAATCGCGTTTTACACCGAAACCCTGGGTTTTGACCTTGTTGAAGACACCTATCAGCCGGAACAGAACAAACGTTGGGTCGTTGTGAGGCCGCAAGGTGACGGCACCACCGCTGTCCTGCTTGCCCGCGCCTCTGACGCTGAACAGGAACGATTTATCGGTAACCAGACTGGTGGCCGGGTTTTTCTGTTCCTGCAAACCGATGATTTCGAACGGGATTACGCGCTATACAAAAACCGGTGTGTGGAATTTATCCGCCCCCCGAAAGAGGCCCCCTACGGCACGGTCGCCGTCTTTGCCGATCTTTATGGCAATCTGTGGGACCTAGTGCAGTTCAAATGAAACGGTCAACCGCGTAGCTTGCTGAACCAGCCTTTTTTCGGGCCGTCCGCGTCAGTGATTTCCGCGTCTTCCGGGCTGGGTGGTTCTACCGCTTCCTGGAAGTTGGAAAAGAACTGATCGGCCATTTTCTTGGCGAAGCCATCAATGATGCGCGATCCTAGCTGCGCGAGCTTGCCGCCGACCTTTGCCTCTACATCATATTCAAGCAGGGTGCCGTCACCTTCGGGTCTCAGCCGCACATCCGCACCGCCCTTGGCGAAACCAGCGGGCCCGCCTTTGCCTTCACCGGTGATTGTCAGGCTTTCATGTGCGATCATATCGCTGATCGTCACTTGGCCTTTGAAGGTCGCTTTTACCGGGCCGACCTTTTGCACCACCGTCGCCTCGAACCCGTCCTCGGCCGATCCTGACATTTCGGTGCAGCCCGGCACACAAACCTTGAGCACCTCTGCATCCAGAAGCCCGGCCCAGACGGTGATAATGTCAGCATTGATTGTGCGGCTACCTGTCAGTTTCATTCTGATGCTCCGTTTGCGTTCCTATTTGCGCTTTGTACCGGTTACGAAAAAGCGCCGCTGATCACTCTGCATGGTTTCTGCAAAGCTGTTACCCAGCATTTGCACCCAAGCGGGGTGTCCGGGTCAATACAGCCATTGGCTCAGTTTATGGGGCAGCGCGGATATGCGCTGCCCACCGGGATCAGCCCAGCACCTCCGTCACGGCTTTCGCAGTTTTACTAACGATTTCATCGACTTCTTCCCGGCTGAGCGACAGGGGCGGTGCAAAGCCTAGAATGTCACCCTGCGGCATCGCGCGAGCGATCACGCCATCCTCGGCCATGGCTGCCACGATCTGATAGGTGATCTTGTCATCCGCATCAAAGAAGCGATGCGCATCGACATCGGCCATCAGTTCGACCGCGGCCAGCATCCCGTCGCCCCGGATATCACCCACGTTTATATGGCCACCCAGCGCATCGGTCAGACCGTCGCGCAGGTACTGGCCCATATTGCCCGCGTTTTCGACCAACCCCATACTGTCGACCAAATTCAGGTTCGCGACCCCGGCGGCTGCCCCGATCGGGTGGGCGGAGTAGGTCCAGCCATGGCCGATTGGGCCGAATTCATCGGTGCCTTGCTCCAGTACTTTCCACATCTTGTCAGAGAAGATCGACCCCGACAGTGGTGCATAGGCAGAGGTTAGCCCCTTGGCGATGGTCATGATGTCAGGTTTAATCCCATAGTGATCGGACCCGAACATCGAGCCAAGACGCCCAAACCCGGTCACGACCTCATCTGCGATCAGCAGGATATCGTGCTTGTCCAGCACCGCCTGTATTGCTGCCCAATAGCCTGCGGGCGGGGGTACAATACCGCCTGTACCCAGCACCGGCTCGCCAATCATCGCCGCAATGGTATCTGCGCCTTCGCGCTCAATCAGCGCCTCCAGATCATCCACACATTGCTGGACGAACTGCGCTTCGGACTGGTTGCGATCTTCGCGTCGGAAATAATAAGGGGCCGTGGTGTGCAGCACCTGCGTTAGGGGTAAATCAAATTTGCGGTGGAACAGCTCCAACCCGGTCAGCGAGCCTGATACCAGCCCCGACCCGTGATACCCGCGCCAGCGCGAGATGATCTTTTTCTTTTCAGCACGGCCAAGGATATTGTTGTAATACCAGATCATCTTGACGTTGGTTTCATTGGCGTCCGATCCGCCCAGCCCGAAATAGACCTTGGACATGTGATCGGGGGCGCGGTCCAGCACCATCTTGGCCAGCGTGATCGAGGCTTCGGTCCCGTGGCCCATATATGCGTGGTAATAAGACAGCTCATGCGCTTGGGCGGAAATCGCCTCTGCGATTTCAGTGCGACCATAGCCGACATTCACACAATAGAGCCCTGCAAAAGCATCCAGCAGGCGGTTGCCTTCGCGGTCTTCAATATAGCTGCCCGATCCGCCGGTCACGACGCGCTGCGGGGCGTCACCCCGGGCAAAAGCCGCCAGATGGGTGGAGGGGTGAAAGAAATTCTCGCGATCCCAGCTTTCCAGCATATCGTTTTGCAGCATCTCGTTTCCTCTTTTGACTAATGGGTGCAGGCCAGTCCGGGCTGGTGTTCTGCCGTGACCATCGCGGATTCGCGCCCGGAACGCATCCCCCATTTTTCACTGGATCGACTGTCGTTTCTGTGCCCCCCAATGACGATTTTAACAACTGTTCACGTGCCATTCCCCTGCATGGTGGACCTGTTGATCAATGGAGAATTTTAACGTGGAAAATTTTCGCGCGCCCTTTTCAACGCAGGAATATGCGCGCCGACTGGCCAAAACCCGCAGCGCGATGGACACGGCCGGGCTGGATGCGATTGTTGTCACTGACCCGTCAAATATCAGTTGGCTGACCGGCTATGACGGCTGGTCCTTTTACACTCATCAGGCGGTGCTATTGGGGCATGAGGGCGAACCGGTCTGGTGGGGCCGTAGCATGGACCGCAACGGCGCGCTGCGCACCGTGTGGATGCGGGATGACAACACCGTCGGCTATGCTGACCACTTTGTGCAGTCCACAACGTGCCACCCGATGGAGGATCTGGCCGTCCAGATCATCGCGCGCGGGTTTGAGACCGCCCGTGTGGGCGTGGAAATGGAGAATTACTATTACACCGCCCGCGCCCATCAGGTGCTGACAGCGCAACTACCCAAGGCGGCGCTGGTGGACGCCACCGCATTAGTCAATTGGCAGCGTACGGTGAAATCTGACGAAGAACTGGGTTTCATGCGCAAGGCCGCTGCCATTTCCGACAAGGTCATCTTGACCGCCATTGATCGCGCCGAGCCGGGGCTGCGCAAGAATGAGCTGGTCGCCGATATCTACAGCGCAATGATCACCGGCGTGGGCGATGATTGGGGCGATTATCCGGCGATTGTACCGATGTTGCCCTCTGGCTCTGACGCTGCCGCACCGCATCTGACCTGGAACGGCGAAACGCTGCAAGAAGGCGAAGGCACGTTCTTTGAAATCTCAGGCTGCTACCGCCGCTACCACGCGCCGCAATGCCGGACCGTGTTTCTGGGCACGCCGCCTGATCATATCATCGACGCCAACGCAGCCATCCTTGACGGACTGGCTGCCGGGATCGAAAAAGCCCGCGCTGGCAACCGCGCTTGTGACATCGCCAATGCGCTGGGGGATGTGATAGAAAAAGCCGGGCTGACCCGCGCCGCCCGCTGCGGCTATCCCATCGGGCTGAGCTATCCGCCAGATTGGGGCGAGCGCACGATTTCGCTCCGACCCAGCGACGAAACCGTGCTGGAGGAAGGGATGACCTTCCACTTTATGCCGGGCCTGTGGATGGATAACTGGGGGTTAGAGACAACCGAATCCATCGTGATCCGTGACGGCGCACCCGAAGAGCTGTGCAAAGTGCCCCGTCAGCTTTTTGTGAAAGACTAAGTGTGACCGACCACCTGACCGACACAATCACCCTGCTGGACGAATTGATCGCCTATCCCACGGTTTCGGCAGATAGCAATCTGGGTATGATCGCAAGCCTTGCCAACCGGCTGGAAGATCACGGCGCGCAGATCGAACTGCAGTCAGATGCGACCGGGCAAAAAGCAAATCTTTTTGCCACTTTCGGCCCGGAACGGCCCGGAGGCATCCTGCTATCAGGCCATTCCGATGTCGTGCCAGCAGCCGGTGATGATTGGACGGATGATCCGTTCAAAATGGTGCAGCGCGACGGGCGGCTTTATGGACGTGGCACCTGCGATATGAAGGGGTTTATTGCCGCCGCCACGACAATGGCCCCGGTTCTGGGTGCGGCTGCCCGCAACCGTCCGATCCATCTGGCCTTTACCTATGATGAGGAAGTTGGCTGCATGGGCGGTCAAGCGCTCGCCGCGCTGCTGGCCACACGCGAGGCGAAACCAGCCGTCGCGATCATCGGCGAACCGACTGAGATGCGGATCATCGAAGGCCATAAAGGATGCAACGAATATACCACGCATTTTTCCGGTCTGGCCGGTCATGGCTCTGACCCGGCGCAGGGGGTGAATGCGGTGGAATACGCGGTGCGCTATGTGTCGCGCCTGCTGGAACTGCGCCATGATCTGATCGCCCGCGCGCCTGCGCAGGGGCGCTTTACCCCGTCGTGGACCACGCTGAACGTCGGCTCTGTTTATGGTGGCGTGGCTCATAATGTGATCGCGGATCATGCGCAGGTGCAGTGGGAAATACGTCCCGTACAAAACAGTGACGCCGATTTCGTGCATGACGCTATGACGCGACATGTGGAAGACGTGCTGCTGCCCGCCATGCGGTCTGTCGCCAGTGATGCGGCCATCGTGACCGAAACCATCGGCGAGATCGCAGGCCTGACCCCGACCAATGCGAACGAAGCGCGCGACATCATCATGGAACTGACCGGCGCGAATGCCTGCGACCTTGTTGCCTTCGGGACCGAGGCTGGGCTGTTTCAGAAGATCGGTATGGATGTGGTCGTCTGCGGCCCCGGCTCTATCGAACAGGCGCATAAGCCGGATGAATACCTAGAGATCGCCCAACTGGCGCGCTGTCTGGATATGCTGGAAGGGATGGGCGCGAAGCTTTAGCGCAACTTCGGCGGTTTGGCCGGATCCATGCCCGGCGCGCCGGGGGTTTGCGGGGCCACGGGTTCGGGCAAATCAAAGCGTAGCCCGACCCGCGCAAGTCGAGCGGCCATCGGGTCTGCGGCGCGCAGGAAAAGCACATCCATCACCCCTGCCTCGATCCCTGAAAAGGTCAGCGCCTCGCCCGCTGCTGCGGCCAGCGCCTTTTCCGCACCGGGGACCGCATCAACAAAGGCCAGCACATGGCCTGTGGCCCCGTCATCATAGCGCGCCGCTGTCAGATAGGCCGAGCGCGCCAGCCCTGCGGCAATCGCCAGTTTGCGGTCAAGCCCGGTCACCACGGCCTCTGGCACATGCGGGGGCAGAACCTCTGTCAGCCGCGCCTCTGTTTCGTTAGGGGCGTTGGACAGGGTGGCCACCAGCCAATCCACCGCCTCTGCCGGGATCAACATGGCAGACGGTGCCACCTCTAGATTCAGGGCCAGCCCAATCCCCTGCCCTGCCAGCATCCCGGCAAGCGCGCGGCCCGACACACCGGCATATGGGGCAACACGGCCAACAAATTGTGACAGCCGTTCCTCGCGGTCAAAGACAAGGGTAAAGCGCTGATCCTCGATCTCGAACAGCTCTGGCGAGACCTGATCATCGGCGGCCTCTGCGCTAAGCAGCATGAACAGTTCCGTATCCGCCAGCCGTTCATAAAAACGCAGGCGGGCGGCGTCATCCTCTGGCGCGGCCTCCATCGCGGCATGGGCCTGATCCAGATCGGTCATTGCAGTACCTCTTTCACGCGGGCCCGCAATGCGGGCAGCAGATCGGTTTCGAACCAAGGGTTCTTTTTCAGCCACCCGGTATTGCGCCACGACGGATGAGGCAAGGGAAACACGCGCGGGGCATGGTTACGCCAATCCCGCACGGTCTGGGTCACGCTGGATTGGCGCCCCAGATGCCAGCGATGCGCATAGCCGCCCACTATGACCGTCAAGGGCACATCCCCCATCGCCGCCATCACGCTGTCGTGCCAGGTTTCGGCGCAGATACGGGGCGGCGGCAGGTCGGACCCTTTGGCGTCATATCCGGGAAAACAGAACGCCATTGGCACAATCGCGACCTGCGCGCGGTCGTAAAATCTGTCTTTATCAATGCCCAGCCAGTCCCGCAGACGGTCGCCAGACCTATCCCAGAAAGGTGTCTGCGCTTCATGAACGCGCAAACCCGGTGCCTGACCGCTGATCAAAAGCCGCGGCGCGTCTTCGAACCATACGACCGGACGCGGCGCATGGCGTGTCGCCGTCGCAGCAAAGCGCGGCGCACAAAGACGGCATTTTGAAATCCGGTCCTGAAGCTGCATGGGCGGTCAGATAGTGCCGCTATGCCGGGCCGGAAAGGGCGCACGCTGTGGCAATTGTGTCGTTCTCACGCAGATGGGACTGTATTCAGGTCCTATTTTCGCGATAATAGGGTAAAAATGGCCTGTCATGACAGGCCGTTAACTAATCAACGTCATGAAAGGCGTGCCCGCTCTTTGGGCGTAAATGGTAACGAGATGCTGGAATTCGCAAATGTCAGCAAGTCCTTCTGGACGGGCACACAGCGCAAGGTGATCCTTGATCGCGTGTCCTTTCGGGTGGAGGTTGGCCATTCTCTGGGGATCCTTGCCCCAAACGGGACCGGCAAGACCACCCTGATCCGGATGATGGCCGGGTTGGAAAAGCCGGATGAGGGGACGATCACGCGCAACTGCAAAATCTCGTTCCCACTGGGCTTTATGGGCGGGGTCGTTGGGAAACACACGGCGATGGAAAACTGCCGCTACATCGCGCGGCTCTATGGAATCGACCCCGATTATGTTGAAGCGTTTTGCCGCTGGCTTTGCGGGTTGGAAGAATATTTCGATATGCCTGTTGGTACTTATTCCAGCGGGATGAAAGCACGGTTTACCTTTGCCCTGATGCTCGCGCTGGATTTCGATATCTACCTGATCGACGAAGGCATGCCCAGCGCCACAGACGCCGAATTCAACCGCAAGGCCGGGGATCTGCTGCGCGAACGGCTGGAACGCACCACGGTGATCATCGTGTCGCACCAGCCTGCCACGCTGGAACGGTTCGCCCGCTCCGCCGCCGTGCTGCGCAACGGCCAACTTTATATGTTCGACACCTTGGAAGAAGCGAAAGTTCTCTATGACTACGAAACCGAGGGTTAAAAAGTTCCGCATCCGCCGGGGTGGCGTTGTACAGCCAGAGGCCAGCGAAAGCGCTGCGCCTAAGGCAGAAGACACGACCACCGCGACCACGGTCGAGGCCGAGATTGCTGCAATCACGCAGGAAGGGCTGACCGCCCGCCAGCTTCGCATCGCCCGGCGCACCGCACAAAAACAGGGTCTGACCGTTGCGTCAGATTATGACGCCGTCCGCCAGCTGCGCAACGCAGGCGTCGACCCGTTCCAGCGCAGTTCAGTGCTTGAAGTGATGACCCCGCCCGACGCCCAGCATGCGGGCAAACCGGGTATGGTCCAGCTCCCCGATAAGCCAAGCCAACCAACGAATGTGCCAGCTCGGCGCGCCACTGACGGCTTGGATCAACGGGTGTCCGAAATTACCGCGATCCAGCGCGATATCGCGCGGCGCAGGCGGCGCAAACTATTTTTGCTGTTCACCCGGCTGGCCTTCTTTGTGTTTCTGCCAACGGCGCTGGTGGGCTGGTACTACTACACAATCGCCACGCCCATGTATGCGACGAAATCAGAAATCGTGATCCAGCAGGCCCAACCACAGCAGGGCGGGGGCGGCTTTGCCAGCCTGTTTCAGGGCACATCTATGGCCACGCAGCAGGATAGCATCTCGGTGCAATCCTATCTTGCCTCGCGCGAAGCCATGTTGCGGCTAGACGCTGATTACGGCTTCAAAGATCATTTCAGTGACCCTGCAATCGACGAAATTCAGCGCCTACCCACGGGTGCCACCAATGAAGATGCCTTTAACCTTTACACGGACCACGTGCGGATCAGCTATGACCCGACCGAGGGGATCATTCGGATGGAAGTCATCGCCGCCGATCCGCAAACAAGTCACACCTTTTCGGAGGCGCTGATCGGCTACGCTGAAGAGCAGGTGGATCAGTTAACCAGCCGGTTGCGCAGTGACCAGATGAGCGGCGCGCGCGACAGCTATGAGGCCGCAGAAGCGCGGCGCGCGGCGGCATTGGCGGCATGGCTGGAAATTCAGGAAGAATATCAACAGATCGACGCGGCAGGTGAGGTCGGCGCGCTCATGGGGCAGATTTCCTCGCTTGAAAGCGAAAAGCAGCGACAAGAATTGATCCTGCAATCACGCCTGAACGCGCAGCGCCCCAGCGAGGTGCAGGTGCAGGCGCTGCGCGCCCAAATCTCCAATATCGACGGGCTGATCGCCGAATTACGCGAACAGATGACCGCAGGTTCGACCTCGGTCACATCGCTCGCCGCACAAAATACCGCTCTGCGTACTGCCGAAGAAAACTATACTTTCCAGACGCTTTTGGTGCAGCAGGCGCTGACCCAAATGGAAACAGCCCAGATTGAAGCCAACCGTCAGGTACGCTACTTGTCGCAAAGCGTGCGGCCCATCGCCCCGGACGAGGCGACCTATCCACGCGCATTTGAAAACACGATCCTGGCGTTTTTGATCTTTTCAGGCATCTACCTGATGATTTCGCTGACCGCTTCGATCCTGCGCGAACAGGTAAGCTCTTGATGCAAGACGTTACAATCGGATCACTGACAGTCAGCAATGATCGCCCACTTCTAGTCATCGCTGGCCCCTGCCAGCTGGAAAGCGTGGATCACGCCCAGATGATCGCAGGCCGAATGGCCGAAGACTGTGCCGCCACAGGGGCGCAGTTTGTCTTCAAGGGCAGCTATGACAAAGCGAACCGTACGTCGCTGGGCGGCAAGCGTGGTCTTGGCATGGATGAGGGGCTAAAGGTCCTTCAATCGGTGAAACAGGCCATCGGGTGTCCAGTGCTCACCGACATTCATGCCCCCGACCACTGCGCTACCGTGGCAGAGGTTTGTGATGTGATGCAGATCCCCGCCTTTCTCTGTCGCCAAACCGACCTGTTACTGGCTGCTGGTGAAACCGGGGCTGTCATCAACGTCAAAAAGGGGCAGTTCCTTGCCCCGTGGGATATGCCCAATGTGGTGGCAAAGATCGAAAGCACCGGCAACAAGCGTATCCTGCTGACCGAACGCGGGGCGAGCTTTGGCTATAACACGCTGGTCGCCGATATGCGGTCGCTGCCGACCATGGCGCGCACCGGCTACCCTGTGGTGATGGACGCGACCCATTCCGTGCAACAGCCCGGCGGCCAAGGCGGATCATCGGGCGGGCAGCGCGAATTCGCACCGGTCATGGCGCGGGCGGCGGTGTCGCTGGGGATTGCTGCGGTCTTCATCGAAACGCATGAGGACCCGGACAATGCCCCCTCTGACGGTCCGAATATGATCCCGCTGGATCGGATGGGCGCGCTGGTGAAAAGCCTGATCGCGTTCGACGCGCTGGCCAAGGCAGATCCGCTGCGGGTTTAACCCTTGGATCACGCGGCGGCCCGACCTACAGTCCCACGAAACGAGCCAAAGTGACTGACCCATGCGTTTTATTGCCCTTCTGATTCTCGTTTTGCACCTAGCGCTGCCTGTTTTCGCGCAGGACAACGCCGCCTCTATCGCAACGGTGAATTCTGCGCAGCAGGATGCCGATATCGCGGTGCGACTGCGCGAAATCCTTGATGAGCTAGGCAATTACGACGACGTCACCGTCACCGTGAACGAAGGGGTCGTCACCCTACGCGGTACCGCGACGTCATCGATAGAGGCCGCCGCGCTAGAGCCGCTGGCCTACCGACTGGAAGGCGTGGTCGCTGTCCGCAATTCTGTGGTGGAAACCGCCGATATCAGCGCACGGCTGGACCCCGCAATCGCCCGGTTCAAGGCAAGGCTGGACCAATTGATCGCCTTCCTGCCGCTCGCCCTGATTGCCGTCGCTCTCTTTGCGCTGATCGTCTTTGTCGGCTTCATCCTTGCCCGGATGCGGCAGCCGTGGGACAGGCTCGCGCCCAATGCCTTTATCGCAGAGCTTTACCGGCAGCTGATCCGGATCGTCTTTGTGATCATCGGGATCGTGATCGCATTGGACGTGCTGAACGCGACAGCGCTGCTCAGCACCATTCTGGGGGCTGCAGGGATCATCGGTCTTGCCCTTGGCTTTGCGGTACGGGACACGGTGGAAAATTATATTGCGTCGGTGATGCTGTCGATCCGGCAGCCCTTCAGCCCCAATGATGCGGTAGAGATCAATGGTGACACCGGCAAGGTGATCAAACTGACCAGCCGGGCAACCGTGCTGCTGTCCTTTGACGGCAACCATATCCGAATCCCCAATGCGACCGTCTTCAAAAGCCGAATCATCAACTATTCCCGAAACCCCGAACGGCGCTTTGATTTCCAAATCGGCGTTGCCTCGGATGCGGACCTTTCCACCGTACGCGATCTGGCAGAACGGACGGTCACAAGCCAGCCTTTCACATTAGAAATCCCCGCCCCGGCCGTATGGATCGACCGGATCGGCGATGGTGCAATCTTTCTCACCGTGACCGGCTGGATTGACCAGCGGGACACCGACCTACAACGCGCGCGGGGCGAGACCCTGCGGCTGGTGAAAGAGGCGATCGAGGCCGCCGGCGTCGAAGTACCAGATACCACATACCGTGTCCAAATGCTTGGCGCGACGACTGCGCAGGTGACCGAAAGCGACAGAGCCCCGCATCCATCCCCGCCAACCAAACCCACCGCACAGCCCGCCGATGTGACCGCAACAGGGGACGAACAACTCGAGAACATGATCGACGCGGAACGCCAACAAGACACCGGCGGCGACCTGTTGTCAGAAGACGCACCAAAAGAATGAAATTTTTGCTATTCCGACCTTGATCACCGACGATCATCCGATTATGCAGCGCTGCATTGCTGGGATGTAGCCAAGTGGTAAGGCAACTGTTTTTGGTACAGTGTACCGTAGGTTCGAATCCTACCATCCCAGCCATATTTCTCCTAATGTGTGATATTCGGTGACAGTGGAACTTATCCAGCGAGAGTTGGCAACTTTGTCGGTTAAGAATGGATTTTGCCGCCTTTGTATAAAGCACAAGCATCTAGGATACCGCTCGCATATCAGTCGTTCTGGACAGCACGACGGCCGTTTAGTCGGAGTAGAAGATTCGCTTAGCGAAGAGGATGGGCTGTAACGCAAATCCTATCGGCCATCATCACCGGCCTTTGCGTCACTGCATTATCGGGTCTAGAATCGAGTTCGAAGACGTGCCTTCCAGCCGTCGATGCCATTCCATGGCTTCGGCTTCTGTCAGCGATGCAATACAATCCAGAATAAAGCGCACCGGGTTGTTATCACAAAAGGCCCACAGATAGCGCAGCCGCTCCGGAACGATGCTGTTCAGCATCCGATAGTCTTCGAGGCTGTCATTTTCATCCCGACCGATCCAATAGGCGTTAACGTCTTCAACCATGGCCGTATATAGCTTGGAAATGATGCGCTTGTGCCCGCGCTGCTGGGACAGGATTGATGCATCCGTCAAAACAAATTGTTTGGTCAATTCTTTCAGTATCAGCACCTCTTCCTGATGATTGTCGGGAACCAGCATACCTGTCGGGGAGTCTGACGTGTCGACGAGGTAAGCACCTTCAATATATCTGGAAACCAAAAGCGAATTCAGGTTACGAAGCTCATATCGTTGCCATCTTGATCCCGTATATCGTTCGCAGAAAACCCTTGGGTATAGCAAAGACAGGCTTTCCACCCTGTCAAAGGCGCGACTGAGCCGGTCACGCGCATCTGCGGGGCTATTGAACCAACGGCGCTCTGCCGCCTCGACGATGCGCGACCGCCCCCTTGGATGAAAGATCTCACGCCAGTCGAAAAAATTGCACCGGTGAAACTCTTCCAGATCATGTACAGAATAAGCAATGTCATCGGCCCAATCCATGACATGCGCCTCTATCGTCTGCGCTTCCCCGGTTTCGAGCTCTCTTGCAAATTCAAACTGCTCTTTCTCCGAATGGTACGCACCCCATTTACCTTTTTTCTTATGATCGTTTCCGTCCCGCAACCACGGGTATTTCAGACAGGCGGCAAGCGTCGCGCGCATCAAATTCATGCCTCGATCGGGAAACCTGACCGCCAGCTTGGTTAATATGCGAAAGGTCTGTGCATTCCCTTCAAAACAGTTGGTCACTGAAAACGCCGTGCCGCTTTCTTGAATGGGACCGACCCTAAGCTGACCTGACGGATCGAAAGACGTCCGTTGGGCAAGGTCGTTCAGCGTATGTTCACCCACATGGCCGAAAGGCGGGTGTCCCAAATCATGCGCGAGGCAGGCCGCTTCAACAATATCGGCATTTAGATCAAGCTTCATGCATCTGTCTTCGTCTTTGGCGCAAAGCGCTTCCGCGAGCCGCCGTCCAACTTGTGCAACTTTTATTGTATGTTGATATCTGGTGTGAAAGTTTGACAGATCCGACGCATTCACAATTTGCGAGACACCCGCTAGCCTATGCAGCGCAGACGAAAACAGAATTCTGTCGCGATCACGCTCCGGTCCGCTTCTGTAATCTGATTGTGCGAAAAAACCCTTGCGATCATACTTACTATTTACCCCCAAAATTATCTCCCATCATAATTTGCATTTCTTCATTTAAAAATAATTCGCCTTTATCAATGAGCTCGTGAATATACGTGACCCAGTCCGACCAATCCGATCCATCAAAATTTGGATCCTTTCGTTGTTCGACTTTTGTTTTCAGATACTCAATGGAAAACCCCGAGCTCCCTTGTAGTATCTGCGTCAACGCTTGGTCTTTTTGAGAAATTCTATCTCCATGCACCTTGATGCCCCCCATGCAAGCCACAAGCTGTCACATTGTCAGAAAAACAACCATAACTTGTCAACACCTACGATATTCCCACCCCGGGTGGGACAGGAGGCGAGATTTTGATAAGATCATCGTCTGGCAGACGGGCAGCCAATCGCAATAAGCGGCCGTCCGTAAGGGTTCACACACAACTGCTCTAGCTATACCGGCAAACAAAAAAGGCCCCCAGCATACGCCAGGGGCCCTGAAACCTACAAGTCTATGCGATCAAAGACCTGTGGAGACGTCGATCGTGTTGCCCTCTTCGAGCGTCACATAGGCCTTTTTCACGTCGTTCCGCTTGCCCAGCTGGCCGCGGAAGCGTTTGACTTTGCCTTTGGTGATCGTAGTGTTGACCGCTTTCACCTTGACGCCAAACAGGCCTTCGACGGCATGTTTGATCATCGGCTTGTTCGCATCGATGGCCACTTCGAAAACGACGGCGTTGTTTTCAGACGCCACTGTCGCTTTCTCGGTGATGATCGGCTTGCGGATCACGTCGTAATGTTCTGCTTTCGCGCTCATGACAAACGAGCCTCCAGTGCTTCGACACCTGCCTTCGTCAGGACAAGCGTGTCCGACTTCAGGATGTCATAGACGTTGGCACCCTGGCTGGGCAGCACGTCGATGGTTGTGATGTTGGCGGTGGCCTGCTTGAAGTTTTCGTTCACTTCGGCCCCGTCGATGATCAGCGCACGTTTCCAACCCAATGCACCGACCATTTTAGCCAGAGCACCGGTTTTGGCGTCCTTCACCTCAATCGAGTCGACGATCACCAGCTCGCCTGCGGCCACTTTCGCGGACAGCGCATGCTTCAGTCCCAGCTTACGGAACTTCTTGGTCAGGTCGTGGGCGTGGCTGCGCGGCGTTGGGCCCTTGTAGATACCACCCGAACGGAAGATCGGCGCCCCGCGGGAGCCGTGGCGTGCGCCGCCGGTGCCCTTCTGGCGATAGATCTTCTTGGTGGAATAGGACACTTCGGACCGGCCAAGCACATCGTGTGTACCCGCCATGGCCTTGTTCCGCTGCCAGCGCACGACGCGGTGCAGGATGTCCTTGCGAGGCTCCAGACCGAAGATTTCGTCGTTCAGTTCGACGGAACCGGCTTTGGCACCGTCCAGTTTGATTGCATCAGCCTTCATTGTTCTCGCCTCCTTCTTCAGCGGCGGTTTCGGCTTCAGCGGCCTCCAGTGCAGCCTGTTCTGCCTCGGCAGCGGCCTTTGCGGCGGCTTCCTCTTCAGCGGCGGCAGCGGCGGCGGCTTCTTCGGCCAGACGCTCGGCTTCTTCTTTCATGGACCGCAAACCGGCAGGGTAGATCACGTTTTCAGGGGTCGGTTTCTTGACCGCATCCTTCAACGTCACCCAGCCACCTTTGGAACCGGGAACAGCGCCCTTGACCATGATCAAGCCACGGTCGGTGTCGGTCTTGATGACCTGCAGGTTCTGGGTCGTGACTTTGGCAGCGCCCATATGGCCGGCCATTTTCTTACCCTTGAACACTTTGCCTGGATCCTGACACTGGCCTGTGGAACCGTGCGAACGGTGACTGATCGACACACCGTGCGTGGCGCGCAGACCGCCAAAGTTGTGCCGCTTCATCGCACCGGCAAAACCTTTACCGATGGATGTGCCGGACACGTCCACATACTGACCTTCGAAGTAATGGTTGGCGAGGATTTCTTCGCCGACATTGATCAGGTTTTCAGGGGCGACGCGGAACTCAGCGACCTTGCGCTTGGGTTCGACCTTGGCCGCAGCGAAATGGCCGCGCATGGCTTGGCTTGTGCGCTTGGCTTTGGCGTTGCCAGCACCCAGCTGAACGGCGACATAGCCGTCCTTGTCCGCAGTCCGCTGTGCCACGACCTGCAGTTTTTCGAGCGAAAGAACGGTCACAGGGATCTGCTTGCCGTCTTCCATGAACAGCCGGGTCATCCCGACTTTCTTTGCGATAAGTCCGGTACGGAGCATCAAGAACCCTCCTTATACCGAAATCTGGACGTCAACACCGGCAGCCAGGTCGAGCTTCATCAGCGCGTCCACGGTTTGCGGTGTGGGGTCCACGATGTCGAGCAGACGCTTATGCGTGCGGATCTCGAACTGGTCGCGGGATTTTTTGTCAACGTGGGGGCCACGCAGAACAGTGAATTTTTCGATCTTGTTTGGAAGTGGGATCGGACCACGAACAGAAGCGCCTGTGCGCTTGGCTGTGCTGACGATTTCCTGTGTGCTTGCATCAAGCACCCGGTAATCAAACGCCTTCAGGCGGATACGGATGTTTTGGCTCTGAGCGGCCATAAGTCATCCCCTTATACTGGGGTGAAGATCGGATTGGATGATACCGGCTCATCCGGCACCCTCATCGCGTCTTTGGTCCAACGTATAAAGGGCGCGGCAATGCGCACCCTAGTTGGATTGGGGTGCTATAGGGGGAGTCGGATGGGGTGTAAAGGGTAGAGAGCATGTACAGCTAAATTTTGGCGGACGTCTCTGACACTCTCTTACGTACCTATAATCGCAAGCATTGTAAAACTTAGTCGTATGATATTCACCCATCAGTACTCTGTCTTCAGACACGACTACTAGCAGATTTATTATTGAAGTATCGCACACCAACCCATTGCCAAGCGTGGCAACTAAAAAAAAAACGTAGTCAAACTCAATATTAACCACCAATCACTAAGAAATCAGCTGCAGCTAGCGCCATAACTTTATCGAAAATGCTAGGGGGTTTGATCGTGCTTTACAATGGATTCGGCCGATGCACCGTATTCGGTCTGATATTTTTATCTCTTTCTACTGCGTTGAGCGGTCAAGTATCTGCAGAAAATGCTCAAAGCTACCGAGGAGAAGTGGGTAGTTTTACAAATGACTTTTTTGGGGATGGCCACGATCGCTGGAGAAGTGGCTCATATCAACGATCTTACTACTCTGAAGGTCCCAAATTGAAGTGGGCCGAAGGCCTTGAATTGCGCGCCAGATCAGAAATTGTAACACCTTGGACACCATCTAATCAGCCGGAGGGTGATGTTCCATATTCTACATCATTAGCTTTTGCTGCGTTTGCACACAACAGTATTTTAGGTTTTGACACGCGGATCGGCGGCGAAGTTTTACTGATGGGCGACGCTAGTGGGATGGAAATGATCCAACGCACTACTCATGATAGCTTGGGAATGGATGAAAGTTTTGATCCCTCAAGAGGCGACTTTGAGCGTGTTGGAAACGGGGTTGCTTTTCGGTTTGAAGCAGAGGTAGGGCGGTCTTTCAATATCACCGCGCAAAGTATGTTGAGGCCCTATACAGAAGTGACACTCGGTGCGGATCAAGCGGCCAGTGTAGGAGCTGATCTTGTCATTGGACCAATGGTTTCAGCTGACACTTGGACCAGGGATGTTGTCACCGGTCGTTTGCTGACGCCGCAAGTTAATGAAATACAAGGTCTGAGCTTCATCGCTGGCTGGGATGTCCGCTCTGTAAATACATCAGTCCATTTTCCCGCGCATTCGGCAGTAGAACTTGAAGAAATTCAATATCGATCACGAGTGGGCTTCCAAAATAGCACCAATTTTGCCAATTATTTTATTGGTCAAGCTTGGCTCTCTCCAAGTTTTGTTGGCCAAGTAGAGCCGCAACGATTAGGAATGCTATCCATTTCATTTACTTTCTAAAACTCTGACTGAATAAATTCAGCCTCATCGCGCAATTCATCAATATAAAAGGCCGCCCCATTTCTGGAGCGGCCTTTGTTATTCATAACGCCTGGGTGGGTTCTCGGTGATTGCTCCGCAATCGCCTGCCACCCAACGGTGTCTATACTGGAGAGGGGGCGGGTTCTCGAAGTTTCCCTTTGGAAAACATCTGCCACCCGCCCGGTGCGTTTGGGCTTACGCCCAAGC
>NZ_JBJMBF010000016.1:0-94086 GCF_046640325.1 Loktanella agnita | reverse complement strand
CCTTTTCTCAGACGAAGAGTGCTACAACTACTTCAAGGCCGCAGGATATGAGGGCCATTGAGTGCAACATGCTCTAGCTGTCGCTGATATCAACGATGCGGATTTCGAACTGTACACCGCGTCAAGGACGCTCGATCAAGACGCTCTTGAAAGGGGACTGCAGGTCACAAAAAACGCACATATCTGAACGCACCCGTCAGCCCCATACCGCCGCCGATGCCCATCGTCGCGAAGGCGAGATCCCCATCGCTGCCAGATTTCAGGAATTGGTAAAATATCCGGGTGACCAGGATCGCGCCGGAGGCCCCGAACGGATGCCCTAGCGCAAGCGCCCCGCCATCTTTGTTCACCCGCGTTTCTTCAATGCCGAGTTCATCGAGTGAGGCAAGCACCTGTGCGGCGAAAGCTTCGTTGAATTCGACAAGCTTCACATCAGCAAGGCGCAGATCGGGTTGCCGCTTCAAAAGCTTGCGCGTTGCGGGGACCGGACCAATACCGAGATAGGACGGGTCGACCCCGGCGCTGGCGCCCCCCGCAAAGAGTAACGCCGCGCTGGCCCCAAGCTGCTGTGCTCGCGCGAGACTGGTAACCACAACGACTGCCGCGCCGTCATTCAACGGACAGGCATTGCCTGCCGTCACTGTGCCACCATCAACAAAAACCGGCGACAACCGGGCCAGTTTTTCCTCTGACGTATCCGCGCGGGGGCATTGGTCGTGGGTGACCATGCTGCCGTCGCCCGTCCCGATTGGCACGATTTCCGCCGTAAAGACCCCGCCTTGCTGCGCGCGCACGGCCCTGCGGTGGCTGCGCAGTGCAAAACCATCCTGACGCTCGCGCGTGATCCCGTATCGGGTGGCAACGTTTTCTGCAGCGACCCCCATATCGGGATCGCCGATCTCTTCTGGTGCGAACTTGGCGCGACCGAAAAAAGCGGGCAATTCGCCTAGATGCCGGGGCCGTGCGACGCGCCAAGGTGCCCGGCTGGTGCTTTCAACGCCCCCGGCCAGAAACAGCTCCCCGGCCCCAGCCGTGACCAGATGGCAGGCAGTAATAATGGCATCAAGGCCAGAGCCGCACTGCCGGTCAACGGTGACGCCGGGCACGCTGACCGGAAGGCCTGCTGCCAGAGCGGCGAGCCGCGCGATATTGCCGCCGCCGCCTGTCGCATTGCCCAAGATCACATCATCGACCATTTCAGGCATGGCCCCGCTATCCACCAGCGCTTGTTGGATAATCGGGGCGGCGAGATCCTGCGGTTCCACCGTCGACAAGGCACCGAAGGCCCGCCCAATCGGGCTGCGCCGTGCGGCGATGATAACGGGTTGCCGATCTTCGGGCAGGTCAGAGTGGCGCAAGTTGTTCATCCTCTTGCATGATCCAATGAGTAAGCTGCCCCGTCGCGATCTTGCCGCTGCTAGTCATGGGCCATTCGCTCGTGATCAAAAACCGGCGCGGCACTTTGTATTTCTGCAGCTGCGCCCTGCAATGGTCCCTTAGGTCCGCGAGTGTTGGCTGCGGGCCCTCTTCTTCCCACTCCAACACCGCAACAAGCGTTTGGCCCAGTGCGGCATCGGGAATCCCCACAACACAAGCTTGCTTGACTGCAGAATGGCGTTGCAGGCAGGTCATAACCTCATCCGGGTAGATGTTGTTTCCGCCCGAAATCACCATACCGCCCGCACGGCTCACAAGATGCAGGCAGCCATCTTCATCAATCCGCCCGATGTCGCCCACGCTGCCCCAATCGCCGTCGCGCTGCAGACCGAGCGTATCATCCTGCCAAAGGTAGCTATCGATCATTAGCGCGCTCCGGACCCAGACCGTGCCGGCTCCGTCTGTGCAACTCCTCAGCGTAATGTCCACCCCCGGAAAGGGATACCCGACACCTGCACTGCCCGGCGTGTCCTCTGCGGCACCGGGATCATGGGACACGGTGGTCACAAAGCCTAATTCGGATGCGCCGTAATATTCCGTCACACGCGCCTGTTGCGCGATCCCCCCGATCCGGCGCAGCAGGTTATCCTCCAGTTTTGCCCCTGCGGTCGTGATCTGTCTAAGGCTGCGAAGCGCCTCGGAATGACGGCAAAGCGCATCAAGTACTGAGGGCACGCAGACAAGCCGCGCAAGCTGATTTTCGGCAATCACCGCAGCGCATTCAGCCGCGTTGAATTTCTCAGGCGCATAAAATGTCGCCCCGGCCTCTAGCGTTTCGGCAAAGGCGTAAAGCGATAGCCCATGTGCCAATGGACCCGGCGACAATGTGTGCAGATTTGGCCCCGTTTCGAAATGCGCGCGACCGGCGGCGAAAGAGGTGCGCCAGCTGTGTCGCTGCCGCAGGAACGCCTTGGGCCGTGATGTGGTGCCAGAGGTGAAGGCGACAAGGAACGGCGCATCATCGCATGCTTCTATGAGTGGTGTTGTAGGGATGTCCGCAATCAGCCGGTCCAGATCGACATCACCTTCAGTGCGCATAACGGAAAATGCACGCCCCTCAAATGGTGCTGTCCCCTGCCCCGCAACGAAAAGGATATCGGGTGAAAGCTGATCCAGCATGGCCCCCAATTGGTCGCTTGGCAGCAGCGGGTCGAGCAGTATGATGCAGCATTCCCCTGCCAGCGCTGCGGCCAGAAACTCTGTAATCATCGGGTGGTTGCCCATGATAACCGCAAAGACCGGTACGTCGCGCAGTGCCTTTTGGCTGCGCGGGACGCGAGGCAGCGCACTGATATAGCGGCTCAACCGGCTTGCGCGAGAGGTCAGCGCGCCATAGCTGACGGCCCGCCCGCCGATGACAGCCGCGCAGGCGTCGGGGCGTTCTCTGCCGTGACGGCTGAGTGCTGCGGATAGTGGCATGTTAATTCCCTTGCGCCTGTAGCGCTGCTTTGTTGCACATTTTGATGGTGCTTATCCCGGCAACAGCCAGACTTACGACCATCATCGCAGCAAAGCCAGAAACGTCAAACAGGCGGTTGAGCACAGTCGCCCGCGCACCCAGCTGTTGCGGGCATCTGGTCGGCGCGATATGCCCCAGCAAAGCCTTGCAGAAAGCCGTCATCATGGATCGCCATTATTGCATCACCGTGCCGTTTCGGGATATCGACATGCACGGGCATATGCATAACGCCGCCTATGTCAGCCATTTTGAGGCCGCAATCGGGCATTTCTTTCGGGTTGAACGGCTCTCAGGACATTTCGCCCCGGGTGGCGCCTATGTATTCCATGTCCGCAAGGTAGAGGTGCAGTTTCATGCGCCAACCCGATATGACGACATAGTGAAAATCTCCTGTTCTATCAGCCGCTTGGGCCGGTCCAGCCTTGGCTTTGCGTTGCAAATGGCAGGTGAGGACGGCGCGTTGCGTGCCACTGCGGATATCGTCTGGATCTGCGTGGCGCGCGGGGCCTCCGCCCCCAGCCCCATTCCCTATGATTTGCGCGCGCTGCTTGAGCCGTATCTGATTGCAAAAGACCCTGACGCTGAATAAAGCTGCGATTGTTCCGCGCAAATCCTTGCCACGTGCACGCGGCAAGGCATCAAGCTTGAATGGGACCTGCCCGGCGCTTAAAGCCCCGGATAAGCGCGCCGCACCCCGCGCGCAATTAAGGCAGCGACCACTACTTTGACGATATCACCGGGGATGAACCCGGCGGAGCCGGTAAAGGCTTGCACAAACGTCAGTTCAGCACTGAAGGCAACCCACGGCACACCAATCAGATAGACAACACCCACCCCGCCAAGCGCGATATAGAGCAGTGACAAGGCAAAAGGCGTCTCACCCTGGTGCCGCTCAAACAACCAGCCGATTAGGAAGGCGGCGATGGGCCATGACAGGATGAAGCCCCCTGAAGGTCCCAGGAATATGCCAAACCCGCCACGGCCACCGGCCAAAAGCGGCAGACCAATAGCCACGAGTATCACAAAAAGCAAAAGCGCATAGCCGCCCCGCTTGGACCCGGCAAGTGCACCTGCAAGCATGACGCCCATAGACTGGGCCGTGATCGGCACGCCCACAGCCGGCAGTGTCAAGGGCGGAAACAGCCCGAGCGCCGCCGTCAACGCGGCGAAAAGCGCAACATAAACAATATCTTTGGTATTCATTGGGTCCACTCCAACTTTGTTCTTCTGCGCCTACGGGCTGTAGCCGCGCGTTTCAATGGCTTCTGCGATTTCGTCCGACATGCGCAAGGTGCGGATCACCACCGGTATGGCGACGGCAATGATACTGCGGTCAAGACCGCGTACCTTTTGCGCCTCGCGCACCTCGCTGGTGATCTTAGCCAGAACCGGGATAAAGCGCAGCGCGAGCGACAACGCAAGGCTGACTTTTGCCGGGTTGATGCCCACATACTTTAGCACCCAAAACCCCCGCTCCATCCCATCCACCATGTCGGACACCCGCGTGGTCAATGTTAAAAGGCCCGCTAATAGCAGCAGCCCAGCAAATCGGGCCACCACAAATACTCCGGTAAGCCAGCCGTTAATCAGCCCCTGCGCAATCAGGATCGCGATCAAAATCCAAAGTGCAGGCCGCAGCTGCCGCCAAGCGCTGATCAGCGGCAGACCGGCCAATGGGTAAAGTGCAAGGGTCGCCAAGAGGAACGCGATGATGATGAACAATTCGCCCACAAGAAAGATCAATGTTCCCAACACAGCAAGCAGCAGTACCTTCAGCCCGGCAGGCATCCGGTGTAGAAAGGAATTGCCCAGACGATAAAGGTCAAACACCCTGCATCGCCTCTTTGTAGTGTTTCAACGCGACCGCAGGGATATCATCGGCGATGATCCGTTGGTCGCCAAAAACAAGCACACGGTCAAAATCGGTCAGCAGATCAAGATCATGGGTCACCACAATTGCGGTCTGCTCAAGCGCGGCAATCGCGCGGGAGACGCGGATTTTGTTGCGCAAATCCAAAAGCGTGGTCGGTTCGTCAAAGACGATATACTCCGGTTCCATCACCAGCACGCCCGAAATGGCCAAAAGCTGTTTCTGTCCACCACTAAGAAAATGCGACGGATGGGTGCGGTGATCAAGCAAATCATAGCGAGCCAGCACCTCTTCGGTATTGCGGGCTATCGTCGCCTTGTCCATCCCAAGGTTTTTCATGCCAAAAGCGATATCTTCTTCGACGATGGGAAAAACGATCTGATTGTCGGGGTTCTGAAATACGAACCCGACCTTACGGCGTAGTTTCTTGCCCTCGGTCCGAGTATCAAGACCGTCAACTGTCACTTGCCCTTCGGTCGGGGCAAGCAGCCCGTTCAACAGGCGCGCAAAGGTACTTTTGCCACTGCCATTGCTGCCGACAATCCCAATACGGCGTTCTGTCAGTTGTAAGTTAATATCGTCCAGAATGGTTTTTTCTTGGTAAGAGACTTTGACTGACTTGAAATTAATCAACTACTAATCCCTCTATAATTGTGCCGCAGCCCATGTGACGAGTTGCTAGGTCGCATGCCGGAAGGTGTCAACTTGTAAGTCCTTTGTGCGCTGCGTGAACTGTGCACAAATCAACATGCGCGCCAATTGCTGAGGCAAGACTTCATCGGTCCCGGAATGGTTCGCAAAGGATGCAAATCATTGCCTGTCGCCGCCAGTATGCCAATCCTTCCTCGAACCGCACCAGAAGGTACCAATCGTGCTCGCCCGGCTTGCCATCACGCGGCACTTCTGCAATTTGCGGTGCCGGAATATGGGACATGATCATTTGGATAACTTGGCATTGCGCTATCACAAGTTCGGCGATCCGCGCGCGGTGCTGACGATGGATAGCAGCCAAACCGGCAGATGCGCGCCTGACATGCTGCGCGTGGCGATGCGCTATGCCCCGATCAACCCATCGGATTTGATCCCGATCACCGGCGCGTATCGTCACCTGATATTGCCCCCGATGACAGCCGGATACGAAGGCTTCGGGACGGTTGTGTCTGCCCCTGCAACTTTGGCCGAAATGATCGGGCGCCGCGTGCTCCCGCTGCGTGGGTCGGGCACATGGCAGCGCTACGTGGATTGCGATCCACATCTCGCGGTGCCGGTACCCGATGACATCCCCGACACATTGGCGGCACGCGCCTATATCAACCCGGTCTCGGCCTATCACATGCTGCGGCTCTGTCCGGTCGCGGGCAAGCATGTGATCATCACAGGCGCTGGGTCATTCATCGCGGCACTGCTGGCGCAATGGGCGCAGGCAAGGGGAGCGACGCGAGTGACAGGTATCTATCGCACTGCTGTCAGGCGGGACTGGCTCGCATCGCTTGGGGTGGACCCCCTCGCCGAGAACGATATGGCAGCGATCAAGGCCACCGCAAAAAACGCCGATATTGCTTTCGATGCGGTTGGCGGCCCTGTTGGGGCAGCCGTGCTGGGCAACATGCCACTTGGCGCAGAATTCGTAAGCTACGGACTGCTGTCGGGTCAGCCGCTCTTCCCGCCTGCGGGCACAGTAGCCGCCTATCGGCGGTTCCACCTGCGCGACGTGCTGCGGGATCAGTCGACGGCAGAGTGGCAAGCAGGGTTTCGACAGATCTGGCCACAGCTCCGCATCGCCCAGTTACCCGGAACAGAGGTGTTTCCGCTTGCGCAATGGCACGATGCGCTGGACATGTTCGAAACACCGGGCCGCGCGTTCAAACCGCTGCTTGACCTTGGTGACACGCCCACCTGACGGCCAGCCCCTGTTCAGACAGGCGTAAATAGACCCTTGTACTGCTCACGCAATGCCTTTTTCTGCACCTTTCCCATCGTGTTGCGCGGCAATTCCGGCACGACGATCAATTTCT
This sequence comes from Loktanella agnita, assembly GCF_046640325.1. Classification (NCBI taxonomy): domain Bacteria; kingdom Pseudomonadati; phylum Pseudomonadota; class Alphaproteobacteria; order Rhodobacterales; family Roseobacteraceae; genus Loktanella; species Loktanella agnita. Next base: position 87,305 of record NZ_JBJMBF010000016.1, on the reverse strand, counting down.
GCGGATGTTTGAAACGCGCAAGCGAGGTCACGATGTTTTTCTGAATAGCATCAAGATCAAGCTGAGCATCAGCTTCAGCAACGAGTATGCCAACCACAGTCTCGCCAAAATCAGGATGCGGAACGCCGACCACCGCGCTTTCAAGCACACCGTCTACCTCATCCAACAGCAACTCTATTTCCTTTGGATAGATGTTGTAACCGCCCGAAATGATCAGGTCTTTATTGCGTCCAACGATGTGCAGATACCCATCTTCGTCAATCTGCCCAAGATCGCCGGTGATAAAGAAACCATCCTCGCGCAACTCTTCGGCTGTCTTCTCTGGCATCTGCCAATAGCCTTTGAACACATTCGGGCCCCGCACCTCAATTTCGCCGATTTCACCTTGTGGCAGTGTTGCGCCGGTCTTGCTATCGGTGATCTTGACCTCAACACCCGGCAGCGGAAACCCAACAGTGCCTGCCCGACGCTCGCCGGTATAAGGGTTGGAGGTATTCATATTCGTCTCGGTCATGCCATAGCGTTCCAGGATGCGATGGCCCGTCCGCTTTTCAAACTGCACATGAGTTTCGGCCAGCAAGGGGGCGCTGCCCGATATGAATAACCGCATGTGCTGCGCCAGTTCTTTGGTAAACCGTTTGTCGTCGAGCAGACGGGTATAGAATGTCGGCACCCCCATCATCGTCGTGGCGCGCGGCATCTGCGCGATGATCACATCCACGTCAAACTTGGGCATAAAGATGATCTTACTGTCCGCGAGCAAAGCAATATTGGTGGCAACAAACAGACCGTGCGTATGAAAGATCGGCAGGGCATGAAGCAAAACATCGTCGGAAGTGAACGCCCACTCTGTCACCAAAGCTTTGCAATTCGACAACAGATTCCCTTGGCTGAGCATCGCACCCTTTGAACGCCCGGTCGTGCCAGAGGTGTAAAGAAATGCGGCCAGATCATCTTCTGACCGTTCCACCGTCGAAAACGCTGATGCCATTGCCTCAGCGCGCACCGCAAAACTGCCACTGCCATCACTGTGCATCGTTTCCAGCAGAGCACCCGACGCCTTGGCGATTGGTGCCAAAGCCTCAGACCTTTTGCCATCACACAGCACAACCCTTGCGCCGCTGTTTTCGACGAAATAGGACACCTCATCCGCAGTATACGCCGTATTCAGCGGGAGAAAGACAATACCCGCCTGAACACAGGCAGCATAGATTGCCAAGGCCTGCGGTGATTTTTCGATTTGCACTGCAACCCTTTCACCCGGTTTGACGCCAAGCTGGGTGAACACATGGGCATATTTTGCGGCAAGTTCGAGAAAATCACGATGCGTAAAGACCGTACCATCTGCCAGTTCTAGGAAAACCGTCGTCTTGCCCTGATGTTGTTTGAAAAGAGTATCATACAACGGATTTGTCATGGCCGATCTCCTAGACTTTTGGCGGACACCAATCCGCTGAGCGCTTTCACAGCAGCAGATGAGACAACAGTCTTTTCGCCCACGAATTGTTCGTGGTTTTGCGAAATTTGGGACAGATCGTAAAGGTAGTTCACCATGGCTCCGTTCGACTGACGTTGCCCATTTTCAGACGTGTCCGCATTGGCGTGCACAGCATGGACCATGGCCCCGTTACCAAGATGAAACCTTGCGACCGGATCAAACGGCATGCCATCAGGCCGTTTCGCTTCAAGAAGGTAGTGTGCCGCAATGGCTTGGTCAGAGTCGGGCTGTGGCGCGTCAAGCGCGGTGCCATCAAGCCAGCTATTCATGCCGGGTATTGGCGACAAGGTCACAAATGTCTGAAGTCCCGGCAGTTCCTTTGACAGGTCAGAGACGACTTGTTTGATCAGCGAGTTGCCAAAGGAAATCCCCGCCAGACCCGTTTGGCAGTTCGAAATTGAGTAGAACACAGCCGTGTCAGCATCGTCCGCCTCAATCTCGGTGCGGTCATCGGCAAGCAACCCCTGCACAGAATTCGGAATACCCTTGGTCAGGGCAACTTCGACAAAAATCAGTGGTTCATCCGCCATTGCGGGGTGAAAGAAGCCAAAGCAGCGACGATCATTTGGTTTCAGCCGACGTCTCAGGTCGTCCCAACTGTCGATGGCATGCACCGCCTCATAGGCGATAATCTTTTCAAGGATATCGGCAGGGCTTGCCCAATTGATCGGGCGCAAGACCAGAAAGCCGCGATTGAACCAAGACGCGAACAAGTGCTTAAAATCAACATCCAGGGGTTCAAGGTCCGGGCGTGTTTTCATAACGCGCAACAGATCTTTACGCATCGCTACAAGCTGACCGGTCGCCCCTGGAACTTGATTCAAACGCCGGGCAAGCTCTTGCCTCGCGGGTTCGCACGCTGCTGCGAAGGCACGGTATGATCCTTTGCCGGGTTTGGCACGATAGGCTTCAAGGGCAGTAACAACAGCATCCGGCTCAATCTCAAGCGCATGGGTCATAAACGCAAAGAAATCTATTTTTTCCTCTGCCTCCATGCTCGCATAGCGGTCCAGAATGTTGCGCGCCAGTGTAACACCTGACACCTCGCCCTGACTGCTCAAAAGAGCGTCGCAAAGATCCGATGTCGTGCGCTGATCAACCTCGTCTGATCGGGCTTTGCGATAGCGACGATCAAAAATGGTTGAGACGAGTTCGCTAAAATAGCTCATATCGCGTCCCCCATCACCACGTCCGGCAACCATGTTGCAAGGCCCGGAAAGAAGCACAGCAGGATGATGGCGATCACCATACAGGCCACAAAGGGAAGTGAGCCTTTCAGGATCGTCTTCAGTGAAATATCCGGTGCAATACCGTTGATCACATAGAGGTTCAGACCAACGGGCGGGGAAATCAGCCCGATTTCCATGTTGATCGTCAAAACAACGGCAAACCAGATCGGATCGAAACCTGCGGCCGTGATGATCGGCAAAAGGATCGGTGCTGCCATCAAGATCACGGCGACCGGCGGCAGAAAGAAGCCCGCCACTAGAAGGAAAAGCATCACAAAGCTCATCAGGACCCAGCGGTTCACGTCCAGCGTCCCGATCCATTCCGCGATAGATTGCGTGATCATCAAGCTGGACAGCATGTATGAAAATACGCCCGCAGCGGCAATGATGAATAGGATCATCACGCTCTCTTTTGTGCTGTCACGCAGGACAACCCAAAGGTCCTTCGGGTTCCACAGTTTGTAGATGATCATTGCGATCAACAGGCACAGCAATGCACCGACAGCCGCCGTTTCCGAAGGTGTCGCGACACCGCCATACATCGCATAAAGAACGCCGATGATGATCGCGAGAAACGGCAGGACACGCGGCAGAATCTCAAACTTCTGTTTCCACGTATAGCTGCCAGCATTCAGAAGCTGTTTGTCGCCAGACTGCCACGTCGAATAAAGCGACCAGATCATGAACAGGACCACAAGCAACAGGCCGGGGATGACGCCCGCCAAAAACAAACGACCGATCGAAGTCTCTGTTGCGATGCCATAAACGATCATCGTGACCGAAGGCGGAATGAGAATACCCAATGTGCCGCCCGCAGCGATCGACCCTGCCGCAACGCCATCAGGATACCCCCGCTTGCGCATTTCCGGGATACCCATCTTGCCAATCGCGGCGCAAGTCGCTGGGCTCGATCCCGACATCGCCGCGAACAGCGCACAGGCACCAAGGTTCGAAATAACCAACCCACCTGGCACGCGCGTCAACCAACGCTCTAGCGCTTCATACAAATCTGCCCCCGCGCGGGTAGAGGCGATGGATGATCCCATAATGATAAACATCGGGATCGACAGCAGCGCAAAATTGTCCAGCTTCCCAAACAGAATTTCGGGTAACAGCTCCAACGACCGCATGCCATCGAAGATCAGGATGAAACCGGTCGAAACGATCAAAAGGCCAAGTGCGACAGACACACCAGAGAACAAAACAAGGATCGTGACGACGGCGACAATCGCGCCCAGCAGAAGCGGATCCATTACACGTCCTCCAGACCAAAAGGTTTGTCGATTTTCAGGATGACAGCGACCAGATCAGCAATCAGTTGAAGCAGGAACAGCGCAAAGCCAACTGGAAGTGCCAAATACGGAATCCAAAGGCGGACACCCCAAACGGTGTCGGACTTCCAGTTGCGTTCATATGTCAGATGCCAGTGCTCATACCCGTAAAAAAGCATCACGGCGACCATCGCAATGGAAAGCGAAAGCGTCGAAATGCACATGTAGTAACGCGCTTTTGGTGGCAGCAATAGCGGGATCAAATCGACATTCACGTGACCGCGTAACCGCTGCACATAGGGAAGACCAATCAAGGTCGATCCAATGGCCAGATAGATCACCGCCTCCGTTTGCCAAACGGTCGACTGGTTCAGAACAAACCGCACAAAGATCATCTGGCAAGTTATGCCCACAGCCATGACGATCATGGCGGCTGAACACCAGCCAGCGAAGGTAGACAGTGCCGCGACACTACGCAGGAACGGATTGTTGCCTGTACGAGAGGCAACAGCTGAGCTTTGGCCAGCCATGTCAGCTATCCTTTCAAGGGTTTATTTGGATGGGCATGATAAGCGGGGCAACGCAACGTGACGCTGCCCCCGCCAGTCATTTACTCAACAGCAAGCGCCAGATCGAGAAGCTCTTGCCCATCCGAAACCTCTTCAACAAAAGCTTTGTAGGATGTTTCATGCGCCAAGGCGCGCCAGGCTTCGAAGTCCTCGTTCGTCATCTGGGCAATCTCAACCCCAGCTTCCTCAAAAACAGCGACTGACTCTGCATCCTGCTTCTTGGCCTCTTCCAGATAAAACGCCTGCGCCTCAGCGGATGCCTCTAACAGTGCGGCTTGCTGATCTTCGTTCAATCCCTCGAAGGTGGATTTGTTCATCAACAATGGCTGATACATGAACCACAGCGCCACATCCGACGCAGGCGTGTAGCAGGCTGCCTGCTCGTAGATGCGATAAGAAACAAACGACGACGAAGATGTGTTCGCAGCGTTCAAAATGCCGGTCTGCATCGCACTATAAATTTCCGACGATGACATCGACGTAATTGATGCATCCGCACCGGCGAGCATTTGTTCAAATGCCTTCCCAGCCGCACGGGTTTGCAGGCCTGCAACATCCGATGGTTTTGTGATGCAACTTTCCGCGCCCACAAAGCCACCAGCAAGATAGCCATGCACAAGAACCATGACATCATCTTCGGCCATCTTCTCTTCAAGGGCTTCCATGAAGGGCGATGCGCTTAGCCTAGCAGCATGGTCGTGGTTCTTCACCAACCCTGGCATCAGCGTCAGATTGAACGCTGGCTGCTGGCCGCCCGCATAGCTCAGCGGCAAGACCGTCATGTCCAGCAACCCCCGGCTGAGCGGACGATACTGTTCACGCGCTTTAAATAGTGACTGCGTACCAAATATACTGATCTCAAGATCCACATCAGCTTCTGCCACACCATCAGCGACCATTTGCGCGACTTGGTGACGAATATCAGTGTTGGACCATTGATGAGATAAACGAAGTTCTACGGCCTGTGCGGTAGATGACAAACCCGTTGCCAAGGCTAACGCTGCCGTCGCGAGAAATTTCATGGTCATGGTTTCCTCCCATTATGTGCCGACTCTCCTCAGGTGCGGCAATGACGAAGTGTCATCTACTTTGCATCCCCCGTCAATAATTCTGTATACAATAATCTATTCCTTGCATCCCATGCATTCCCTATCCTATCTTCAACCTATGGAATTGAAGCGTGCAGAACAGATCGCCGACTCCCTTGAACAACTTGTTTTCCAAGGAGAGTACAAAGATGGTCAACGGCTGGATGAGATCAAACTCGCCGCGCATTTCAAAGTCTCACGGACGCCGATCCGGGAAGCTTTGCAAAGATTAGTGATGTCCGGAATGGCCGAGCAAATCCCGCGCAGAGGCGTGTTCGTACGCCAACCGGGCCCTGTAGAACTGCTCGAAATGTTCGAAACAATGGCAGAACTCGAAGCCGCATGTGGACGCTTCGCGGCGGCCAGAATGACCGAAGAGGGTTTGAACCGGCTGTCAGAGGCAAACGCAGGATGCAGGCGAGCCGTCGAAAAAGAAGACGCCGCCGGCTATTACCTGGAGAATGAAAGCTTTCACCAAGAAATCTACCGCGGCGCAACCAACACCTATTTGCAAAAGGAAACGCTACGGCTGCAAAACCGACTAAAACCATATCGACGCATGCAACTACGCTTCAGAGGTCGGATGGCACAATCGCTCGCCGAACATGAAGAAATCATCACGGCGCTAGGAACCGGCGACGCCGAACGCGCAGCAAAAGCCCTGCGCGGCCACGTCACAGTACAAGGTGAAAAATTCCAACAATTGATCGCGGGGTTGAAGAGCTGACAAGGGTGTAAAGTTCTTTGAACCAGTAAAAGCCGCCTCGGCAGTAGCTTATCACTTTATATGCCTGACTGACGCTCCCAAGTTGTTTGGCCAGTTCCAACAGCCTCAGATTTGGTTTGATAATCTGATCTTAATACTTGTCATGGGTCGACGCTCCTTGAGTGGGATCAATAAGCACAAAAACGTCAGATAAAGTCAGGGGGTATGGAATATATCGCTTGGGCTGATGGCCTTCCGTTTATACGGCGACGAAGAGGAGTGAGTTCAAATCCAAGGCCCGAATATTTCTCTGCGGGAGTGTTAGCACTCGAGCGGCCTTTTTCATTGCCGCCCCATTAGCCGTAAAGCACTGCCGCCCGCCGTTCGAAGGCACGTACCACCCGCTGCATCGCTTCGTTAAAAAACATTCCCGCCGCGCCCTGCAACAACCGATTCCGGAATTCGAAATCGACGTAGAAAGAGACCTCACACCCGCCTTCTATATCTTTGAAATTCCACTGACTTTCCATGTGTCGAAACGGGCCATCAAGGTATTCTGTATCGATCTTTTTGATCTCCGGCCACAGGGTGACCCGGCTACCGAATTTTTCGCGGAACACTTTGAAAGAAATCACCAGATCGGCGAGCATCACTGTCTTGTCCCCCTGATCATCTACACTGCGAATGCGCGCCGCCGCCGTCCAAGGCAGGAATTCAGGGTAATTGGCCACATCCGCAACCAGATCATACATCTGTTGTGCCGTGTAAGGCAGCGTCTTTGTTTCGGAGTGGGTTGGCATCTAGGCGCTTTCACGAGTGACTTCGCCAAACGATGTCGTAAAATTGCGCCCGGAAATCAACCCCAAGCCCGAGGCACATATGTCGCACCGTCCTTATGTTATCGATGAAATGATCAGCGCCAAGGCAATTGCCGCCCGGATAGAGGATCTTGCCCGCGAAATCAGCACCGAATTTGCCGATACCGACAAGCTGGTCGTCGTTGGGCTGCTGCGCGGGTCGTTCGTTTTTATCGCTGATCTGGTGCGCGAGCTGGAGCTGCCGGTGGAGGTGGATTTTCTTGAGGCCTCTTCTTATGGGGACGGGATGGAAAGCAGCCGTGAGGTGCGGATTTACAAAGATCTGCGCGGTCGGATTGAGGGGCGCGATGTGCTGATTGTCGAGGATATTATCGATACCGGACACACGCTGGCCTATGTGACCAAATATCTGACCAGCCGTCAGCCCGCCCGGCTGCGCACGATTGCCCTGCTCGACAAGCCCGCACGGCGTGAGGTGGATTTCAAGGCGGATTGGACTGGGTTCGAAATTCCTGATGAATTCGTCGTCGGCTACGGCATTGATTTTGCGCAGCGCAACCGCAACCTGCCCTATATCGGCAAGGTCCGGTTTACCGAATGAACATCCGCTGGCTGTTGCGCGCAAAACATTGGGCGCAAAATCCGCCGTCGGTGTCTCGCATGAAATTTGTGTGTGGGATCATCGCCTTGTGCATTCTTCTTGTGGTGATTGAAAAGCTGTTTGGCTGGCCGGAAGCGCTGACTGTCAGCAGGACACGCCTCAGATAATCGGCTTTGCAGTCACGATCCCGTTAGTTGCAAGGTAGGCGGAAAACCGTTTCACTCTTTTTGAGTGACCCAGCGTAAGGCCGAGCGAAAACGCCACGGCCTCTAATATGGAGATATCTATGCCCAAAGCCACCTACGCCCGCCTGCCCACCATTCTGGGTCTTGGCGCCCTGCTTACCGGTACGGCCTTCGCCGGGAGCCACATGAGCGAGGATGTCGAAAAAGCAATTGAGGCGCGCCATGCGCATATGCAGCTTTATTCCTTTAATCTGAGCACATTGGGCGGGATGGCGCAGGACAAAGCCCCCTATGATGCCACTGCCGCAGCGCAAGCTGCCAATAACCTGGCAGCACTGGCTGCGATGGATCAAACTGCCTATTGGGTTGATGGGTCGGACAGTAGCCTAGAAGAAAGCCGGGCGAATCCGGAAATCTGGACAGATAGTGCCGGGTTTGCGGAACAGGTTGATGCGCTTGCCACGGCTTCGGCTGATTTGGCAGCGGTCGCAGGCACTGATCTTGCATCACTAAAGGCTGCGTTCGGGCCAGTGGGTCAATCTTGCGGCGGCTGTCATCGCAATTATCGCGTCCGGAACAATTAAACATGTGGCGCTGGCTGGCTGTTGTGCTGCTGGTGAGTGTTGCTGCGGGGCTTCTGTTAACCCGCGCCAGCCCCCTGCCCGCGGGCAGTTTTGAGGGGCTGACAGGGGATGTAGACCGGGGTGAAATTACCTTTGCCGCAGCAGGCTGCGCCTCATGCCATCGCGCGCCCGAGGTGGCCGATGGACCGCTATCCGGCGGGCAGGCATTTCCCAGTGATTTTGGGACATTCTATGCGCCCAATATCAGCCCTGACCCCGCACAGGGGATCGGCGGCTGGACCGACCTGCAATTGGCCAGCGCGATCCAGCGCGGTGTCAGCCCCGGTGGTCAACATTACTATCCTGCGTTTCCTTATACGACCTATCAAAAAGCCGCACCGCAGGACGTGCTGGATCTGATCTCCTATCTACGCACCCTGCCCCCGGATGCCACCCCGAACCGCGCGCATGATGTGGGTTTTCCCTTCAATATTCGCCGCAGTCTGGGTGGTTGGAAGCTGCTGTTTGGCGGCGATGACTGGGTCCTGACAGGTGATTTATCTGCCGAACAGACCCGTGGCCGCTATCTGGTGGAGGCGTTGGGCCACTGCGCTGAATGCCACACCCCGCGCAATGCGCTGGGGGGGCTGGATCGCCGGGCATGGCTGGCAGGTGCGCCGAACCCGTCGGGAGAGGGCCGTATTCCCAATATCACCCCGGGCGGGTTGGATTGGTCATCAGGTGAAATTGCGGAGTATCTGAACAGTGGCTTTACCCCCGATTTCGACACGGCGGGCGGTGAAATGGTCGATGTGATCAGCAACACTACACAACTCAGCGACGCGGACCGGGCGGCGATCGCAGCCTACCTCAAGGCCGTACCGGTGGTCGAATGATGCGTGTCGCGATCATCGGCGCAGGGCCTTCGGGGTTGACGGCGGCCGCTGAATTAGCACGGCAATGCGCATCCGTCCGGGTGTTTGAAAAGCGCGATGGCGCGTCGAACCTATCGCGCGCGGTTGGGATTACGCCGGGATCACTTGATCTGCTCACCCCTTGCGGCGCCGGACCGGCCATCGCGGCAGAGGCGGTGCGGTTTACCAGTATGATCATGCACCATGGCGCGCGCCCGATCATGCGGTTGCCACTGAATTTCGATGCCCGCTCTTCCGTACACGGCCTGCCACAAGATCGCACAGAGGCGCATCTTGCCGCCGCCTTTCAGCGCTATGGCGGGCAAGTTATCTATGGGCATAAAGTGACAGGGCTCGCGCAGGATGAAAATGGGGTCACCGCGCGTTTTGCCAATGGTGATAGCTATCACGCGGACTGGCTCATCGGTGCTGACGGCGCGCATAGTGTCGTGCGGAACGCTTTGGATACCCCCTTTGCCGGATATGACCTGCCCGGAGACTGGTCGATCGCCGATGTTCAAAGCCGCACGTGGCCACATAAGAATAATTTCACGGGCTTCTTACTGCCACAGGGCCATATCGCTGTCGTGGTACCAATGGCCGCGGATCGCTACCGGGTCATTGCGGATCGCCCTGATGCGCGCGCGGCCTTGCCTGTAGACCTGCCGATCGATCATCTGAACCGCTCTGGCACCTTCACGATTGGGATTCGGCAGGCCAATAGCTACCAAAAGGGCCGGGTTTTTCTTGTGGGCGACGCGGCGCACCAGCATTCCCCGGTGGGCGGGCGCGGCATGAACCTTGGCATTGCTGATGCAGCAGAGCTGGCGCGGCGCTTGGTGGACGGCACGCAAGACGGTTATAGTGCCGCCCGACATCCATTGGGGCGGCATGTGTTGAATGTGTCGGAACGCGCCCGGCGCATGCTGCAAAGCCGTGGCGCGCGCAAGGCGCTGTTGTTGGGGATGATGCATATCGTTAACCGCGTGCCACCGCTACAGCGGGCAGCCGCACGGCAGTTGCTCAGCGGTTAAGCACTGCCCAGTTTCTTCAGACGGTTTTCGCGTAGCCGGGCGAAATCGTCACCTGCGTGATAAGATGACCGGGTCAGCGGCGTGGCAGAAACCATCAGGAAGCCTTTGTTATAGGCGGCTTTTTCGTAGGACGAAAATTCGTCAGGGGTAACGAACCGGTCAACGGCATGGTGTTTCGGCGTCGGTTGCAGATACTGGCCGATGGTCAGAAAATCGATATCTGCCGCGCGCATGTCTTCCATCACTTGGATGACCGATTGCCGGTCTTCGCCCAGCCCGACCATGATGCCCGATTTGGTGAACATGGTCGGATCAAGCTCCTTGACCCGCTGCAACAGGCGCAGCGAATGGAAGTAACGCGCGCCCGGGCGGACCTCTGGGTAAAGGCCCGGCACAGTTTCGAGGTTGTGGTTAAACACGTCAGGCTTTGCCGCGACGACGATTTCCAGCACTGATGGATCGCAGCGGATAAAATCCGGCGTCAGAATTTCAATTGTCGTGCCGGGTGACTGGCGGCGGATCGCGCGGATCGTTTGAGCGAAATGCTCTGCCCCGCCATCTGCCACATCATCACGGTCAACCGATGTGATGACCACGTGGTTCAAGCCAAGCTTTTTGACAGCATCGGCCACGCGACCGGGTTCGAAAACATCCAGCGCTTCGGGCGGTTTGCCAGTCGCAATGTTGCAGAAGGTGCAGGCGCGGGTGCAAACCTCGCCCATGATCATCATGGTGGCATGACCCTGCGACCAGCATTCGCCAACATTCGGGCAACCGGCCTCTTCACAAACGGTGACCAGCTTATGTTCGCGCATAATGTCGCGGGTCTTTTTGTACCCTTCGGAGGTCGGGGCCTTGACCCGGATCCAATCCGGTTTCTTCGGCTGCGCGTTGTCAGGGCGGCGCTGCTTTTCAGGATGGCGTTGCGCGGGAATTTTCAGGTCGCGTACGGGCATGACAGGTTCCTCTGGCTTGCCCAATACCTAACCCTGCGCCGCGCCAATGTCCAACCTTCCGGGGCCGCGCATGGCGGCCCTGCACAAAGCGCATGGGATCAGCCGATCATCGGGCCAAAACGGCCCTGCGTATCCTCGTAATGCTGCATCAAACGTTGCAACGCGATGCGCAACACGATCTTGCCTGACCGGGCCGACCAGCCCATTTTCTTTTCGGTCTGCTCCAGCCCTTCCAGAAAGCAGCAACATTGCAAAACAATGTCGCCCAAACCCGGCCCGAGATCTTTCAGCGCGTTAACCACCCTGCGCCGTGCCGCGATAGAGGCAGGCGGACCGGCGAGATCTTTCAAGTCGCCCTGCCCCGCAATGATCGCATCCCAATCCTTGATCGCAGGCAGTTCAACCTGCGAAAGTTCGAAATCCTCGCGCAGCCGCTCTCCGACAGTGACAAGGTCGCGGCCAAGGAACAGCTGACCATCGCGATCCCGGCGGCGGGCCAGACCGACAAGCGGGCTTTCAGTCGCGTGATACCGGCTGGGTTCCTGCGGCATGCCGCCCATCGCAACGATGTCCCAGCCCACATCTCCGTTAAATTCACTACGCTTTTCGGCAAAACCATTGGCACGGTTTTCATCTTCTGCTGTCAGACGACGCAGGGCGGCGCGGCCCGTGTTAGTGATGAAATAACGTACGATGCGGCTGTCGGGCTGTGTGCAGCTGATCCAGTTCTTGAGCGCCATCGCCTGTGCGATCTCGCGATTGACGGCAGCGGTCTTAAGCTGTTCACCGGATTCGGTTTCGCGCACAACGACGGCAGTTTCCATCTCGCGGGCGACCGCCAGAACCGCGCCCTGTTCGCACAGACGCCGCAGCACACGTCTTGCTTCCTGATCAATTCTGGACTGTGTCAGGACCGCATCCTGATCAGCATTGCTTTTCCAGCACTCTACATTCATCGTTTTGCTATCCCTTCTTTTGTCATCATCACTCTCGACCACATGTACGGACAAGGATTTGAGCGCCGCATCAATCAACGGATCGTCACGACGGCCTTCAAACCGGCGCACCTGACGTAAAATGGTTGAGGGGTGGGAATCGGTAGCACGTGCGACGGCCCGGATCGACAGGCCTGTCTCGGTATGAGCCAGATAGTGGCAGGCGGCATCCGGGACCCAACGCGGAAGGCAGTCAGGGTTGAACAACCCTTGTCTTGCACTCATCTCACTCGTCCTCTTACCAAACTTACGAACGCTCTTTTCAATTTGTCAGCACGTTCAGCGTAACGAAAAATCAACCTAGACATGCGTGGTTACTCATTTGTTAATGCGTTGTTTCTGGCGTCAACTATTCTTTCAAAAGTCTAAACAAACCTAACTTGAGCGTTCTTAACTATTGTCGTTTCGGCAACGGATACAGAAACTGTGCCATAGTTCGCTTGAACCGAATTTTGGCATAAGAGGACTGCAAATGCTTGATATATATGCACGAATTAGAAATCTGAAGCGGCCAAACCTGCTCGCCCGTGCCGCGCGTTTTGGTGTTGATGATTATCGTCGTGACATTCATCTGCGCCGTATCCTAAAGCTGGAAACGCTGCCGCGCAATGCCGAAGCGTTGATCAATCTGCTGGATATCGAGACAGAAATGGATGCCGCACGGGTTAACCGCAGCGGCAGCTATTCACCCTCAAAGCATGTAGAGGTGTTGATCGCTATCGCAGGCGAAACGCGCCTGATGCGTGCCACATCGCTGCATCTTAGCTAAAGGCGTCCGGCATGCTGGCCTTCTTTTCGGCCAGATAGGCGCGCAATCGCGCCTCGATCTCTGGATCGAGCGCCGGCTGTTGATAGGTATCCAGCAGTTTCTGAACGCGCGCTGTCGCCAATGTCTGGGTGTCGCGCGCGCCTTCTTCATCCCAGGTTTCGAACGGTTTGTAGTCAAACAGTTCGGATCGCCAGAAGGCTGTTTTGAAATTCGCCTGCGTATGCACGCAGCCCAGATAATGCCCGCCCGGTCCCACCTCGGCGATGGCATCCATGGCTTGGCCGTTTTCGGACATATCCACGCCTTTGGCGAACTGGTGTAGCGTGCCCAGATGGTCCGCATCCATAACGAATTTTTCGAACGAAGCAACCAGCCCACCCTCTAGCCAGCCACAAGCGTGCAACATGAAATTCACGCCAGATAGCAGCCCCATGTTCAAGCTGTTCGCCGTCTCATAAGCCGCCTGCGCATCGGGCAGTTTCGATCCGCAGAACGACCCGGCGGACCGGTAAGGCAGCCCCAAACGCCGGGCCAGCTGACCTGCACCATAGGTGATATGCGATGCCTCTGGGGTGCCAAATGTCGGCGCACCAGAGTTCATGTCAATCGAGGTCACGAATGCCCCCATGATCACCGGCGCCCCCGGCCGTACCAACTGCGAATAGGCCACCCCGGCCAGCGTTTCGGCCAGAACTTGGGTTAATGTACCCGCGACCGACACAGGTGCCATCGCCCCGCCAACGATAAAGGGGCTAATGATGCTAGCTTGGTTATTCCGGGCGAACACCTCTAGCGCACCCATCATGACGTTATCAAATGTCAGCGGTGAGTTGATGTTGATGAGCGAGGTCATGACAGTGTTGTTCTGAACGAATTCCTTGCCGAAAAGGATCTCGCACATCTCAACCGAATCCTGCGCGCGGCTGGGTTCAGTAACCGAGCCCATGAACGGCTTGTCAGAATAGACCATATGCGCAAACAGCATATCCAGATGCCGCTTGTTCACCGGCACATCGGTCGGTTCACAAACGGTCCCGCCGGAATGATGCAGCCATTTGGACATATAGCCCAGCTTCACGAATTTCTCAAAATCGGCCATCGTCGCATAGCGGCGGCCACCTGCCGCGTCGCGCACGAAAGGCGGACCATAAACAGGCGCGAGCACAAGGTTATTACCGCCGATCACCACATTGCGTTCCGGATTGCGCGCATGCTGCGTGAATTGGGCGGGGGCCGTCGCGCAAAGCTTTCGGGCCAAACCACGCGGAATGCGAACACGCTCGCCATCCACCTCGGCTCCGGCCTCTTTCCAACGGGCCAGCGCGGCAGGGTTTTCAACGAAATTTACACCGATCTCAGCCAGCACGGTTTCGGCGTTGGCCTCAATCACATCCAGCGCTTCTTCTGTCAGAACTTCGTAATTGGGGACGTTGCGTTCGATATATTTGGCCGTTTCAACACTGACCGCTGTACGCTCTGCCCGGCGCGCCGCACCGCCGCCACCACGCGCCCGCCGTCCCGATCTTTGTGCTGTATCCGACATCAACGATTCCCCTGACGGTCATACCAATTTCAGCCTTGATAGCCCGCAAGCCGTTCCCAGTTTGCAAATTTTGCGCCCCTTCAGACGCGAAAACGACATCAGGCACCTTGCAGGAAAACAAGCCATGTGTGTTTAAAATCACATAAACTCAACCATGACATGTTTATGGCTAGGGTATTGGCACGTCACGCGTTCTGCTTTTAAACAGACGTTTGATGTCCGGTATGAAGACAGTCTTTTCAACTTCTCCCGGTACAAACTGAGAAGACACCGGCGATACTGCGATCTTTTTGCAGACCTTCCCGTAAGCCGGCGGGAAAGGGCGTTACTCCCCCGTCCTTTCCCATATCGGATGTCTTGGACACTCTTGCACTTGCGCTGCGGCAATTCTATCAGGCGTCATGGAAATGACATCTCATGAACGCCTTCTGATCATCGACTTCGGTAGCCAGGTCACCCAGTTAATCGCGCGCCGTTTGCGTGAACTCAACGTCTATTGCGAAATTCATCCCTACCAGAATGTCACCAATGACTTTCTGACAAATTTCGCACCTAAGGCGGTAATCCTCTCCGGCGGCCCTGACAGCGTCACTCGCGAAGGATCGCCCCGCGCGCCTGATAGCCTGTTTGAAATGGGTATCCCCGTTCTGGGCATATGTTACGGCCAACAGACGATGATGACCCAGCTGGGCGGCAAGGTTCTGCGCGGTGACGGTACCGCTGAATTCGGCCGCGCCTATGTGACACCGACAAGCAAGCTGACCTTGTTGGAAGGCTGGTTCCTGACCGATCGTGAACAAGTCTGGATGAGCCATGGCGATCATGTCTCTGAAATCGCACCGGGTTTTCAGGTTTTCGGAACCTCGCCCAACGCCCCCTTTGCCGTAACCGCAGATGTGGCACGCAATTTTTACGCCGTGCAGTTCCACCCCGAGGTGCACCACACCCCGAATGGTGCAAAGCTGTATGAAAACTTCGTACGGATCGCCGGGTTCACCGGAGACTGGACCATGGGCGCCTATCGCGAAGAAGCGATTCGCCTGATCCGCGAACAAGTCGGCGACAAGCAGGTCATCTGCGGGCTATCCGGCGGCGTGGACAGTTCCGTCGCCGCCGCCCTCTTGCATGAGGCGGTGGGCGATCAGCTCACTTGCGTCTTTGTTGACCACGGGTTGCTACGTCAGAACGAGGCCGAAGAAGTCGTGACCATGTTCCGCGACCACATGAACCTCCACGTGATCCACGCCGAAGAGCAGGAACTGTTCTTGGGCGAATTGGAGGGCGTCAGCGACCCCGAAACCAAGCGCAAGATCATCGGCAAGCTGTTCATCGACGTATTCCAGAAATACGCCAACGGGATCGACGGGGCGGAATTCCTTGCCCAGGGTACGCTTTATCCCGATGTGATCGAAAGCGTCAGTTTCTCTGGCGGGCCATCAGTCACGATCAAAAGTCACCATAATGTGGGCGGGCTGCCTGAAAAGATGGGGCTGAAGCTCGTCGAACCGCTGCGCGAACTCTTCAAAGACGAAGTCCGCGTCTTGGGTGCTGAACTGGGCCTGCCGCCCAGCTTTATCGGCCGTCACCCCTTCCCCGGTCCGGGCCTCGCGATCCGCTGCCCCGGTGAAATCACCCGCGCAAAACTGGATATCCTGCGTAAGGCCGATGCAGTCTATATCGACCAGATCCGCAAACACGGGCTGTACGATGATATCTGGCAGGCATTCGTGGCGATCTTGCCCGTACGAACAGTGGGCGTGATGGGCGACGGGCGCACCTACGACTATGCCTGCGCCTTGCGCGCGGTCACATCGGTCGATGGTATGACAGCGGATTACTACCCGTTCAGCCATGATTTCTTAGGCGAAACCGCAACACGGATCATCAACGAGGTGCCGGGCATCAACCGGGTGACCTATGACATCACATCAAAACCCCCCGGAACGATCGAGTGGGAATGACCCTGACGGGTGGGCGCTAATACTCGCCCCGGTTAATCGTCAAAATTGATCACAAATACGACATCGCAGCTGATGGATCGCGTTAATGGTGTTGCCGACATTGCAACTGCACAACGCCGGTGGTAATTAACCATCCCTCTGCGGCCATATGAAAAGCGCATACAACGATCGCAGTTATGGCTTCAACGCCGCCAGTAATAGCTCTGCCCCGAACTCCCCCTGCGCACAGGCGGCCAGATCGCCCGCCTGTCCGATCAGGAACCAATCCTCTCGTGCGCCTAGCCCGATGGATAGCGCGGGCCCCAGCCGCAACGGATCGCGACCCCAGTGGATATCGGTCAATGGCTCTTCTGTCACCAAATCACCCAGTTGCATCGGCGCCAGACCGGCGCGCGCGACAAGATAGCCTGCGATGCAATCCACCTGCCGCTCTACCAGCCCGCGCAGCATCGCTTCCTCGTCACGGCGTCTGCGGATTTGACCAAGGGCAAAATCAGCCACCCCGTGGCGAACCTGCACCGCATGGCCATAGGCATGAGCGATCAGATACGGCGTTTCGGGCTGTTCCCTTGCCGATTTGGCCATCAGAATCAGATTGCGCGATGTGCAATAAGCGACCTGTTCGCTGACCCGCTCATCCGCGCCGCAATTGTCCGCGATCCGGTCCACGGTTCTGACATAAGGCATCCCGTCAAACGTCGCGCGGGCGGCGGCGGTGATATCCTCGACCGGGTCCGCTACCGCAGTAGAAGCAATCAAAAGGATCGGCAAAACACACAATATTTTTGTTCTCATGAGATATGCAAATAGAGCATCCACGCATAAGGGCCAACTTGAAGCGACATGAACGGGGTTGCAAATCCCCTGCGCCCGGTGACAAGTGGCCGCATGACAACAACCGTAACCCCCGCCCCCAGCGAAGACGCAAAGCCGCTGCGCGCCGCGCTTTGGATGATCGGCGCGATCATGTCTTTCACCAGCATGGCCGTCGCAGGGCGGGCCGTCAGCGTAGAGCTTGATACGTTCGAAATCATGATGTTCCGCAGCTTGTTCGGGGTCATTGTTGTGGTCGGCATGGCCTGGGCAGCAGGCACCCTGCCCCAGATCAATGGGGGCCGGGCCAGGCTGCATATGGTGCGCAACCTTTGCCATTTCAGCGGACAGAACCTGTGGTTCTATGCCGTGGCTGTTATTCCGCTGGCACAAGTCTTTGCCCTGGAATTCACCACACCGATTTGGGTGATCTTGCTTTCGCCGCTCTTGTTGCAGGAACGGCTCACACGGGTTGGTGCTTTTGCGGCTTTTGTCGGCTTTATCGGCATTCTGATCGTGGCGCAGCCGGGCTCCACACCGATCTCCCCGGGGCTGATGGCCGCCGCAGGATGCGCGATTTTCTTTGCGCTCACGGCCATCACAACGCGCAAGCTGACACAGACGGAATCGATCACCACCATCATGTTCTTTCTGACCGCAATGCAGGCGGTCTTCGGGCTGATCTGCGCAGGGTATGACGGCGATATTGCAGCACCCTCGCGCACCGCCCTGCCCTGGGTGATCCTGATCGCCTGTGCCGGACTGTTCGCGCATTTCTGCCTGACCAATGCACTGCGCATTGCGACTGCCAGCATCGTGATGCCAATTGATTTTGCACGACTGCCCACCATCGCGGTTGTTGGGATGTTGCTGTATGATGAGCCGATCAAGTGGAGCATCTTTGCAGGTGCCGCACTCATCTTTGCGGCGAACTATGTGAATATCACGCAGGCGCACCGCACGACCAAAGCTAGAAGCTAGGTTACTGATCCTTGTTGCATAATTGCCCGTGACGCTACGGATCACAAATACACCTTACGTTGCGTAAAGAATTGACGCAAACGTGACCAACTCCTTAGAGTCGCCTGCACCACAGTATTCATGACAGGGATGAGGACATGAAAAAGGTATTCACAACCGGGGCAGCATTGCTGCTCACGACCAGCATCGCCAGCGCGGGGGGAATCGAACGTTCTGTCCCGTCAGTAGGGCTGCTTTATGAGGACGGCACCTACTTGGAACTTAACTTTGGCTATGTGTCGCCGGAAATCAGCGGCACCCAAGCGCTTACATTAAGTGCTACCTCGACCGAGGGTACAAAGTCGGGCAATATGGTCGAAGACTACACGCAGCTAAGCCTTGGCTATAAGCAGGATCTGTCTGACACACTGTCGATGGCGTTGATATTTGACCAGCCCGCTGGTGCGGACGTAGCCTATCCGGCTGACACCGACTACGTCTATGCCGGGGCAGAGGCGTCAGTCGATACCAACGCCTTCACTGCACTTGTGAATTACAAACTACAAAACAGCATGAACCTTTATGGCGGTGTCCGGGCCATCAGCACGTCAGGTGAGGTCGAATTGCCCTTTGTACCAGGAGGAGGTTATGAAATGACCACCTCCACCGAAACCGATTTCGGTTATGTCATCGGCGCTGGTTGGGAACGGCCAGAGATCGCCGCGCGTGTGTCACTGACCTATCACAGCGAAGTAACCCATGATTTCGACTCTGATGAGACCCTTGGTGGCTCAACGGCATCAACTGAATTCTCCACTACAATTCCGCAATCTGTGACCCTAGAGGCACAAACCGGTGTAGCCGCCGACACGCTGGTATTTGGTTCTATTAGATGGGTGGACTGGTCGGAATTCGATATTACGCCTCCGAATTTCGAAGGTGCCTCAGGTTCGCTTGTTGATTATGAAGATGATACCATCACTTATAATGTCGGTGTCGGTCGTCGCTTCAATGATACTTGGTCCGGCGCACTGACACTTGGTCATGAGCCCACAGTAGGTGGGTTTGCAGGTAATCTAGGCCCAACAGACGGAAACACTGCACTGGGTACGGCTGTCACCTATACAGCGGGGAATATGAAGATCACCGGTGGTGTCCGTTATATCTGGATTGGTGATGCGGAAACCGAGGCACCAGCGGCGTTTCCAGTGCCCGAAGGCACAACGCTTGCAGAGTTCGAGGACAACAACGCTATCGCGGCTGGCCTGCGGATCGCCTATAACTTCTAATCTTCACGCGAAGCCACACGTATATCAGGCCCTGCTTTTGGCGGGGCCTTTTCTTTTCCGCGCAATATCCGGGTTGCAATGGGCGGTATGAACGGATCATTTCAGCCGCATGGTGAATATGCAGAAAACCCTGTCCCCCCGTGCCTGGGCCGAGCTTTTGATGCTCGCTCTGATCTGGGGTGCGTCCTTTCTTTCCGTCCGGGTCGCGCTCGATGAAATCGGGCCACTAACTGCGGTCGCCCACCGCACCGGCTGGGAGATGCTGATCCTTTGGGCCTATGTTGCACTACGCCGCCTGCCCTTGCCTGCGGACCCGCGAATCTGGGCGGCTTTTTTGATGATGGGTTTGCTGAACAACGCCATTCCGTTCAGCCTGATGGCGTGGGGGCAACTGCACATCCCGACCGGGCTGACATCAATCCTGAATGCCGCCACCGCAATTTTTGGCGTCATTGCCGCTGTGATATTCTTTGCGGATGAACGGCTTACGCTCCGCAAAGCCGTGGGCGTGACACTCGGTTTTTTCGGCGTGGCGACGGCGATTGGTTTGTCGTCATTGACCCAGTTCGACATCGGATCCCTCGGACAATTGGCGGTGATCGGCGGGACAATCAGCTATGCGCTGGCGGGTGTCTAGGCGCGCAAGATGCTGGCCGGGCTAACACCACAAGTGGCCACGGCGGGCATGCTGACAGGGTCAAGCCTGATCATGGTCCCCGCCGCATGGATGGTCGAGGGGCCGATCAGCCTAGCCTTGCAGCCCGCCACTTGGGCCGCAATCGGCTATTACGCCATCGTCGCCACGGCGTTGGCTTACCTGCTCTATTACCGGGTGCTAGCGATGGCTGGCAGCGGCAACCTGATGCTGTGTACCCTGCTGGTGGCCCCTGTTGCGATCTTCCTCGGCGCGGTGGCGCTGGATGAGGCACTGCAACCGCGTGCCTATGCCGGATTTGCGCTATTGGCGCTGGGGCTGATCATCCTCGACGGGTGCCTGCTGCGCCCGTTCCAGCACCGCACGCGCCGCGCGTAAGCCGGGAGGCTCACCACCCAAACCCAACCGCTCCATCGTCAGCGCCATCGCGGCCTTTTGCGCATCAGGGTCCTTCAGCACGGCCAGCACAGCATCCGCGATCAGATCAGCATCGCAGTTCTTGCCGATGAATTCCGGCACGCTGCGGGTTTCGCTGACCAGATTGACCAGCGTCACCGTATCGACCCGCAACATGCGGCTGATAATCAACCGGCTGAGCCACGCCATATCATAGGCGATCACCATCGGCGTGCCATGTGCAGCAAGTTCCAGCGACACAGTGCCAGAGGCCGCGAGCGCCACATCGGCGCGTTTGAACCAAGCGGATTTCTCGGTCGTGTCCGGGTCCAGCACTGTGACTGGCACCTGCCATCCTGCGACCCGTTCCTGCACCAAATCATGCACGTTGACCGTGGTCGGGATCACAAAAGACACATCCGGCACCACCGCCCCGATTTTCGTCACCGCGACAGCAAAGCGGTCAATCAGGCGCGACACCTCGGATCGGCGACTGCCCGGCAGGACCAATACAACAGTGCCCGCCTGCCCCAATGCGGCCGCATCATCAGCGCTCGCCACCGGTTCGGCCACAACGGGGTGCCCAACAAAGTCACAGTCCATCCCCGCTGCCTGCATATAAGGCGGCTCAAACGGGAATAGGGCAAGCACATGGTCAATATGGCGGGCCATCTTTGCCGCCCGCCCCGGACGCCAGGCCCAAACCGTCGGGGCCACGTAATGCACCGTGCGAATGTCGCTTGCCGCCTTGACCAGACGGGCCACACGCAGGCAAAAATCAGGGCTGTCGATGGTCAGCAGCATATCAGGCTGGGTATCCAGCACCGCCTCGGCCATCTCCCTGATCCTGGCTTTCAACGCGCGATATTTCGGCAGGATTTCCGCCAGCCCCATCACGCTGAGTTCGTCCATGGGAAAGCGACTGACTAGCCCTTCGGCCTGCATCAGCGGCCCGCCCACACCGTCAAACGTCACATCCGGGCGCAGCTGTTTCAGCCCCGCCATCAAGGCCGCGCCCAGCTTGTCCCCCGAAGGTTCACCCGCGATCAGAAACACCCTCATATTGCGCCCCTTTCGCGGACCCATAGGAACATGCCCTGCGCATCCAGAATCCGGCGCACGATGGGCAGGTCCAGCACCAGCACGCCACCAGCCTCGATCACAATACCGTCCAGCCCTGCCTCGGCGGCCAGCATGGCGGTGCGCGGGCCGATCAACGGCAGATCGGCGCGGCGGTCCTGATTCGGTTTGGGGCCTTTGAACAGGATGCCGCCCGGCGCGTCAGCGGGGCGTTGTGGACCTTTGGCGAACCAGGCCTTCACCTCTTTCGCCAGGTCAACAGCCACATCAAAGGCCCAATCAAGCGGGTCGCTGGCCATCGGTTTGGTATCATAAGGCAGCGCCAGCTTGTTTAACATCGCATCGGTGCCGTGACTGTCCTCACGCACAACAACCGCACCCTCTCGGATCACGCAGGCTTGTCCAGTATCGGCAAGACCCATTTCCAGCACGCATTCCTCTCCCGCGAATGCATCGCTCGTATGCGACGATGCAGGTCCGACCTTGGTCGGTACACCCGCGCACGGCAGCAAATCCGGCGCGACATCTTGGGCCGGGAGGATGGTAAACCCCATCTCTTCCATAATCCCAATGACCACGCGCAGCGCGCCATCGTCGCCATGGGTCAGCGCCGCCTGAATGCGGGGCACAAGCGGGGCTGTGGCCGCGTCAATCGCCGCCGGATCCACCGGCGGGCGGCGCACAGCGCCGGCCATGCAAATACGCGTGACACCGCGGTCCTTCAGCTTGGCCAGAAAACTGCCCAGATGTTCCAGCCGAAAGTTGATATCAACCGGCACCGCTGGTTCAAAACCGCGCATCGCGCAGATAATCGGTGGCGTGTCCAAACGCGCCACCAAAGCGGGCGGCAGCGCCCCCGTTCCTGCAATCAACGCCAGCATCAGCCCGGCGTCAGGAAATTGCGGTCAGTATCGCCGAGGATGAAATTCACCATCTGCTGCACATACTCGCTGTCGCTTTCATCAGCGAGCCTGCGGGCGCGGTCCTGAAATGCGCCTTCACCATCCTTGAGCATCTGGAACGCCGCACGCAGCGCCGTGATATCCGCCCGGTCCACGCCCTTGCGCTTCAACCCGACAAGGTTCAGCCCATCCAAAATACCGCGCGGGCCCTGCACCAGCCCATGGGGTACAACATCCTTGGTCACCATCGTCACCGCGCCGATAATTGCGCCTTGCCCGATACGGACGAACTGATGCACACCGCACAAGCCGCCAACGATCACGTCATCTTCGATGATACAATGGCCAGCAATGGCCGAAGAATTCACGATGATCACCCGGTCACCCAGTTGCGCATCATGGGCAATATGGCAGCCCGCCATAAATAGCCCATCATCACCCACACGAGTCTCACCCCCGCCACCACTGGTACCAGTGTTCATGGTGACATGTTCACGGATGCGGTTGCGCGCGCCGATGCGCAGGCGGGATTTTTCACCGTCGAATTTCAAATCCTGCGGAATTTCCCCGATCACAGCGAAGGAAAAAATCACCGTGTCATCGCCGATATGGGTATCGCCGCTGACAACCACATGGCTTTTCAACGTAACACGGTCGCCCAGTACTACATCGGGGCCGATCACGCAGAACGGGCCAATATTGCAATCCGCACCGATTTGCGCGCCCTCTTCGATAACCGCCGAAGGATGAATGCCCGCCATCACCCCTGCAAATCCATCATCGCGGTGAACTCCGCCTCGGCCGCCATTTCGCCATCAACCTTGGCGACACCCTTGAATTTCCAGACCTTGCCGCCCGACTTACCGCGTGTGGTTTCCACATGCATTTCCAGCACATCGCCCGGCACGACCTTGCGGCGGAACTTGCAGCCGTCGATGGCCATGAAATAGACCAAGAGGTTGCCATCGGTCAGCCCCAGCGAGGCACCGACCATCACGGCAGTCGTCTGCGCCATCGCCTCGACAATTGTGACTCCGGGCATGATTGGGTTGCCAGGGAAATGGCCCTGAAAATGTGGCTCGTTCATGGTGACATTCTTGATGCCCACCGCCGATTGCGTACCGTTGATACTGTGTACCTTGTCGACCAGCAGAAACGGGTAACGATGTGGCAGAATTTTCTGGATCAGTTGAATGTCGGCGTCGGTCACAGGATCGGTCATGAACGGCAGCTCCTTATTATTGTTGCGGTTCTCATCCCGCCCGCATCTGACTAGCAAGCCAGCCCGCGCCGGGCAAGCACCGGCTAAAGCGTTTCGATTTTAACATGTGGCATAACGCATCACCAATCGCGTATCAGCCGCAGGCGAAAAGCAGCGATTGATGGTTCAGGTGTAAATCAAAACGACCTAGCGCGCCCCGTCACCCAATTCGGCATCAATACGCACAATCGCATCATCGGTGATATTTGCCGACCGGACAGACAGCACGACATTGCGCTGCTCCATCACCATAAGCGCACCGCGTTCCAGCATAATATTGGCAACGATCCCCTGCACCAGTTCTTCAAACTCGGCGCGGGCTTCGGCATTGGCGACCTGCAATTCCACATTTTTGGCGTCACGTACCCGGCGAACCTCTTGCACCTTTTCATCAAACGCCTCCGCCTCAGCACGAAATGCAACCGGGTCCATGTCAGGGCGGCGCAGGGTCAGGCTACGTTCTTCCTGTGTCAGGCTTTCAACGATACGGTCATTTTCAGCCTGCATTTCGGACGCGCGCACCGCCAGACTGGATGCAATCCGGCGACCATAAAGCGTTTCAGTATACAGCCGGTCACTGTCGATAATCAGGATCTGCGGGGTGTCCTGTTGGGCCGCTACCGGCAACGCCAGCAGCAGCCAAAGCATTATGACCCGCAAGCCCCCCATCAGAAGTTGGTCGAAACCGTCACGTCAAAGGACTTACTTTCATCACGGTCCTGAACGTCCAGCGGCTCGGTAAAGTTGAACCGCAGCGGACCGATGGGCGTGGTCCAAAAGATTGACACGCCGGCCACCGCACGTGGGGTGAAATCATTATAGATCACGTCCTCGCCAAAGGTTTCCCCCACATCCCAAACAGAGCCATAATCGACAAAGACACCGCCACTGATGCCGTATTCGCTGGGCAGACCAAGGGGAAACTCAGCCTCAAGCCGGGCCACCGCAAAGGCGTTGCCGCCAAGCGCATCATCAGTGTCATCATCGCGCGGACCAACGCCGCCAGCCTCGAAACCACGCATCAGACGACTGCCAAGGAAGAAACGATTGGTCACTCGGCTACTACCGTCCTGGTAGTCCAGCAGGCCACCTTCAAGGGTCGCCCGCAAGGTTACCTCTTCATTCCAGACCTTCGCCTCGGCCCCGGCAAGGGCCGTTGTCTTGATGAACTGCGTATCGCCAAAACCGAATTCTTGACCAAAGCGCAGCAGCACCCCGGCATTCGGATTCAAACCGGTCCGGCGGGTATCAAAGCTATAGCGATAACCCAGCGAATGGGTCTGCACCTCACCCACATCCGCTTCGCGAATGATGATCTGGCTGGTGTCAGCATCATTATTCACGTCGGTCAGGTTTTCATACTCAAAGGCGTAAAACACAGCCAAACGTCCATTTTCACTGACCGGAAAGGTCAGCGAGGGCGACAGGCGCAGGGTTTCGGTATCATAGACCGCGTTTTCGTTATCAGTGGTGCGATAGGACAAATCGATGCCGAATCGCAGGTCGCGGCCCAACAGGTTAGGCTCTGAAAAGCTGAACCCAAAGCGGCGGTTGCTTTCGGCCGTCGACACATCAAAGCTCAAACGCTGACCACGGCCCTGAAAGTTGCTTTGGCTGTAGGACGCGATCAGCCCTGCCCCGGTATCACTATTATAGTTCGCACCAAAGGTCAGCGCGCCGGTCGGGCCTTCCACCACATCCACATCCACAATCACCTGATTGGGGCTGGTGCCCTCGCGGGCCTCAACGCTGGCATTTTGAAAGAACCCTAGCGCCCGAATGCGCCGCGCGCTTTCACGGATTTCGCGCGGGTTAAAGGGGTCGCCCTCAACCACACGGAACTGGTTGCGGATGACACGGTCCAGCGTGGTGCCGTTCCCTTCGACGTCGATGCGTTCAATAAAGATACGCGGGCCTTGCACCAACACATATTGCACGTTCAGCGACAGATCGCGGTCATTGCGGGTGATCCGTGGTTCGACCTGCACAAAGTTCAACCCACGCTGTAGCGCCAGCCGTTCGATCCGCGAAATATCGGTTTCAATCGGCACCGGCGAATAGGTCGCACCGCGGCGTACACGCACAGCACGTTCGAAATCCGCTGCAGCGACGCCCTCTATCTCGCTGGTAACCGTGACATTGCCAAACGTGAATTGCTGGCCTTCACGCAAATTGAATGTCACCAGATAAGCGTCACGCTCGCGGGTCAGGGCCACATCGACGTTCTGCACGATGAAGTCAGGATAGCCGCGCGAATTATAAAAGTCCGTCAGCAGCGTCCGGTCGCGGGCGATCCGGTCGGGCGAAAAAGTATCGCGCGAAATGATCGTGCGCAAAAGACCCGCCTGTTTGGTGTCCAGCACACGGCGCAACCGGCCTTCGGAATAGCTGCGATTGCCCAAAAAGGACACGCGCTCAATCTCGGTCACACCGGATTCGACGACTTCGAACACCAGATTGACGCGATTATCGGGCAAGCGGATGATACGTGGGGTTACCACCGCATTGATCCGGCCCTGCTGAGCATAGGCTTGCGTGATCGCGGCGGTGTCGGCCTCGGCCTGAGTCGGGTTATAGACCCGGCGCGGCTCTGACTGCACAAGGCTCAGCAATTGCGCATCCCGCAGCTGGCTGTTGCCCTCAACATTGATTTGGCTGATCGTCGGATATTCAACAACGCGCAGCAGCAATGTGCGACCCTGCGGGACAGCCTGCACGCTTTCGAACAGGCCCGTGCCGCGAATTTTTTGCACAGCGTCATTCAGGGCGGCGGTGGACAGCGTGTCACCGGGATCAATCTCGCCAAAGGTCAGAATCGTGCCATCTGCAACCCGCTGGTTGCCTTCGATCGTGATCGTATTGAAAGTATATGTCTGCGCCGATGCCCCGGTCATGCCCAGCAGTGTCAAGCAAAGCATAAGCCCCGCACCACGTATTGCCGCCACAAACCAAGCCCCTGCTGCGCGCCCCGTTCTTTTTATCATTTTAATCGCCTGTGCTCACCATCCCCATCACTGTCGGAGTAGCGGCAATAGGGCGCGATGTCAAAAAGACAAACGCACCGAATGGTGGGGATTGATCATGATTTTGATGTTTGGCGGCAGATCAGCTCATCATCAGGTATGCGCCAGAATAAAGCGCGATCAACAGGATCACCGCAAAACGCAGCCAATCCATGTTGAGACAAACAAGAACTAGAAAGCCACGATACCCCGTCGCCAGCGATTTCATAACATGTGAACGAACATCTACCATACGGTTACTCTATCACAGGATTATAGCAAAACTGTGTCAATCTTCAGGGGCAGAGCACCGTATCATTAAGAATGGTAAACGACATCATCGACAGGATCAGAGCAAGACCAACAAACATGAAAACCTGCACAGCCCGCTCGCTTGGCTTGCGGCGTGCAATCGCCTCATAAGCGTAAAAGACCAGATGGCCCCCATCCAACACCGGGATCGGGAAAAGATTGATCAATCCAACCGCAGCCGACAGCGCGCCGATAAACCAGATAAAGCTTTGCGCGCCCTGTTTGGCCATTGATCCGCTTGTTTCCGCAATGCCCACCGGGCCAGACAGATTGCAGGTGGAAATCTTGCCAAACATAATGTGTTGCAGCGCCGAAAGTGATGTCGTGCTCATCATCCAAAGCTGCCGCACACCGGTGGTCATTGCCTCCCATGGGCCGATAGCCTCTGTCTGCGGATCAAAGAACAACTGCCCGTTAATCCCGATCAACCACATGGTTTCAAACCCACCTTCAGGTCGTGGATAGTCCACGCGACGCGGCGATAGTGTCACCGACACATCGCGACCATCACGCCACAGGGTCAGATCCAGCGATGCACCATCAGCGGCGCGCACGATCTCTTGCACCTGTGGAAAGGCAAAGACAGGCTCGCCATCAATCTCGGTGATCACATCATTGACCTGAATACCGGCATCATCCGCGGCAGAGCGCGGGGAAACACCGCCCACAAAGGGCGGCATTAAAAACGGCCCCTGCACGTCAATTTCCGTGCCATCGCGTAGCACAGTGTAGTCTAGATTAGAGGTCACCGGCAGTATATCCAGCAAACCACCTTCGCGCTGCGGATCGGTAAAGGGAATGCCCGACACCGCGACAAAGCTGTCCCCCGGACGCAGTTCGTTCACATAGCTGGATGGCAGGTCCTTGATCTCGCCCACGGCCATCGGTTCAACACCACGGCCCTGATACAAGATCGACCCGGTAAAAATCGCAATCGCAAAGATAAAGTTGAACGCCGGACCCGCGGCGACCGTCAACGTGCGCGCCCAAAGCGGTGCGCCCAGCATCGTGCGGCGGGGATCAGGGGGTGTCACGCTTTCGTCCGCCCCGACACTGGCGGCATTCGCATCACCCACGAATTTCACATAGCCGCCAATCGGTAGGGCCGCCAATTGCCATGTTGTGCCGCGCTTATCTTCCCGGCTCCATAGGACAGGGCCGAATCCAATGGAAAACACCTCTGCGTCGATGCCGCACCAGCGCCCGACAATATAATGCCCATATTCGTGGATCGCGACAATGACCGACAAGGCCACGACAAACGCCAGGATCACAAAGGCAAGATTGCCGAACATCGGCACTAACTGCGTTACATTCAAGGGATTACCCCAATTGCTTGATCGACTCGGCCGCATAAATGCGAGCCTGACGGTCTGTTTCTAAAACGTTTTCTATCGAGATAGGCTGGTTTTGGATACCACCCGCCGATGACATTTTGTCGAGCGTCGCGTCAACGACGCGGGCCATATCCAGAAAACCAATATCACCCGCGATGAAACCATCCATCGCGCGTTCCTTAGCGGCGTTGAAGACCGCGCCGGACAGCCCCCCTTCTTGCATCACACGGCGGGCAAGGCCAAGCGCGGGATAGCGCACATCATCAGGATCGGCGAAACTCAGCGCCCCGACTTGCGCTAGATCGACCCGCTCCACCGGCAGATGTCTGCGGTCGGGCCAGTGCAGCGCGTACCCGATGGCGTGGCGCATATCGGACGGGCCCACATGGGTCATCAGCGCACCATCATTGAAACCAACCAGCGCATGCACCATGCTCTCACGGTGGATCAGCACCTCAATCATGTCGGGCGACACACCGAAAAACTCTTTTGTTTCAATTAGCTCCATCGCTTTGTTGAACATCGACGCGCTGTCGATGGTAATGCGCTGGCCCATGTTCCAGTTCGGATGGGTCGATGCCTGTTCCAGCGTCGCAGTGGCGAGCTTTTCAATCGGCCAGTCACGGAATGCACCACCACTTGCCGTGATAATCACCCGCTCCACGGCGGCGATATCCTCGCCCACCAGCGCCTGAAACACGGCAGAATGTTCGCTATCAACCGGCAGCACCGTCGCGCCGTGGGCCTGCGCCTGGCTCATCAACAGCGGACCCGCGCTAACCAGCGATTCCTTATTGGCCAGCGCCAATGTTGTCCCATGGGCAAGCGCGGCCAGCCCCGGTACAAGACCCGCCGACCCGACAATGGCGGACAAGGCCCAGTCCACAGGCCGCGTCGCGGCCTCTGCAATGGCATGATCCCCAGCGGCAACATCAATGCCTGTGCCTGACAACATGTCTTTCAGTTCAGCATAGCAATCCGCATAGCAAGTCACCGCAAGATCAGCCTTCAACCGCTTGGCATCCGCCGCAAGTTGCGCGACGTTGCGCCCGCCGGTCAACGCGACAACATCATAGCTGTCAGCATCGCGCGCGATCAGATCAATCGCGCTTTGCCCGATGGATCCTGTTGCACCAAACAAGGTGACCCGCCTCAAAAAGCCACTCCTGGTACGTTGAAAACCACAGCAACCAAAAGCATGAACAGCGCGGCGGCAAGTAGCGCATCAAAGCGGTCAAACAACCCGCCATGGCCGGGGATCAGGGTCGAGCTGTCCTTGACCCCCATCCGACGTTTCAGCGCGCTTTCAGCGATATCACCCATCTGCCCGGCAAAGCTCAGCAGCATGGAAATCAGAATGATAATTAGCCCGGCATCGGTGAACAGGGTAAAGACAAAGCCCATAATCCCTGCGCCGACCCAGCCTGCGACTGTGCCGCTCCAAGTTTTCTTGGGGCTGATCTTGGGCCAAAATTTCGGACCACCCAGCGATTTACCCGCGAAATAACCAAAGATATCGGTCACGATCACCACCAGCATCAGCCAGAGGATCCAGATAAACCCAAATTCAGCGCGAAAATGCACCAGCCCCCAGCCCGCGATCTGTATCCCCAGTGCAAAGATAAAGAACGTCTTGAATTCACTGCGCAACTGGGTGACGCCGATCACGGGCACCACCAGAAACAGCAGGAACCCCCATTGTGATGTATAGGCCAACTGCCCTGACATGACCGACGCCACAAGGGCGGCCAGCAGCATACCCTTTGTCGGCTCTTCCGGGCGGATCATCGTCCATAATTCCCAGATCATCACGGCAGAGACAAAGACAACCATCATCTGGAACCAGACGCCGCCCAACACGACGCCGACGGCCCCCACAAGGATCATCGCGGCACTGGACATGACGCGGATCGTCAGGTCATCCCAGTTGCCTGAGTTTGGCGAAGGGGTGGACATAATCAGGCCGATACCGCCCCAAAGCGCCGGTCCCGGCTGCCATAGTTATGCAGGACCTTGGCGAATTCAGCCTTAGTGAAATCAGGCCAGAGCGTATCGACAAATTCATATTCCGCATAGGCCGATTGCCACAGCAGGAAATTGGAAATCCGGGCCTCTCCGCTGGTGCGGATCACCAGATCGGGGTCCGGCAGAACATGGGTATCCAAAAAACGGGACAGGGTTTCAGCATCCACCGCATCATGGGTCAGGCGGCCTTGCTCAATTTCATAGGCAAGGCGCTTGGCTGCGCGGGTCACCTCATCCCGGCCCCCGTAATTCAGCGCGACGGTTAGATTGACGCGGGTATTATCGGCGGTCAGCAGTTCCAACTCATCCATCAGAGACACCAGCTTTTCATCCAGCCGGATCCGGTCGCCGATGAACCGCACGCACACGCCGCTTTCAAACAGCTCGCGCGCCTCGCGTTCCAGATACTTGCGAAACAGGGTCATCAACCCGGCAACTTCGGTCTGGGTGCGTTTCCAGTTTTCGGTCGAGAACGCAAAGATCGTCAGGTATTTCACGCCCAGATCAGGACAGGCTGCCACGATTTCACGCACCCGACGGGCACCGGCATGGTGGCCAAAAAGACGCGGACGCCCCCGTTGCTGGGCCCAACGGCCATTGCCATCCATGATGATCGCAACATGGCCGGGTCCGTTTCTGGGGTCTGCATCCTTGGGCATCAGGGCCACCTTTTCATCGCAAGCTGAGAATTCAGACCTGCATGATTTCCGCTTGTTTGGTTTCAAGCGTATCATCAACAAGTTTAATAAATTTATCCGTCAGCTCTTGCACCTCGGCTTCCCAGAATTTCTGGTCATCCTCAGACATGCCATCAGCCTTGGCCTTTTTGATCTGATCCATCCCGTCACGGCGCAGATTACGGACCGAAACACGCGCGCTTTCGGCATAATGGCCAGCAACCTTGGTCAGCTCACGGCGGCGTTCCTCGTTCAATTCGGGGATCGGCAACATAATGATCGTGCCGTTCAACTGTGGATTGATCCCCAGCCCGCTTTCGCGGATCGCTTTTTCGACCTTACCGACAAGACCTTTGTCCCAGACATTGATCGTCACCATGCGGGGTTCGGGAACGTTGACCGTACCCACTTGGTTGATCGGCGTCATAGAGCCATAAGCATCCACCATCACCGGCTCCAGCATAGAACCAGAGGCCCGGCCGGTCCGCAATGACGCGAGTTCAACGCGCAAATTGGCAATCGCCCCATCCATCCGGCGGGACAGATCGTCAGTATCAAGTTCAAAATCGTCGGACATCTTCTGCTCTTCCTTGCGGGCATCGCCCAGCTTTTCATCGTTCTATGTCATTGCGCTCCGGTTGTATAGCGTGGGGTTAACCAACATTCGTGCAGTTTTTCAGCACGCGCCAAAGACCGGACATGCGTTTGATCAGCCATGCACCAGCGTTGATCGGCCCTCGCCCGCCAATATCCCACGGAACCCGCCGGGTTCATCCAGTGAAAACACCACAATCGGCAGGCCATTGTCGCGGGCCAAAGCAATCGCACTGGCATCCATCACGCCCAGATGCTTTTGCAGCACCTCGTCATAGGTCACCTTTTCGTACCGCACCGCATCGCTGTTTTTGGCAGGGTCCTTATCATAGACACCATCAACCTTGGTGCCCTTAAAGATCGCCTCGCAATTCATTTCATTCGCACGCAGGGTCGCGGCGGTATCAGTGGTGAAATAGGGGTTACCTGTACCTGCGGCAAAGATACAAACCCGTTTCTTTTCTAGGTGGCGCACGGCGCGACGGCGGATATAGGGCTCGGCCACTTCGTTCATCGTGATCGCTGAAATTACCCGCGTGAACACGCCAAGTTCCTCAAGCGCGGATTGCATCGCCAGCGCGTTCATCACCGTGGCCAGCATCCCCATATAATCTGCGGTGGTCCGCTCCATCCCTTGTGCTGATCCTGCCAGCCCCCGAAAGATATTGCCGCCACCGATAACCATGCAGATTTCCACACCCAGATCATGCACCGATTTCACTTCGCGCGCGATCCGCTGCACCGTGGGCGGATGCAGCCCAAATGTGGTATCGCCCATCAGCGCCTCGCCCGAGATCTTCAACATGACCCGTTTATAGGCAGTCTTGTCCGTAGACGCGGCCTCGATTGTGGTATCGGTCATGGCGTTCCTCTGATGCTCTGGTAATTGGCGCGCAAAGTGTCGGAAAAACGCGGCAGGTTCAATGGCACCTTGCCCAGAATTCGCAGAGCAGTCAGTAAAGCCCCATGATAAATATCCCATCCGACATGCCGGTCCTGATCGCTGGGCCTACCGCCTCTGGCAAATCCGCCCTTGCCTTGCATATTGCGACACAGCAAGGCGGGGTCATTGTGAATGCCGATGCACTGCAAGTTTTCGACGGATGGCGCATCCTGACAGCGCGGCCTGATGATCAAGACCTCGCCGCCGCGCCCCATGCGCTTTACGGGCATGTGCCATTTGATGCCGATTATTCGGTCGGTCACTGGCTGCGCGACGTCACGCCCTACCTCAACGGCGATCAACGCCCGATCATCGTCGGCGGAACCGGGCTCAATTTCAACGCTCTGACAAAAGGGCTGGTCGACATTCCCGCCACACCGGATGAATTACGCCAGCAAGCGAATACGATCCCCCTGCCCGATCTTCTGGCGGCGCTCGACACCAAAACCCAAAGCCGGATCGACACCCAAAACCGGATGCGGGTACAGCGCGCGTGGGAGGTGCTGCAAAACACCGGGCGCGGGCTGGCCGACTGGCAGGATGCGACGCCGCCTGCCTCGCTGCCCGTCGATCAGGCGATCTGCCTGACGGTTGACGCGCCCAAAGACTGGCTGAACGACCGGATCACACAGCGTTTTGATCAAATGCTGGCCACAGGTGCCGTGGAAGAGGCCCGCGCGATGCTGCCATACTGGGACCCAGATCACCTGTCCGCCAAAGCCATCGGTGCACCAGAGATGATCGCGCATCTGCAAGGCCAAATGACACTGGACAACGCACGCGCAGCGGCAATCATCGCGTCACGACAATACGCCAAACGGCAGCGCACATGGTTCCGGTCACGGCACAAGGATTGGCACCATTTGCCAGTCTCCGCCGACATATCGGCAACACTACGCTTGATGGGGTGACAGGTGGATTGATCGAAAAAGTCTTTCTGGCCACAGTTGAGGAAATCAACACCGAGGCAAATGTCATGACCATGATGACGCAGCTTAAACCATCGACCCTGAAATTGGCGACAGTCACCTTCGGCGGAAACGGTTCGCGATGGCGCACCGAAGCAATGCGCAGCCACGACACACCGCGCCTGATCCACATCACCAAGGGCCAAGGCCGTATTACGATCAATGGGTTAACAAATGGTTACGGCCCGAACAACCTGATCTTTATTCCACCCAACAGCATGTACGGGACAGAGGTCGGACCCACCGTCTTTGCCCAAATGCTGACGTTGCCGAACACGGGCGACTGGCCTGACGAACCGTTTCATCTGCGTCTGCGCGATGTGGTTTCGCAGAAGGAATTGCAATCCTACTATGATTCCATCGAACGCGAGCTAAAACCAACCGGCGACATGCGCGCAGCGCTTTGCCACTTTGGGTTGTTGACCATCTTCGTCGAACGGCAATTACAAGCTCGCGACCCAAATGCGGTCGATGCCCGCCGGAATTCCGCCGCAGCCAAACTGGTGGCACGCTACACCCACCTGATCGCACGCGACTATCGCAAGGACCGGGATGTCAGCGATTACGCCACCGAAATCGGGGTCACACCAACCCATCTGACGCGCTGCTGCAAGCAAACCTGCGACCGCTCTGCGCTGGATCTGCTGAATGACCGTATCCATTTCGAAGCCTGCAGCATGCTGCGCGACACGCGGACGCCAATTCAGGACATTGCGAAATCGCTGGGCTTTCAGTCCGCCGCGTATTTCACACGCAGTTTTCAGAATAAATCCGGGCAGACACCATCGGATTTTCGCCAAGGACCAGTCGCGCTGAACCGGGTCTAAGCCCCTATCGCGACATGGCCCGGCATCTTCCAAACGTCAGATTGCGACATCGCACATGTCGCAACCTGACACTTTTGGGATGCCCGCTCTGTTGACCTATTCCGAAACTTATGCGGTGATGGCCCGTAACGGGCTATTATTTGATCTGCTGATTGGGTTCATCAACTTCTAGCCTGCAAAACAATACAGTTTGACAGGGAGAAGACCATGACGCGGCCCAAATCGATTCATCCAGCGGCGCTGATGTATGCGGATGAAGTAAAGGCGGGCAAGCTCGACCGCCGCGAATTCCTGACCCGCGCCACCAGCCTCGGCCTCACCGCCGCAGCCGCTTATGGGCTGATCGGGATGACCGCGCCGGCCAATGCCGCAGGGCACGCCCAGCAGGGCGGCACATTGCGAATGCAGATGAATATCTACGCACTCAAAGATCCGCGCACCTACGACTGGACAGAAATTTCTTATATTTCATCGGGTTGGCTGGAATACCTCGTGGAATACAACAGCGACGGGACTTTCACGCCGATGCTGCTCGAAAGTTGGTCGATCAACGATGACGCCACGGAATACACTTTGAACGTGCGTCCGGGCGTGAAATGGAACAACGGCGATGATTTCACCGCCGAAGACGTCGCCCGCAATATCACCGGCTGGTGCGACACCACGCTCGAAGGCAATTCGATGAACGCACGCTTTGCCGCGCTTATCGACAGCGCAAGCGGCCAAGCGATCGACGGCGCGATTGAGGTTGTGGATAACACCACGGTCAAACTGATCCTGCCGATCTCTGATATTTCCCTGATCGCCAATATGTCGGATTATCCTGCAGCGATTACCCACAGCAGCCACGATGCAGATAACATGCTGGGCAACCCCGTGGGCACCGGCCCCTATCTGCCCGAAACCATCGAAGTCGGCATCAAGGCAACGCTCGTGCGCAACGAAAATCACGATTGGTGGGGCTATAGCGCAGACAAAGGCGCCTATCTCGACCGGATCGAATTCATCGATTACAGCACTGATCCATCATCTTGGGTCGCTGCTGCCGCATCCGACGAAATCGATATGCTCTATGAAACGACAGGCGATTTCATCGACGTGCTCGACAGCCTTGGCTGGGAGAAATCCGAAATCGCATCCGGGGCGACCGTGGCGGTCCGACCCAATCAGCAGGCCGAAGTTGACGGGATGACCCCCTATGGCGACAAACGGGTGCGGCAGGCAATCCAGATGGCAGTGAGCAACGAAATCTGCCTTGAGCTGGGCTATGCGGATCGCGGCGCGGTGGCCCGCAACCAGCATGTGGGGCAAATGCACCCCGAATGGGCCGATGTGCCCGGCCCGGATTACGACCCCGAGGCAGCGCTGGCCCTGCTGACAGAGGCAGGCATGGCTGATTACGAATTTGACCTAGTGTCTATTGATGATGATTGGCTACGCAATACCAATGATGCGGTCGCCGCGCAGCTGCGGGATGCCGGGTTCAAGGTCAAACGGACGATCATCCCCGGCTCTACTTTCTGGAACGACTGGACAAAATACCCTTTCAGCTCAACCAATTGGAACCACAGGCCACTGGGCACCCAGATTCTTGCATTAGCCTATCGGTCAGGCGAGGCCTGGAACGAAAGCGGCTTTGCCAACGCCGAATTTGACACGCTGCTGGCCGAAGCTAACGCCATCGCCGATGCTGACGCACGGCGCGAGGTGATGGCCAAACTGCAAGCCATCATGGTCGAAGAAGGCGTGACTATCCAACCCTACTGGCGCTCACTTTACCGGCACGCAAAGCCGGGACTGGTGGGCTGGGACATGCATATTGCCTATCTGCCACGGCTTTATCAGATCGGTTTCGCAACTTAACCCGCAGGGCCGCGCCAACCACCGGCGCGGCCCTTTTCGCGGCAGGCGGCCCCCCGACACAGCGGAGGCGCCCAAAATCATAAGTCAGGCGATGACCTGACATGTCTACAGCGTTTCGATTTTAACTTGGCGCATCAAGCATCACAAATCGCGTTCGACCGATAGGGAGAAGCAGCGAATTGTGATCCAAGGATAAATCGAAACGCTTCAACAACAGGGGCCTGTATGGGACTGTTTATTCTGCGCCGTCTTGGGGTGATGCTCCTGACGGCATTGTGCCTGACATTTATCGTCTTTTGGTTGACCAACCTTGGTCCCAATCTTGAAAAACTCGCCAAAACCCAAGGCAACGCCCGAATGTCCGACGACGCTGTGGTCAGCTGGCTTGAAAACCGGGGCTACGCGCAACCTCTGCCCGTCAAATACGGCCAATGGCTTGGCGTCTTACCCGGCTATATGATCGCAGGAACCGATGGCACCACACGCGCGCGCTGCCAAACGCCCGGCACATCGGTCGAAGACGCGCGCCGCTTTTGCGGCATCCTGCAAGGCGACTGGGGCACCTCGACCGTGTTTCGTGAAGATGTGGCCAGCATAATCGCCACCCGGCTCGCCCTGACCGGCAAACTGATGTTCTGGGTGATGATGGTGATGGTGCCCGGCGCGCTGATCATCGGTGGTCTGGCTGGCATGAACGAAGGGTCGCGCACCGACAGGTCACTTTCCACCGTATCGATCATCTCCACAGCCACGCCGGAATATGTGTCAGGGGTGGTCTTTATCTCGGTCTTCGCGACCGCCACCTTTGGCATGCAATGGTTCAAAGGCACCGCCACATCCGCGATGGATGACGCCAATTTCGAAAACTTCTTTCTGCCGGTCATGACCATCGCGCTTTACGGGCTGGGCTATATCGCGCGGATGACGCGGGCCAGCATGACAGAGGTGATGACCGCGCAATATATCCGCACCGCCCGGCTCAAAGGGGTCAGTTTTCCCAACATCGTGCTGAAACACGCGCTGCGCAACGCGCTGATCGCGCCGTTCACCGTGATCATGCTGCAATTTCCGTGGCTGCTGAACGGGGTCGTGATCGTCGAGACACTGTTCAACTACAAAGGCTTCGGCTGGGTGCTGGTACAGGCCGCCAGCAATAACGACATCGAACTGCTGCTCGGTGTCTCGGTCGTGTCTGTGTTCGTGGTGCTGGTGACACAGCTGATCTCTGACATCGGCTATATATTTCTCAACCCACGTATCCGTATTTCGTAAGGGGCACGCAGATGGACGCACTTTCTTGGACAGGCCCCCTTGGCACATTCCTCAACCCCGCGCTTGGGGTCGGCGGCGCGCTTCTTGCGCTGGGAATTATCACGCAAATCGTGCTTGACTTTTTTGCAGCCCCCGTGACGCTCCAAGCCAATAAAGACGGCACGTTACAAATGCGGGGCGGGCTGCTTGGCACGGTTGAAATCGGCAATAAATACCTGTTCTTCTTCGCGCTGCTGGTCATGCTGGGCTACCTGATCGGCGGGATCGTCACGCCTTATGGCACGGTTGGTATTGTCGGAGAGCTTTCACGACAATTCCTGCCCGTCTGGATCGCGCTGATCGGCACATTCGGCCTGTCGATCACCTATAAGCGCAAGCTGGGGCTTTATGGCAAGCTCTTCGACTCCAACATCGGCATGATCGGCTTTGGGATCGTGATGTTCTGGGTCTATACCGCGCTCTTTGTCGGGGCGTTCGACTGGATCGCCACCCATGATCACCTGAGCCAAGTTTCCGGAATGAAAAACAAACTACCCGGCACAACCGCGCCGGACGGCACCGCAGGGGCGATCCCCCACTACCTGCTGGGCGGCGACAATCTGGCCCGCGATATTTTTAGCCGGGTCGTGGCCGGGTCGGTGATCGTGATCGCCATCGCACCGCTGGCCACGCTTTTTGCATTCATGGTCGGGATCACGCTGGGCCTGCCCGCAGGCTATTATGGCGGGCGGCTGGACACATTTCTGTCCTTTGTCGCCAACCTGATCCTCGCCTTTCCCGTGATCCTGCTGTTCTACCTTCTGGTCACACCAGAGATCGTGGAAACAGGTATCCCGTCTTTCATGGCCGTTGTGCTGTTCATCTTCCCATTGATCTTCGTCGGGGTACTGCTCAACTCGCGCTACCACACGCAACCGGCCAAGCGGAGCGCGATCATGGTGCCGGTTTTAGGTGTTCTGACATGGCTTTACCTGTCGATCATCAACCAGCCCGGCACAGTGATCGACGTCCTGCCCGGCTGGTTTGACCTCTTCGATATCTCGATCCTTGTGGTCTTTGTCTCGGTCGTTTTCGTAAACGCGCCCACTGTCTTCCGGATCGTGCGGGGAATCACGCTGGACCTGCGCACGCGCGATTACGTCGCCGCCGCCCAGACAAGGGGCGAAGGGGCGTGGTACATCATGCTGTGGGAAATCCTACCCAACGCACGCGGGCCGCTGATCGTCGATTTCTGCCTGCGGATCGGCTACACCACGATCCTGCTGGGCACGCTTGGTTTCTTCGGGCTGGGGCTTTCGTCTGAAAGCCCGGACTGGGGGTCAACCATCAACGAAGGGCGCAAGTTGCTGATCATCTATGCACACCCGGCCCTGCCGCCCGCCATCGCGCTTTTGTCGCTGGTGCTGGGGCTGAACCTGCTGGCCGATGGGCTGCGCGAAGAAAGCCTGAAGGACTGACGCCGTCCCGGGCTTGACCCGGGACC
Organism: Loktanella agnita; assembly: GCF_046640325.1. Classification (NCBI taxonomy): domain Bacteria; kingdom Pseudomonadati; phylum Pseudomonadota; class Alphaproteobacteria; order Rhodobacterales; family Roseobacteraceae; genus Loktanella; species Loktanella agnita. The sequence goes on along the minus strand of NZ_JBJMBF010000016.1, from coordinate 47,946 downwards.
TCCACCACGATTGCCACGCAGAGGTCCCGGATCAGGTCCGGGACGGCCCCACCGAAAGAGGATAGCCAGTGCAAAACGTAACAGTGAAAGTCGCGCCACACACACCCGGGTCCGACGTTTGTCCGATACAAATCCGACGCCACTTCGACCGCCAAAACCGGCCTCAAAGGGACAGGTAAATGCAATGACCGACCAACCCATTCTAGAGATCGACAGGCTGTCCATCTCCTTCTTCACCCGTCTGCGCGAAATCCCCGCCGTAATGGATTTCTCGGCCAAGGTCATGCCCGGCGAAGCCCTTGGTTTGGTTGGGGAATCCGGCTGCGGAAAATCTACAGTTGCGCTGGGGGTAATGCAGGATTTGGGCGTCAACGGGCGCATCGTCGGTGGGTCAATCAAGTTCAAGGGCGAAGAGATGAACACGATGTCGCACGAACGGCTGCGCGACATCCGCGGCAGCCAGATTGCCATGATTTATCAAGAGCCTATGGCGTCCCTGAACCCCGCGATGAAGATCGGCAAGCAGCTGATGGAAGTGCCGATGATCCATGAAGGCGTCAGTGAAAAAAAAGCCCACGCCCGCGCCCTCGAAGTCGTGACCGACGTCAAACTGCCAGACCCCGAACGCATGTTGAAAAGCTATCCGCATCAGCTGTCCGGCGGGCAACAGCAGCGCATCGTGATCGCCATGGCGCTGATGTCCAAACCCTCGCTCCTGATCCTTGACGAACCCACCACCGCACTTGATGTCACAGTCGAAGCAGCAGTTGTGGAACTGGTCAAGGATCTGGGCAAGAAATATGGTACCAGCATGCTTTTTATCAGCCATAACTTGGGCTTAGTGCTGGAAACCTGCGACCGTATCTGCGTGATGTATTCCGGCGAAGCGGTGGAACGGGGCAGCATCGAAGACGTATTTGACAAGATGCAGCACCCCTACACACAGGCGCTGTTCCGGTCGATCCCCCTGCCCGGCGCGGATAAAAACACGCGGCCCCTGATCGCCATCCCCGGCAACTTCCCCCTCCCCCATGAACGCCCGCAAGGCTGCAATTTCGGCCCCCGCTGCGACTATTTCGAAGCAGGGCGTTGTGACCAAGGTTTCATCCCGATGGGCTCCGTCGCAGGCAACGACCGGCACCAGACCCGCTGCCTGCGGTTCCGTGAAATCGATTGGAACGCCCCGCCGCAAACCTCTGAAATCAAAGAAAAACCGGAGCCCGGCCCGGTCGTGCTCAAGATGGATAACCTCAAGAAATATTACGAGGTCGCAGCCAATGCACTATTCGGCGGCGGCGACAAGAAAGTCGTCAAAGCCAATGAAACCCTCAGCTTCGAAGCGCGTGAAAGCGAAACGCTCGCCATTGTCGGCGAATCCGGTTGCGGCAAATCCACCTTTGCCAAGGTGCTGATGGGGCTGGAAACCGCAACAGACGGGAAAATCCTGCTGGATAATCAGTCGATTGGCAACGTTCCGATTGAAAACCGCGACACGAATACCATCGCCGATATCCAGATGGTGTTCCAGAACCCATTTGACACGCTCAACCCTTCGATGACCGTCGGACGGCAGATCATGCGCGCGCTGGAAATCTTTGGCGTCGGTGCTAACGACAAAGAGCGGCGGGCGCGGATGCTGCAATTGCTTGACCTCGTCAAACTGCCCCGCGCCTTCGCCGACAGGATGCCCCGGCAGCTCTCTGGTGGGCAAAAACAAAGGGTTGGCATTGCGCGGGCCTTTGCTGGTGACGCGCGGATCGTGGTGGCGGATGAACCTGTTTCAGCGCTGGATGTATCCGTACAGGCCGCCGTGACCGATCTGTTAATGGAAATTCAACGCGCGCAGAAGACAACACTGCTGTTCATCAGCCACGATCTGTCCATCGTGCGCTATCTCAGCGATCGGGTGATGGTAATGTATCTGGGTCATGTGGTGGAATTAGGCACCACCAATCAGGTCTTCGCCCCGCCCTATCACCCCTATACAGAGGCGCTGCTTTCTGCGGTGCCCATTGCGGATACGAATGTCGAAAAGAAACATATTGTGCTGGAGGGCGATATCCCATCCGCCATGAACCCGCCGCCCGGCTGCCCGTTTCAAACGCGCTGCCGCTGGAAATCGCAGGTCCCCGGCGACCTTTGTGATACCCAAGCGCCGCCCATGCGGATGCTGGACGACGATCATCAGATCAAATGCCATCTGAGGGATCACCAACTTGCCACAATGGAACCGGTCATCCAGATCGCCGCAGAATAAGGGAACCAAACGCGCGCCCGATACTTGATCCGGTAACAACCGGGAGAATGACATGCGCGACAACAAGATGGATTGGGCCATGCCCGTCATGCGAATGGGCTACGCAGGCCGCGGAATGACCTATGTGGCGATTGCGGGCCTGTCATTATGGACCATCTGGAAAGGCGGTCAGGCCCAAGGCACGTCCGAGGCGCTGAAATCCATCGAAACCTCGCCTTTCGGGATGTTCATCCTCGTCCTGATCGGGGTCGGCCTGTTGTGCTACACCGCTTGGCGGGTCATCGACGGGATCGCCGATCTGGAAGAAGAAGGAAATGATACCAAGGGCTTGGTCGCCCGCGTCGGCATGGTGGTGACCGGGCTGATCCATGCGGCCATTGGGATTGCTGCAATCTCACTCGTCTTCGGGCGCAATGATGGTGGCGGAGAAGGTTCGCGGATTGCCGAATTCACGCAAATGATCATGTCCGCCCCGCTAGGCGTCTGGCTGGTTGGTGCTGCGGGGCTCGCCACACTGGGTGCTGGGATTTACTATCTTTATAAGGCGTGGCGTCGGACATACCGTCAAAAGCTCGCCGCAAACCGCTTTACAACCGGCTGGGACACGACGCTGCGCTTTGGCGTGGCCGCGCAAGGTGTCGTGGTCAGCATCATCGGCGGCTTCCTGATTTATGCATTCTGGACCCGTGATGCGGATCAGGCCGGCGGCATGGACAAGGCGTTCAGTTGGCTACAGGATCAGGTTTACGGGCAGGTGCTGGTTACGCTGCTATGTTTCGGATTACTCGCATTCGCGTTGTTTCTTTTCGTGAACGCCCGCTACCGGACAGTGCCGCGCTTGTCAGACCCTGACATCCGCTCGCTCGCTGATGAATTCGCGTAACGCTTAGCGGCCCCAGATTACCTGCACATAGTTCTGCGTTTCCGCATAAGGCGGCACCCCGCCATAACGCTGCACCGCTTGCGGTCCGGCGTTATAGGCGGCCAACGCATGGCGCCAATTGCCGAACAGGTCGAATTGCATACGCAGATAGCGCGCGCCACCTGCGAGGTTCTGCACCACGTCATACGGATCAACGCCCAACTCGCGGGCGGTCTGCGGCATCAGCTGCGCCAATCCCAGCGCCCCCATGTTGGATCGCGCTTGCGTGTTCCACCCGCTTTCTTGCTGGATCAAACGCAGAAAAAGATCAGCAGGCACATTGTGGCGCAGTGCCGCACTCCGGGCCATATCCAGATAAGGACCACGATAGCTGCCCGCGTAGCGCGGCACAGAGCCCGGCGCGCCGGGGATCTCGATACGGGGTGGTTGTAACCTGACAGAGTTGGAATATTGCTGCGCCGCCCGCCCATCCAACACCGAAAGCTGGCTTTGAAACAAGGAAGAGCGGGACATGGTCGAAACCTGCTCTTGTGCCTGACTGGCCGTCGCGAAAATCGCGAAGTATAGAATTCCTGAAATACGCATCAATCAATCCCACCGATGTGACCCCGTTAAGATAGGGGGTGTCGTCGCGGATGTCAGCCCCAACGGTGCAATGTTCTGTTAACCTTGTTGCGGCATGTCGGGTCTACTGGCACAACAGCCGGAAAGCAGAATCGCGAGGGGTGGCATCATGGCCGGATCAGTAAACAAAGTTATTCTTATCGGTAATCTGGGCGCCGACCCGGAAATCCGCACTTTCCAAAACGGTGGCAAAGTGTGCAACCTGCGCATCGCCACGTCCGAGACGTGGAAAGACCGCAACACAGGCGAACGGCGTGAAAAGACAGAATGGCACACGGTCGCGATCTTTCAGGAAGGCCTTGTGCGCATTGCCGAGCAATACCTGAAAAAAGGCTCCAAGGTCTATCTTGAAGGCAAATTGCAGACCCGCAAATGGCAGGACCAATCCGGTCAGGATCGTTACTCGACAGAGGTGGTGCTGAACGGTTTTGACGGCACGCTGACTATGCTCGACGGTCGTAGCGAAGGTGGCGGCGGCGGTGGCGGCAACTATAGCGGCGGCGGCGGGAATTACGGCGGTGGCAGCGGCAGCTATGGCGGAAATGATGGCGGCTACGGCGGCGGGTCATCTTCGCAGCAGGGCGGCGGCGGTTCCAACAGCGATCTGGATGACGAAATCCCGTTCTAAACCCCATGCAATTCGCGCCAGAAGCCCAGATACTGATCCTGAACAGTGTCATTCTGGGCATGGCCTACTTGGCTATCTATCCGGGGATGGCGCAGAAAACCCTGCCGCGGATGATCGTCATCGACATGGTGCTATCCGCATTGGCCTTGACCGTGGTCGGCGCGCTGTTCTGGGGCACTGGCGTGCGCTTTAGCCTGATCGTATTCAACAGTCACTGGGTGGTCTTCACAATCGTCACGTTCATGCTGATGGAACTGCCACTGTTCCTGCGCTTTGCGCATAAGCATGGGATCAACCTGTCCGACGATCCCGATTAAGCTGGCGCTGCGGCATGGCACGATGTGCCCCGGACCTGATCCGGGGCCTCTGCCGCAATCCTGTTAAAGGTCCCGGATCAAGACCGGGACGGCGCCACCGCCAGCGCATCCTGCAATACGGCCAGAACCACATCCGAAGGCACATCCGAGGTGATGAATGCATCACCAATCCCCCGCGCCAGAATGAAGCGCAGCTTGCCGTTTTCGACCTTCTTGTCCTGCCCCATCCGCTCCAACAGGGCCTCTGCACCGGGCAGATCGCCGGGGATATCGGCGAGGTCTTTCTTCATGCCCATCGCCGCTAAATGGGCGCGCACGCGGCTGGGGTCTTCCTGACTGCACAGGCCCAACCGTGACGACAGTTCAAATGCCAGCACGCAGCCAATCGCCACGCCTTCGCCATGCAGCAGCCGATCAGAATAGCCTGTCGCTGCCTCAAGCGCGTGACCGAATGTATGGCCAAGGTTCAGCAAAGCACGGTCACCCTGCTCTGTTTCATCCCGGCGCACGATATCGGCTTTCATTTCGCAAGACCGGGTCACGGCACGGATGCGCGCCTCCATGTCACCGGCGGCCAGCGCCGGGCCTTGCTCTTCGAGCCAGCCAAAGAAATTCGCATCCCCCAGCAGCCCATATTTCGCGACCTCGCCGTAGCCTGTCAGAAAATCGCGCGGGGTCAGCGTGCCCAAAAGCGCGGTATCGGCCAGCACAAGCGAAGGCTGGTGAAAGGCCCCGATCAAGTTCTTACCATAAGGGGAGTTGATACCGGTCTTCCCCCCGACAGAGCTGTCGACCTGCGCCAAAAGGCTTGTCGGCAGTTGGACAAAGCGGACACCGCGGCGCAGAATCGCGGCGGCAAAGCCCGCCAGATCCCCGATCACGCCACCACCAAAGGCGATTACGATATCACCCCGCTCGACCTTTTGGGCCAGCAGCCACTCGACGCTGCGCTCAAGCTGCGCCCAGCATTTTGTGCCCTCACCCGGCGGCAACGCCAGCGCAGCGGAGGTCAGCCCCGCCGCCACCAGCCCGGCCTGCAATTGTGCCAGATGCAGCGCGGCCACGTTTTCATCAGTCAGAATGCAGACATGTCGCCGACCGCCCAATTGCGCCACGAACGCGCCCGTCTGATCCAGCAGCCCCGGTCCGATATGGATATCATATTTCCGGCCAGGCAAGCCGACATGCACAGTATTGGTCATTCAAGCAGTCTCCAAAATATCAGGGCGGGTCAAAAGGACGTCGATCACGCCTTGCGTCGTCTCATCAATGCTCGCGTCACCCTTCACATCAAGCTGTAGCCCGGCGCGCGCATAGACCGGGGTGCGCTCTTCATAGATCCGCGCTAACGTTGCCCGCGGATCAAGCGTGCGCAGCAAAGGCCGCGTGTCCTTTTGCCTGACCCGCCGCCACAGCGTTTCAAGATCCACATTCAGCCAAAGTGCCACACCCATCTCTGCAATGGCTGCGCGATTGCTGGGTGCAAGAAAGGCGCCACCCCCGGTGGATACAATGCCCGGCGCGCCTGATAGCAGACGGCGCAGCACTGCGGCCTCGCGTTCACGGAAAAACGCCTCGCCGTCGCGTTCGAAAATTTCGGTAATGGTTGCGGCTGCCGCTTCTTCGATGGCCGCGTCGCTATCCACAAATGGCACCGCCAGCCGCGCCGATAATGCGCGCCCGATCACCGTTTTTCCCGACCCCATCATCCCGACAAGGACGACCGTGCGGTGCAGGTCGTAGACCGGCCCTTCCGTCATCTTTAGATCCTCATTCCTCGGCTTACCCCCGCCGAACGCGAAATTTAATGAATGAATGCCGTGATCTTGCGTAAAAGGCCATATATAATCCCTTTAGAATGTGGCACGTAGACCACATATTGGGGTTGAAGACGAAGGTTAGGGCAGGCAATGTGGCGGCTGATTAAGGCAATACTAATTCTCATCGTTCTTGCAGGCTTGGGTTTGGTCGCCTTTGCCTATGTCGGGCCGATCTTTTTTCCGGCCGATTTCGAAGCGCCATTACAAGAGGTAACGCACCCTGTTACGCTTGACACAGACTAAGCTTTTCACCGCGGCACTGTTGGTGACAGCGACAGGCGTCGCCGCGCAAGAGACCGTCAGCGCGCCCTTGTCGGCGATTGACTGGCTGTCGCAAAGCGTGACTGCGCCGGTGTTCGAACCGCCGGTGACCGCAACAGCCATGCCGCCAGAGGTGACGACAACACCTTTGCAGCATCGTTCCAAGGACCCGGTCGGGCTTTTGCCGCCCGAGGTGACAGATCTGCCCCGCACGATTTGGCAGGGCAGCGAAGAGGCCACGCTGGTCGATCTTGTCCGCGCCGAACGGATCGAAACCCTGCCTGCGATGCAGGAGTTCATGAAAGTGTTGATGCTGGCCGAGGCCGATCCGCCCTTTAATGCAGGCGCGGATGGGGCGCTGTTTCTTGCCCGTGTGGACAAGCTTTTGGACCTTGGCGCGCTGGAACCGGCAAAATCCCTGATCGAAGAGGCAAAGCCAGACACTGCCCCGCTGTTTCGGCGTTGGTTCGATGTCGCGCTGCTGACCGGGACAGAGCAGGAAGTCTGCGATGTGATGGGCCAGAAACCCTCTGTCGCACCCACCTACCCCGCCCGCATTTTCTGCCTTGCGCGCAACGGTGACTGGCCCGCCGCCGCGTTGACGCTGAACACCCATCGGGTACTGGGCGATATTTCAGAGCAGGAAGAAATGCTGCTCGCCCGTTTCCTTGACCCGGATCTTTTCGAGGGCGAACCCCGGCTTGATCCGCCTGCCCGTGTCAGCCCGCTAATGTTTCGAATGCACGAGGCGATCGGCGAAAATCTGGTGACCTCCAACCTGCCCTTGGCGTTTTCGCACGCGGACCTCCGGACAACGACAGCCTGGAAATCGCAATTGGAAGCGGCTGAGCGGCTGGCCCGCCACGGGGCTGTGTCGGAAAACGTGCTGCAAGACATGTATACCGCCCGAACGCCTGCGGCCTCTGGCGGGATCTGGGATCGTGCCGCCGCGGTGCAGCGTTTCGATACGGCGGTCACCGCGGGTGACGCGGGTGCGGTGGCTCGAACATTACCCGCAGCTTGGGCTGCGATGCGCCATGCGCGGACCGAAGTGCAATTTGCCAAGCTCTATGCCCCTGCGCTTCAGGACTTGCCATTGCAGGGTGAAGCCGATGACATCGCGTTCGAAATGGGACTGTTATCACCCGATTACAAATCCGTCGCCATGCGCGCCGAATCCGGGCGTGATCCCTTCCTTGTCGCCCTCGCACGCGGCGTCCCGCAAGAGGTGCGTGTGACCTCACCACGCGAGCTGGCGATCCAATCCGCCTTTAACGGTGCCGCCCCGCCCGCGGCCTTGCAAGAGCTGATTGATCAGCGAAAGCTGGGCGAGACGTTATTGCGCGCGGTCAGCTTGTTTCACGAAGGCTATGTCGGCGACGCAGGCTCCCTAACAGAGGCGCTGGCCGTTTTCCGGGCCGTCGGGCTGGAAGACGTCGCGCGCCGTGCCGCATTGCAACTGATGCTGCTGGAGCGGGCGACGTGACCATCGCAGACGCACCGATGGCACGCTGGGTCCAGACCTTCCTAGAAGCACAAGCCGCTGAACTGGATGCAGCGATAAATACGCAGCTGGGCTATGCGCGTGATTTGCAGAATTTCGGTGACTGGCTGGCGGATAAGGCTTTGCACTATGCGACCGCGACGCAGGACGATATCGAATCCTATCTGATTAACTGCGAGGCCGAAGGTCTGGCGAAATCAACGCGGGCGCGAAGGCTTTCGGCGATCAAGCAGCTGTACCGCTTTGCGTTTGAAGAAGGCTGGCGCGCGGAAAATCCGGCCATCCAGATCAAAGGACCGGGCCGCGCGCAGCGCCTCCCCAAGACATTGGACATCGCCGAAGTTGACCGGCTGCTAGAGGCTGCGCGCAACACCAAACGCGATGCCCTGCGCAATACCTGCCTGATGGAATTGCTCTATGCCACGGGCATGCGGGTGACAGAACTGGTCAGCCTGCCTGTCTCTGCCGCGCGGGGCGATCCACGCATGCTGCTGGTGCGCGGCAAAGGCGGCAAGGAACGGCTAGTGCCGCTGTCCCCGCCCGCACGCGCAGCATTGGCGGCTTATCTGACCGCATGGGATACCGCGCAAGAAGCGGCGCGCGCCAAAGGCAAACCTGCGACGAAATTTCTGTTTCCTTCGCACGGAAAAGCGGGCCACCTGACCCGGCACCGTTTCTTCGGGCTCATCAAAGAATTCGCCGTCGCCGGTGGTGTCTCTCCGGCCAAGGTCACGCCGCATACGCTGCGCCATGCCTTTGCAACCCATCTGTTGGCTGGCGGTGCGGATCTGCGTTCGATCCAAACGATGCTTGGTCATGCAGATGTTGCAACGACCGAAATATACACACATGTGCTGGACGAACGGCTGAAAGAGCTGGTGCATGAACATCACCCGCTGGCCCGAACCAACAAGTCTTGAACCGGGCCAATACAGTATACATAATGTGATCTCTTTGTTGAAAGCACCTGATGGAAACGACGACCACTGACGCCGCATTTTGGCTTACGGCAGGCGCAATCCTTGTTCTGCTGATCCTGTCTGGATTTTTCTCTGGCTCGGAAACAGCCCTTACAGCAGCCTCGCGGGGCAAGCTGCGTGCGGCGGCGGACAAAGGATCCAAGGGCGCAGAGCGCGCATTGCACATCACCGAAGACAATGAGCGGCTCATCGGGTCGGTCCTGCTGGGCAATAACGTGGTCAACATTCTGGCCACATCATTGGCCACGGCGGTGCTGACACGGATATTCGGACAGAACGGTGTAGCGGCAGCCACGCTGATCATGACGCTACTGGTGCTGATCTTTGCAGAGGTGCTGCCCAAAACCTTTGCCATCACCTATCCCGAAGCCTTCGCCGCGCGCGTGGCGCGCCCGATCGCGCTGGTCATTCGCATCTTTTCGCCCATGGTCACCGCCGTGCGCTATCTGGTGCGGGGCGTGCTGTATATCTTTGGCGTGCGGACCGACCCGGATAGCAAGATCCTTGCCGTGCGCGAAGAAATCGCGGGTGCGCTATCCCTCGGCCAGTCCGAAGGCGTGGTCGAAAAAGAAGACCGTGACCGAATATTGGGCGCGCTCGATCTGAACGACCGCGCAGTGGAAGAGGTGATGTTGCACCGGTCGGGCATTGAAATGATCGACGCCGACCTGCCCCCGCGCGATATCCTTGAACAAATTCTAACCAGCCAGCACACGCGGCTGCCGCTCTACCGCAATGATCAGGAAAACATCGTTGGCGTTCTTCACGCCAAGGACCTGCTGCGCGCGGTTCACAAGCTATTCGAAAGCAAGGACGCCAAGGGGCTGGATGCATTTGACGTGACCAAAGTCGCGATGCAGCCTTACTTCATCCCCGAAACCACGACGCTGGGCGACCAGATGCGCAACTTTCTCAAGCGCAAAACGCATTTTGCGCTGGTGGTGGATGAATATGGTGGGCTGCAAGGGCTGATCACGCTGGAAGACATCCTTGAAGAAATCGTTGGTGAGATCGCCGATGAATTCGACGAGCATGAAGAAGAACAGATCGCCGCCACCGCCGACGGCGCATATATCGTCGATGGTGCGATGACGATCCGCGACCTGAACCGCGCCCATGACTGGAGCCTGCCCGACGAAGAGGCGAACACCGTCGCGGGTCTTGTCATTCACGAAGCACAGATGATTCCCGTCGAAGGTCAGGTCTTTTCCTTCCACGGCTTCCGGTTTGAGGTGGTCAGCAAAGAAGAAAACCGTATCGCGACGCTGAAAATCCTGCAACTTTAGCCGGACTTGCAATTCTGTGTGACGGCGTCAATGCTGCCTCATCTGCATGAATAATGAGGTTCGCCATGACGTTTCGTCATCTGTTCCCGTCGTGTTTACTGACCCTGTTTCTGGTTTCCCCCGCCCTTGCCCAACAAGCTGCCGACGCTGTCGCCCCTGAGAACGACACCACAGTCGGCGCATTCACAGGGCTTTCCGACGACGCCCAAGCCGCGCTCGCCACCAAAGAAGCCGGTCAGCCTGTCGTGGCCGAAGACTGGATGGTCGTCGCAGCCAACCCGCTGGCGGTCGAAGCGGGGGCAGAGGTGCTGGCAAATGGTGGCACCGCAGCGGACGCGATGATCGCGGTCCAGACCGTGCTGGGTCTGGTCGAACCGCAATCCTCTGGTCTTGGCGGCGGCGCGTTTCTTGTCTGGTATGATGCCGCCAGTGGCGAAATCACAACGCTGGACGGGCGCGAAACCGCACCTATTGCTGCGACACCGCAGCTGTTTCAAGATGAAAACGGCGAACCATTGGGCTTCTTTGATGCGGTTGTCGGCGGCTTGTCAGTCGGGACCCCCGGCACCCCGAAACTGATGGAAGAGGCGCATCGCCGCTGGGGCCGGGCCAATTGGGCCAGCCTTTTGCAGCCTGCGATCACATTGGCCGACGACGGTTTCGCCGTCTCACCCCGCATGGCGCAATCCATTGCCAACGATGCTGAACGGTTGCAACGCTTCCCGGCCACCGCGGCTTATTTTGTGCCTGATGGCACCCCGCTTGCCGCAGGCACGCTGCTGCAAAACCCCGATTACGCCGATACGCTGCGCCAGATCGCCGAGCGCGGAACGGATGCATTCTATACCGGCCCCATTGCCGAGGATATCGTCGCAACCGTGCGCAATGCCGCCGGTAATCCGGGCGTGCTATCGACGCTTGACCTTGCGCTTTATGATGTGGCGGAACGCGATCCTGTCTGCGTCCCCTATCGCACCTATGAGGTTTGCGGCATGGGGCCGCCGTCATCCGGTGCGCTGACGGTAGGGCAGATTTTGGGTATCGTGAATAATTTCGTGCTCGAAGACCCGCAGGATGCCGATGAATGGCGGTTGATCGGCGACGCCTCCCGGCTCGCCTTTGCGGACCGGGGCCGTTACATGGCCGACAGCGATTTTGTTCCGGTGCCGTCGCAGGGGCTGGTGGATTCGGACTATCTGATGGAGCGCGCCGCATTGATCGAAGGCGACCGGACCGACGGGTTTGACGCGCTGGAAAGCGTAGCACCCGGCGACCCCACATGGGATCATGCGCAACTTTGGGGGGACGATGTCAGTCTCGAATTCCCCTCTACCTCGCATATCTCCATCGTGGATGGTGACGGCAATGCGCTGTCGATGACCACAACCATCGAAAACGGGTTCGGGTCGCGGCTGTTCGTGCGGGGGTTCCTGCTGAACAACGAGCTGACGGATTTCTCTTTTGCGACCCATAATGGCGGCTATCCCATTGCCAACCGGGTTGAGCCGGGCAAACGCCCCCGGTCGTCAATGGCCCCGACGATTGTCACGCAGGATGGTGCGCCGGTGTTGGTGATCGGCAGCCCGGGCGGCAGCCGGATCATTGGCTATGTGGCGCAGGCGATCATCGCGCATCTGGACTGGGGCATGGATGTGCAACAGGCCATCGCCATGCCGCATCTGGTCAACCGCTTTGGCACCTATGATATCGAAGAAGGCAGCGAGTTGGTTACGCTCGAGGCTCCGCTGACCGAACTGGGGTATGAGGTAAACCTGCGCGACCTGAATTCAGGGCTGCATGCCATTGCCATCGGTGAAACCCTGCACGGTGGAGCTGATCCCCGGCGTGAAGGCATCGCGCTCGGCCAGTGATCGTTCAAGTAAGGTGGGTCAAGACCCACCTTACAATGCGGCAAAAGTTGCGTGACAAACACTCAGCGCCCTTTAAACAGCCCGCCCAGAATACCCCGCACGATCCGGCGGCCAGTTGTGCCTTTCAATTCCTTGACGACGACAGATGCTATCGCATCGCCAAATCCACTGCCACCTGACTTGCTTGCGGATCCACCCGTGGATCGCCCCCCGCCATAGCGGCGTGCGGATTTGAATTCGCGCTCTTTTTCTTCCAGTATTGCTTCTGCTTTCTCTGCGTCTTCCGCCTCTTTCGCAGCGGCCTCCGCCCGTTTTTGCAGCATCTCGAACGCGCTGTCGCGGTCCAGCGCCGTATTGTATTTCGCGGCCATATCCGACTCCTGCATAATCTGCGCCCGCGTCGCGCTATCAATTGGGCCCAGCTGCGAAGACGGCGGGCGGATCAACGTCCGTTCCACCACCATCGGAATGCCCTTGGGGTCAAGGAACGACGTCACCGCCTCGCCTGTGCCCACCTCTTGAATGGCCCGTGCAGTGTCAAAGGATGGATTGTCGCGATAGGTCTCAGCGGCTGTTTTCAGTTCCTTGCGGTCCTTGGCGGTAAAGGCCCGCAGCGCGTGTTGCACCCGGTTGCCCAACTGCCCCAACACGTCGTCCGGGATGTCACCCGGATTCTGCGTCACGAAATAGACCCCAACCCCTTTGGACCGGATCAGCCGCGCCACTTGTTCGACCTTGTCCACCAGCGCCTTGGGGGCGTCATCAAACAGCAAATGTGCTTCATCAAAGAAAAAGACAAGTTTGGGTTTGTCCGGATTGCCCACCTCTGGCAGTTCCTCAAACAGCTCTGACAGCAGCCACAGCAGGAAGGTCGCGTATAAACGTGGCGATCCCATCAACTGATCAGCTGCAAGGATGTTGATTTCGCCCCGCCCGTCGCGCAATCGCATCATGTCAGAGAGATCAAGCGCAGGTTCACCAAACAGCGCGGCCCCCCCTTGGTTTTCCAGCACCAGCAATTGCCGCTGGATGGCCCCGACTGATGACGCTGCCACATTGCCGTAGCGCAGCGATAATTCCTTGGCATTCTGGCCGACCCAGACCAGCAGCGCCTGTAGGTCCTTGAGGTCCAACAGCGGCAGCCCGTCTTCATCAGCGACCCGGAAAGCGACGTTCAATACGCCCTCTTGCACCTCGGTCAGTTCCATCAGGCGCGACAACAAAAGCGGCCCCATTTCGGCCACTGTGGCCCGGATCGGGTGGCCCTGTTGGCCAAATAGGTCCCAAAAGGTAACGGGGAAGTGGTCATATTGCAGATCAAGCCCAATGGTCCTTGCCCGTTTGGTGAACGCATCGTGCAGTTTGAAATCGGCAGACCCTGTCGCCGCCAGCCCGGACAGGTCGCCTTTGACGTCCGACAGAAACACTGGCACCCCCGCGGCAGAAAAACCTTCGGCCATAATTTGCAGTGTAACTGTCTTACCGGTCCCTGTCGCGCCCGCGATCAACCCGTGCCGGTTGGCCTTTTCTAGCAACAAATGCTGCGGCTCAGCGTAATCCGCACCGCCGCCACCCACGAAGATTTTTTCTGCCATTTACCCGATTTCCTCATATTTTGTCCGCTTCAACATACATCCTTAACCATTTCCTGCCAGAGTTAAGCATGTTGATTGGTTTATGATGAAGCTGATTGGCATACTTCCTCCCTGTTAGACTTGCCGTGCCTTCGGGCACGGTTTTTTTGTCGGTGCCGCCGGTTTTATCCTGATATTACTGTCAGCTATTTCCTGTTGACGGGCGCATCTGCTTTGCGTAGCTTCCCGCGCAATTAGTCGGCCAAGTCCGACAGGGAGAAAGATGAAGAAGGGTCCGTTCGGACCCTTTTTCTATGCCTGCAGACCAACAAAAAATTGAGCGGATCGCTGCCAGAACAAAAGGGTTTCCGCCTGACACTCCGGTCAGGTCGTGCTAAGGCGCGAGACGAGGAAAAAGGACTTATCACATGCGCAATACGCTCAAATCACTTTTTGTCGTGACCCTACTGGCACAGGCGTCGACCGGTTTTGCCCAAGAGACCGAAGAAACACCGGTAGAGGACACAGCGACCGAAAACACGCCCGCTGAAGACACAGCAGCGGAAGACGGCAACGACGATCTGTCACTGGGTGAACCTGTCGGCCCGCAGGTCGGTCAGCCTTACATCCTGCAGGAATTTGGCGACTGGGCCATGCGCTGCGTCAAAGCCCCCGAAGGTCAGGCTGATCCCTGCAACCTGTACCAGCTGCTGACCGATGAAAACGGCGACGCTGTGGCCGAATTCAACTTCTTCCGCCTGCCTGAAGGGTCCCGCGCTGCCGCAGGTGCCACTGTTGTGGTCCCGCTGGAAACCCTGCTGACCCAGCAGTTGACCCTTGCGGTTGATGGCGCGAACGCACGGCGCTACCCGTTCACCTTCTGCAATACGGCTGGCTGCGTTGCCCGCATTGGCTTTACCCAGGAAGATATCGACCAGTTCAAACGCGGTGTTGTCGCGCAGCTGCGCCTTGTCCCAGCCGCCGCCCCGACAGAGGAAGTCGTGCTTGATCTGTCGCTGAGCGGTTTTACCGCCGGTTATGATGGTGCTGTTATCACCGAATGATAGAAAAATTGCGGTCGCCCGGTTGGCGGCCGCTTTATACCCGCTTCAGCGCCAATACGGCGTTTAGCCCTCCGAACGCAAAGGCGTTCGATAACGTCACATCCACATCAGCATCGCGCGCCACATTTGGCACGACATCCAGCGCACATTCCGGGTCCGGTTCTTCGTAACCGATCGTTGGGGCAATCACCCGCTCGCGCAGCGCCATGATGCAGGCCAACAGCTCTACCGCGCCGGTCCCGCCGATCAGATGCCCATGCATGGATTTGGTCGAGGAAATCATCAGCTGGTCCGCATGCGCCCCGAACACATCCGCCACTGCCGCGCATTCTGTCTTGTCATTGGCCGCCGTGCCGGTGCCATGCGCGTTAATATAGCCCACGCTGTCACGCGACAGCCGCGCATCTTTCAGTGCTCCTGCAATGGCCCGCGCCGCCCCCTGTTTAGATGGCATTACAATATCAGAGGCATCCGATGTCATGGCAAAGCCCATAACCTCGCATAGGATATCTGCGCCGCGCGCGACTGCGTGGTCGTAGTCTTCGAACACAAAGACACCGGCCCCTTCACCTTGCACCATCCCATTGCGCGTCGCGCAAAACGGACGGCAGGCGTCCTTGGACATCACGCGCAGCCCTTCCCACGCCTTGATGCCACCGAAACACAACATCGCCTCGGACCCGCCGGTGATCATCACCGTCGCCATGCCGCAGCGTACCATGTTAAAGGCTTGCCCCATCGCATGATTGGACGACGCACAAGCTGTCGCCACTGTAAAGGAGGGGCCGCGCAGGTTCCATTCCATCGACACATGGCTGGCAGCGGCGTTGTTCATCAGCTTGGGCACGATAAACGGATGAACCCGGTTCTTGCCCGCTTCATAAACCGCCCGATAGTTTTCATCCTGCGTGTTAAGACCGCCGCCTGACGTCCCCAGCACCACGCCGGCCTGATCAGCAAGATCACCCGAAAAGCCCAAGCCGGATTGGCTGATCGCTTCACGCGCAGCGAGCAAGGTAAACTGTGTAAACCGATCATAAAGCGCGACCTGCTGGCGATTAAAATGGGTCGCTTCGTCATATCCCTTGACCTGACCGCCAATCTGGATCGACAGCCGGTCGGCGTCCATGATATCCAGAGGACCAATACCGCAAGTGCCCGCCTGCATGGCGGCATATGTCTCGGCAACGTTAGATCCCAGCGGGTTGATTGTGCCCGCCCCTGTAATCGCGACGCGACGCATTTATTTTCCCTGCTCTGCCTTCAGCTTTTCGACCGCGGCGATGATACTGGCAATCGAAGAAATATCGAAATCGCTGTCGCTTGGGTCATTTGCGTTGAACGGCACCGAAATATCGAAGGTTTCTTCGATTGCAAAAATGCATTCGACCAGCCCAAGACTGTCAATCCCGACGTCATCCAACGAATGGCTCATTTGCACATCCGACGGTTTGATCATCGCCTGTTCGGCAATAATTGTGATCACTTGGTCTTTTGTGCTCATCTCATCGCTGCCCAAATTTTGTTCAAATTTGATTTAGTCATTCTGCGCTCGGTTTGAAACAGGTTTCTAACGGCTATCAAATCGGCGCAAGAGACGTGGCAACCGCCGCAACGCTTTGTAGCTTTCGATATGAGTCTGCATCTTTGTTGCCGGGTATCCCATCATGACCCGCCCCGCAGGCACGTTGGATAACACAACACTTGCGCCCCCAAGCACAACATCATTCCCGATCTTCAAATTATCCGCGACACCTGCCTGTCCACCGATGACGACCCTGTCACCGACCACTGTCGATCCGGCAACGCCCGATTGCGCACAAAGCAGACAATGCTCCCCCACAACCGCATTGTGCCCAACCTGTACGAGGTTATCAATTTTCGTTCCTCTTCCGACGCGTGTCGCCCGGATCGTTCCCGCATCCACCGTCGCATTCGCGCCGACCTCGACATCGTCACCAATCACAACCCCGCCAAGCGAGTGTATCCGATGCCAAGTCGGATCATCAGGTGCCGCCAGTGGGCTGTCACCTAGGGTTTCGCGGGCCCGTTCAACATTGGCGGGTGCTTCGCTTACAAAAGAAAATCCATCACCACCAATCGCCACATTCGGCTGCAAAATCACCCGATCCCCCAGTGTGACATTGCGCTGTAAACGCACCCCCGCATGCAGCTGGCACTGCACACCGATTTGTACCCCATCAGCAATACTGACATGGGTCCCGATCCAACTGCCCGCGCCAATCATCGCACCGGCCCCGATGACAGCGAACGGCCCAATGACCACATCCACACCGATTTGTGCGCTGGGATCAATCAGCGCATGGGGGCTGATGCCATCACCGCCCAGTGGTTGATCCAGTGTCTGCGTCAGCCGCGCCATAGCCAGACGCGCGCGGGGAGCGATGATCGCCGCGTCCAGACCCAGCGCCTGCCAATCCGCACCGGGCCAGACAACGGCGGCCCTCGCCTGCCCCTGCGCCAGCGCATCGCCATAGGCGGGTGTCATCGCCAGCGCCAGATCACGCGGTCCGGCGGCGGCAGGCTCTGACGCACCAGCGATCAAAATATCAACGGCGCCGAAAGCTTCTGCCCCCAGCGCCGCTGCAATCTCTTTGACTGTATGTGTCATCTGACCCCCGGCATCATTCCGGGGACCGATTTACCCTTGAACAGCGCGCACCGCCACCCCTTCGCGACCCAGTGCACGCCAGATGCGCGCATCTCGGCCGTAGATGTCACGGCGATACTGCATCGGACCGTCTTCTTTAGTGAAGGCCGTACGATAAACCAGATGCACTGGCACCGGGTCATTCAGATTGACGCGACGCTCGCGACCAGCGCGCAATTCGGACTGGAAAAACGCCTGCGGGTTGCCCACCTGCCGCGCCAAAAGCGCATAGGCAAAGTCGAACGGATCGGCCAGACGGATACACCCATGGCTGAACGCGCGGACCTCACGGCCAAAGAGGCTCTTTGACGGTGTGTCATGCAGATAGATGTTATAGCGGTTAGGGAACATGAATTTCACCAGACCCAGCGCGTTGCCCTGGCTTGGCGGCTCACGCATGGAGAACGGAAAATTTGTTTCCGTATATTCGCTGAAGTCGATTGCATTACGGTCAACGACACGGCCACTGGCATCTGTGATCAGCAGGTTATTCGCCGCATTTGAGTCTTCTTGGAGTTGCGGCAAATATTCCTTTGTGATGATCGAACGCGGCACATACCAGCTGGGATTAATAACCATGAATTCCATGACGTCAGAAAATTCAGGGCTGTAGCGATCCTCGTGAACTGCGCCAACGACTGTGCGCGTTTCAAACGTCACAGAGTCATTGTCGATGATCTTTGCCGTGAAGTCCGTCAGGTTCACCCAAACATGGCGCTGACCGCGCGGACGATTGATCCAGCGTTCACGCTCCATCGCTACGATAACCGATTGCAGGCGAGCTTCTGGCGCGATGTTAATTTCGCGTAATGTCCCGGCCCCGGCAACACCATCAATGGCAAGCCCATGGGCCTGCTGAAAACGCTGCACTGCGTTCACCATCGCCGCATCAAAGCTTTGGGAATTTGTCCGGGCGAGAAAACCCATCGCGATCAGCCGGTCACGCAGGGCAACAACCTGCGGGCCGCTCTGCCCCGGTTCAATCTTTCTGCCGGGCACGGTTGGGCCCCAACCGCCACGGGCCAGCAGACGCTCCATCTCAAGCTTCTGGCGCAGCAGGCGGGCATATTCAGGGGAACCGGGCGGCAGCGAGCGCAGGAAACCGGACGGGCTGGACTGCACAAATGCCTGAATCGTGCCCAAACGCGAACGTAGCGGGACCTGCCGTTTGATATTGCTGTCGATCCGCGACGGGGTCAGCATACCGGTCTGGATGTCGCGCGCATACTGTAGAAACAGGCGGCTCAACTCGACCTCTGCCTGCGCCTGTGCGGCGGCTGTGCTGCCCGATTGCAACTGTGCGACCAGCGCATCTGCTTCGTACCGTGCAGCAGGCAGACCGTGATCAGCGGCAGAGGCAAAAGCAGTCAGCAATGCATTGCGGCGGCGGCGATCATCGCCCCAGATGCCTTCAAAATTGCGCGCGCGATAAAATGTCGCAAGATCCGCGTCACGCGCGGCGGCTTGCGCAACGGCCTGGCGGAATTCTGTACTTTGCGCCTGTGTTTGCGGCGCAGATGCGAAAAATACAAATATCGCTGCAAGAACAACCGCTAACCGACCTATCAACGCGCGTTCACGCCAACACCGAAAACCCATAAATTCTGGTCCCTTTTTATTCGTTACATCGTCTTAGCAAACAAACTCTGCCAAAGTAGAGTATCAATAACCTTACTTTCACCCTGTCCATTCACAAATGAGCGAGACAAGAACGCAAGGCAAAGCTGTTGCCATAGTGTCGCCATAAAGCCGGGGGTTCGCGCGGCCAATGTCGACAGTCTGCGCAACAGACCGCTGATTGACCCAAAATACACGAAAGACCCCTTGGTCACCGAATCGAAATATGTCATAACTAAAGTGCATCTGGGGGCATGAATGCAAAATCCGCAAAAATGCGGAAAAAAATGAGCGACGGGACAGGCGCTACACACATGACGAAACAAAAATCCTCGGGTATCACCCGCCGTGGTTTATTAGGTGCTTTCGCCGCAACAGCAGTTTCTGCGGCACCAACGTTTTCAAACGCCGCCGGGTTCCTTCGCGGGGCCGGCGATATCAGAAAAATCGCAATGCACTCCGGCCGAACCGGTGAGCGGGTCGAAACGATCTACTGGATTGAAGGCGAATATATCTCAGAAGCCGTGCGTGAGATTAACGTCTTCATGCGCGACTGGCGCACCAGCGAAGCGATCCAGATGGATTTGCGGACAATCGACATCATGTCGGCCTCGCTGAACCTTATGGACACGTCAGAGCCTTATCTGCTCTTGTCCGGCTACCGGTCACCACAAACGAACGCGATGCTGCGCCGCCAATCCAGTGCGGTGGCGAGCAACTCGCTCCATATACGTGGTCAAGCAGCTGATCTGCGGTTGCAAAGCCGCTCTACCACGCAGATGGCAAATGCCGCGCAGGCCTGCCGTGCAGGCGGTGTCGGAAAATATTCGGGCTCAAACTTCGTCCACATGGACTGTGGCCCTGTGCGGACGTGGCGCGGCTAAACTGACAAAGGTGCCTCTGGGCGCCTTTTTTTGTCGATCGTGGCGTCTGCGATCATAGCGTGATCTGTACTTAATTGTAACGCGACACTAAAATCTGCGTCGCGGCAGGTATTGCGCGCATATGCCTGCCTGCATCGCTGGATAAATCACCACAAACTGCGTTCTTTGGCCGCCTGTCGAAAGTTCACATTTTACAACATGATCTTCCCCCGATATCCACACGTCAAAGAACTAGGGTTACCGGGGACAGTCACATGAGCGCAGGCGGCAACTTTCTCTTCGTGATCGCGATACTGCCGTTCATCGGAGCATTGCTGCCGGGGGTCATGATTCGCGCCGGACGGACGGCCTGCGCCAGTTTCACCGCCATCCCCACCGCACTTGCCCTGATCATGCTGCTGACCCTCGCCCCCCGCGTGCTGTCGGGCGAGGTGATCCAGGCAGAGATCGCCTGGCTGCCGCAATTGGGCCTGTCGGTATCTTTCTTCCTTGATGGGCTTGGTCTGCTTTTTGCCTGTATGATCACAGGCGTCGGCCTACTGATCACGCTCTACGCACGCTTTTACCTGTCGGGCGATGACCCGATGGGGCAATTCTTTACCTATCTGCTGCTGTTTCAGGGCGCGATGCTGGGCATCGTGATTTCTGACAACATTCTGCTTTTGCTGATTTTCTGGGAGCTAACCTCGCTCTCTTCCTTCCTGCTGATCGGTTATTGGAAGCACCTGCCAGAGGGGCGGCAGGGCGCGCGCATGGCGCTGGCTGTTACCGGCTCCGGCGGGCTGGCGATGATTGGCGGCATGCTGATTCTTGGCAATATCGTTGGCAGCTATAATCTGACTGATATCCTGCAAGCAGGTGATCTGATCAAGGCGAACAACTGGTATCTGCCCGCGCTGATCCTGATTTTGCTAGGCGCCTTCACCAAATCGGCACAGTTTCCGTTTCACTTCTGGCTGCCGCACGCGATGGCCGCCCCCACACCGGTTTCGGCCTATCTGCACTCTGCCACTATGGTAAAAGCCGGTATCTTCCTGATGGCGCGGATGTGGCCTGCATTGGCGGGCACAGATGCGTGGTTCTATATCGTTGCCACCACCGGGCTGATCACAATGGTGCTGGGTGCGCTGATCGCATTGTTCAAAGATGACTTGAAAGCGCTGCTCGCCTTTTCGACTGTCAGCCATCTGGGTCTGCTGACTATGCTGCTGGGCTTCGGGACAGAGGCCGCAACGATTGCGGCAGTGTTCCACATCATCAACCATCTGACCTTCAAGGCCACGCTCTTTATGACCGCAGGCATCATCGACCACGAAGCCCATACGCGCGATATCAAGCAGTTGGGCGGGTTGCGCAAACTGATGCCTGTGACCTTTGTCATTGGCACAATCTCGGCGCTGTCGATGGCTGGCATCCCACTGTTCAACGGGTTCCTGTCCAAAGAGTTGATGCTGGAAGAAGCCGCCCATACCGAATGGTGGCACAACCACTGGTTGGTGCCCGTCTTTGCCACCATTGGCGCGCTGCTGTCCGTCGCTTATTCCTTCCGCTTCATCTCGCATGTGTTCTTTGGGCCGGTGCGCGACGATTACCCGGCCAAACCACATGACCCGCCGTTCGGCATGTGGGCCGCCCCTGCCCTGCTAGCGGTGCTGGTGGTTCTGATCGGGATAATGCCGTTTCTGGCCGAAGGCATCGTAACCGCCGCGGCTAACGCCGTCACCGGCGGCGACCTACATCCGCATCTGAAAATCTGGCACGGGCTGACACCCGCCTTGTATATGTCTGTGATCGCGATAATCGGTGGTGCGATCCTGCTATTGCTCCATGCGCCGCTTGACCGGGCGTGGATCGCGGCCCCAAGACCCGAAGCAAAGCGGATCTTTGACAAGCTGATGGCCGCCATGGTCGCCTTGTCCGGTTGGATCACCACAGTAACCCATTCAGGATCAATCAGCCGCTATCTGGCGATCTTTGTCACCACCTCTGTACTGTTCGGCGCAATCGCGTTTTCTGGCAGCGGACTGGGCGCGCCAACCCGCGAGCTCCTGCCGGTGCCGCCCGTTATCGGCGTGGGCTGGTTCATGCTTGTTGTGGCCACACTGGCCTTGGTTTTCAGCCATCGTGATCGCTTTCGGGCACTGATCATCATCGGGATCATCGGGCTGACCATGTCGGCTGGGTTTGTCTACCTCTCTGCGCCTGACCTCGCGCTGACGCAGATTTCTGTTGAGACGGTCACGATCATGCTGCTGCTGCTTGCACTTCATTTCCTGCCCAAGACCACACCAACGGAAAGCCCGCTCTGGCTGCGGATGCGTGACGGGGTGATTGCGATTACGGCAGGTCTGGGCGTGGGTGGGCTGGCCTATGCGTTTCTGCTGCGTGATGTGGATACGATTTCCGCCTACCATCTGGCCAACAGCTACGAAGGCGGCGGCGGCACCAATGTGGTCAACGTGATCCTCGTCGATTTCCGAGGCTATGACACCTATGGGGAAATTATCGTGCTGGGGATCGCCGGTCTGGTGATCTACGCGCTGATGCACGCCTTGCTGGACGGGCCTGCCGCGCGGCGGTTGCGCAACACAGACTATTCACAAGACCGGTCCCGCGACCGGCACCCGCTGATGATGGTGGTGGTCACACGGCTGCTGCTGCCAATCGCTGCAGTGGTCGGGATCTACATCTTCCTGCGGGGGCATAACCAGCCGGGCGGCGGCTTTGTCGCGGGGCTGATCATCGCCATCGGCTTGTTGATGCAATATATGGCCTCTGGCTTTGCATGGACACAGGCGCGACAGCGGATCGAATACCACACGATGATCGGTATCGGCATCATCATTGCCGGGATGACCGGTCTGGGCGCCTGGCTGATGGGGCTCCCATTCCTGACCAGCGGCTTCACCTATATCCATCTGCCCCCGATCGAGGAATTCGAGCTTGCCACCGCAATGGCCTTTGATCTTGGTGTGTTCCTGACCGTGCTGGGGGCCGTCATGCTGATGCTTTACAGCCTGTCACGGATCGCACGCTATGCCGGTGAGACGGTGAATATGGAACCGATGGATTACGACCCCGCCAACCGGGTCACGGATAATAACAATAAAACGGTGGAGGGCTGATATGGAATTGATCGTCGCAAGCGCGGTCGGCGTGCTGACAGCAGGCGGGGTCTACCTGATGCTGCGGCTCAGAACATTTCCGGTCATCCTTGGTCTGGCCTTATTGTCTTACGCCGTGAATGTCTTTTTGTTCGCAAGTGGTCGGCTGGCAATCAACATGGCCCCGATCCTGTCGAAATATGGCGAGGCAAGCTATACCGACCCGCTCCCGCAGGCATTGGTCCTGACCGCCATCGTGATCTCTTTCGGGATGACGGCCGTGTTGGTGATGATCGGGCTTGCCGCGTTTCTGGAAGCCGAGGACGACAGTATCAACATCACCGAAACACATGATGATGTCGACACGCCAAAGGATGCTGCATCATGATGCACTGGATTATTGCTCCCGTCATCCTGCCCGCGATATTGGCGCCGATCATCAGCTTTGTGATGCGCCATGATATCACCCTTGCGCGCATTGCCTCTGTCTTCGGCACGGTGGCCCTGTTGGCGGTTGCCATCGGGCTTGCCGCGCTGACCACAGACGGCGATATTCATACCTACCGGCTGGGCGACTGGTCCGCGCCGTTTGGGATTGTGCTTGTGCTGGACCGTCTGTCGGCGCTGATGGTACTGCTGACCGCTGTGCTGGCGTTGATCGTGCTGAGCCACGCCATCGCCACCGGCTGGGACGCACGCGGGCGGCATTTCCACGCGCTGTTCCAGTTCCAGCTGATGGGCATCTGCGGCGCGTTCCTGACCGGCGACATCTTCAACCTTTTCGTCTTTTTCGAAGTGCTGCTGATCGCCTCTTACGGGCTGATGATCCACGCTGGCGGGCGCGAGCGGATACAGGCCGGGCTGCAATATGTGGTGATGAACCTTGCCGGATCGACCTTGTTCCTTTTCGCGCTTGGCACGCTTTATGCCAGCACAGGCACTCTGAACATCGCCGATCTGGGCGCACGCTTGACCGAAATTCCAGCGGAAGAGGCCGCATTGGTTCGCGTCGCTGCCATGCTGCTGATGATCGTCTTTGCACTCAAGGCGGCGCTGTTTCCGGTGCAATTCTGGCTGCCCATCACCTATGCGAACGCCCCTGCCCCGGTGGCCGCGCTGTTTGCGATCATGACCAAGGTCGGAGCCTACGCCATCATCCGGGTGCATACTATCGCCTTCGGGCCGGGCATACCCAGCACCCAGGGGCTGCCTGAGACATGGCTCTTTCCTGCCGCCATCGTGACCATCGCCATCGGGGCTTTTGGTGTGCTGGGGGCCAAGCGCCTGATGCCGCTGATTGCCTTTTCGGTGGTCGGGTCGATGGGGACACTGTTTGTCGCCGTCGCGGCCTTTTCACCGCTGGCGACGTCGGCTGCGCTTTACTATCTGGTGCATTCCACCTTCGCCGCCGCCACCCTGTTCCTGATCGCCGATCTGGTGCAGCAACGCCGGGGCGATGATCGGCTGGTCGCGATGCAGGCGACCGGACAGAACGGATTGTTTGCCGCAGTTTTCTTCGGTGCGGCCATTGCCATGGCGGGAATGCCACCGCTCAGCGGGTTTCTGGGCAAACTGCTGGTCCTGAACGCTCTACGCGATCCCGCACTCATCGGCTGGGCCTGGACCGCAATTCTGCTGGGGTCACTTCTGACCATCGTCGGCTTTGCCCGCGCCGGCAGTATCCTGTTCTGGAAATCCACCGCCATTGCCCCCGCCGAGGTCCCGGAAGAGGCCGACCCCGAACCGGCACACCCACCCGCCAGCTTTGGCCAGATCGCGCCCGCGATGATCGGGCTTGCGACCCTTGCCGCATTGGCGATCTTTGCCGGGCCGGTCTCTTCTTACTTACAGGCGACGTCGGACCAACTGTTTGACCGGGCGGGATATATCGCAGCCGTCCTCACCCCAGATCAGGAGGGCTGATAGATGCTTCTGCGCCTCATCCCCCACCCGCTGCTTAGCCTGACGCTCACCGTGTTCTGGCTGGGGCTGGTGAATACATTCACGCTTGGCAACCTGCTGCTCGGGCTTGTGATCGGAATCACCGTGCCGATGATCACCGCCCCCTATTGGCCGGACAGACCCACAATAAAACGCCCGCTCAAGCTGGTCAGCTACACGGTGATCGTCCTATGGGATATCATCGTCGCCAATATTCAGGTCGCGCTGATCATCCTGTTCAAACGAAACGCGGATATCCGGTCCCGCTGGGTCGCCATCCCGCTGGAACTGACCTCTGCCGAAGCCATCACTGTGCTGGCAGGTACGATCACATTGACCCCCGGCACCGTATCCGCGTCCCTTGCCGCAGATGCCAGCTGTATCCTGGTGCATTGCCTGCACACGGATGATCCCGACGCCGTGCGGGACGAGATCAAGTCACGCTACGAAACGCGACTGAAGGAGATTTTCCAATGATCGAAGCCGCGCTCATGTTCACCGCAACATGCTACGGGCTTGGCCTGCTGCTCAATCTCTGGCGGATGGCCACAGGGCCCGACACGGCAGACCGCATCCTTGCGCTTGATACGATGGTGATCAACATGATCGCTCTGCTGGTGCTCTACGGGGTCTGGCAAGGCACGGCGATCTATTTTGAGGCCGCGATGCTGGTCGCCATGGTCGGTTTCGTCTCAACCGTCGCCTATTGCCGCTTTGTGCTGCGCGGCGACATCATTGAATGAGGTAAGCGATGCATGTGATCTTTGAAATTCTCATCGCCTTAGCCCTAATTATCAGCGGCGTCTTCGGGCTGGTCGGCTCCTATGGGCTGGTCAAACTGCAAGACAGCATGCAGCGGCTTCACGCACCGACCAAAGCCACGACACTGGGTGTAGGCGGTGTGCTGATCGCGTCGATGCTGTATTTTCTGGCGAAAACCGGGCACCTATCCGTACACGAACCGCTGATCGCACTGTTCTTGTTCCTGACTGCCCCGCTGACGGCGAATTTCATCGCCAAAGCTTACATGGTGCGCAACATCAAACAAAACGATCTGCCAAAAACCGCAGGTGAATTCGGCTGGTCGCCTTATGATGATCCGCCAGAGCAAGCACAGCAAACGCCGCATGAGGAATGATTGGGCGCTTAGTGCCCGGTCAAAGGTTACTGCCTAACGACATAGACCGAACAGCTCGCATGGCGGACCACGCGGGCCGCGTTCGGGCCAAGCAGGTAATCACTCAAGTCAGGTGTTTTGGCACCCAGAACGATCAGATCCGCCTCTGACAGACGAGCGGTCTTCAGCACCTCTTCATAGATGCGACCGACCGCGATAATGTGCCGGGCTGTCTTGTTCATCTCTGTACCCAGCACCGATTTCGCAAAGGACAGCAGCGTGGCCGATGCGGTATCCTTGGCGGTCTGGACATGATGGTCCTTGAAGTAAGCGCCTACCACCGTTGCCCCGAAGTCCGGAACAACTGTAATCACATCCAGCTGCGCGCCGTCCAGTTCGGCCAGAGCTTTGGCACGTTCCAGCACATAACGCTCTTCCTCGGGGCGGTTGATATCAACGGCACATAGGATCGTTTTGCTCATGCCAATTCTCCTTCCAGGATAGGTTCAGCGCGACGGTGCTGCAGGAACGCAATCAGCGCCAGCAACAGCAATGCCGGGATAAAGACCAGCTCCTTAGGTAGCTGATCTGCCGCTGTCTGCACCGCGGATATCTGGACAGCGTCATCCGCGTAAAAATCAAACGATGACAGCGTATCGCCCAAATCAGTGCCAAACATCGGCTCATCCAGACGCATCACATCGCCATCTGGCATCAGGATAAAGCCCAGCTCGTCCAGCCGGGCTGTTGCTCCCTCTGCATCCGGTACATTCACTTGTACCGTCACATCCTTCATTTCAAGCGTGTCTAAATCAGGGCCAGAAACGATCACACGCAGGTTGCTGCCCGGGGCGGCATCACCAACCGCCTCGCTGAATGCAGCGGGTGCGATGTCATTGAAGGGCGGCTGGATCTGGTTCATGAAAAATCCGGGCCGGAACAGCGCAAAGGCGATCAGCAACAGGGCGGCTGTTTCCCAAATACGGCTGCGGGTCAGAAACCAGCCCATCGTGCCTGCGGTAAAGACCAGTATCCCGATGGTCGAGACGATGAACACAATAATCCCCTGCGTTAGCGTCACATCAATCAGCAAAAGATCGGTGTTAAAGATGAACACAAACGGCAGGGCCACCGTGCGCAGGCTATAGAAAAACGCGATAAAGCCGGTACGGATCGCGTCACCACCCGACACCGCCGCCGCCGCAAAGCTCGCCAGCCCAACAGGGGGCGTCACATCGGCCATGATCCCGAAGTAGAACACAAACAGATGCACCGCGATCAGTGGCACGATCAGCCCCGATTGCGCACCCAGCTCCACGACAACCGACACCATCAATGACGACACCACGATATAATTCGCCGTGGTGGGCAGCCCCATCCCAAGGATCAGCGACAGGATGGCCACAAAAATCAGCATCAAGATCAGGTTGCCGCCCGACAGGAATTCCACGAAGGCCGCCATCACCTGTCCGATCCCAGTCAGGGAAACAGTACCGACGATGATCCCCGCCGTTGCGGTGGCAAGGCCAATACCGATCATATTACGCGCCCCGTCGATCATACCCGCAATCAGATCAATCAGCCCGTCACGCAAACGCCCCATCGGGTTTTGCTCACCCCGGAAAATCGCCTTCAGCGTCTTTTGGGTCAGCAGGATACCAAACAGCAGAAAGGACGCCCAAAAGGCCGACAACCCCGGCGATTTCCGCTCGATCATCAAAAAGTAGACCAACACGATGATCGGCAGCAGGTAATATAGGCCGGATTTGTAGATCTTGGAAATATCAGGCAGTTCGACCACATCGGCGTTGGGATCGTCAGGCTCCAGATCCGGCGCTTGAGCAGCAAGATAGACCAGCCCGACATAAACCACTGCCAGCAGCGCCGATAGAATCCAGCCAGAGCCTTCCGGGAACAATCCGGTAATCCAGCCCACCGGATATTGGGTGGCATAGCACAGGATCGCGAAGCCCGCGAAAAACCCAAACATGCCCAGCACCGTGTTCAGCAGGTTCACCGTCCTGTTCCCGATTGTCGGCATACGGGTTTTCACCGCTTCAAGGTGCACGATGTAAACCAGCGCGATGTAGGAAATAATCGCCGGCAGAAAGGCGTGGGTGATAACCTCAACATAGGAAATGCCGACATATTCAACCATCAAAAAGGCCGCGGCACCCATCACTGGCGGCATGATCTGCCCGTTAACCGATGACGCGACCTCGACAGCACCCGCCTTTTCGGCGCTGAACCCGACGCGCTTCATCAAGGGGATCGTAAACGTGCCGGTTGTAACGACATTCGCGATAGAAGACCCCGAAATCAGGCCTGTAGCAGCCGATCCAACAACAGCCGCCTTGGCCGGGCCGCCCCGCAAGTGTCCCAGTGCGCCAAAGGCCATCTTGATGAAATAATTGCCCGCGCCTGCCTTGTCCAACAACGCACCGAATAGCACGAAAAGAAAGACAAATCGGGTCGATACACCCAAGGCAATGCCGAACACACCCTCGGAGGTGATCCACATGTGGCTCATCGCCTTGCGCAACGATGCCCCAGCCCAACGGATCTGATCCGGCACCAATTCGGACGCGCCAAAAAAGACATACGCCATGAACACAATGGCCAGCGCCACCATAACAGGGCCAAGTGTGCGATATGCCGCGATAAACAAAAAGATCAAACCGGCGAGCGCGAAATAAGCGTCAGTCGCATCAGCCAACCCGCCATTGCTCACGATTTTTTCGTAGAAAAAATAACCATATAGCGCGAGGAAAGCACCACCGATCCCCAAAACCCAATCATACCACGGCACCCAATCACGGGGGCTGGATTTGAACAGCGGGTAGGCCATCGCTGACAGGAATATCGCAAAGGCGAGGTGAATTTGACGAGAGTTGTTAATCAAGTCGCCGGGCAGAACATAAGGGGCGATGGGCGACGCCAAAAGCACCTGAAACACCGACCAAATCAGCGCCGTCGCCGCAATTGCAAGCCCCACCATACCGGTCGGGCTACGGGCACCGCTATCACTCGCCGCAACCAGCTCTTGCAGCTCTTGCTCGCTTAACGCGCGCTTTTCCAGATCGGCCATTCTGTCCCCCTGTCACCGGTTCCCGGCAGGTTTTCTTATCGTCTCCGGGGGCAGCGCACCGCCCCCGGACATCGCATCTTGCAACGAGCTTATTCGATCAGGCCGGCTTCGCGGAAATACTTTTCCGCACCCGCATGAAGCGGTGCAGACAACCCGGCAGAGGCCATCTCTGATGGGTCAAGGTTGGCAAAGGCAGGATGCAAGCCCGTGAAATCACCGAAGTTTTCGAACACGCCTTTGACCAGCGTATAAACCACGTCCTCAGACACCGCGTCAGAGCTGACAAAAGTCGCACCGACACCAAATGTCAGCGTGTCTTCGTCATTGCCGCGATACATGCCGCCCGGGATGGTGGCTGTCCGATAGAACGGGTTGTCTGCGACCAGCTGATCAACCACATCGCCGGATACTTCAACCAGCACAGAATCACAGGCGGTTGTGGCCTCTTGGATCGACCCGGACGGGTGACCCACTGTATAGACCATCGCATCAATCTGATTATCGCAAAGCGCTGCGGATTGTTCCGCCGCTTTCAGCTCTGTGGCCAAGGCGAAATCATCCGTGGTCCAGCCCATAGCTTCCATCAGCACTTCCATTGTGCCGCGCTGTCCGGAACCGGGGTTGCCGATATTTACCCGCTTACCTTGCAGGTCCGCAAAAGTGGCAATGCCTGAATCGGCGCGGGCCACAACCGTAAACGGCTCCGCATGCACCGAGAAGACAGCGCGCAGACCTTCAAAAGGACCCGCCTCTTCGAACTGCGATGTGCCGTTATAAGCATGGTACTGCCAGTCGGACTGGGCCACACCAAATTCCAGCTCGCCCTCGCGGATGGTGTTGATGTTATAGACTGAACCACCTGTGGACTCGACCGAACAGCGTACACCGTGGTCACGGCGACCTTTGTTCACCAGACGGCAGATCGCGCCACCTGTTGGATAATAAACCCCGGTTACACCGCCTGTGCCGATAGTAATGAATTCCTCGGCCATCGCCGCAGGTGCCATCATCGTGGCGGCAACCGCCCCCGCTGCGGCAAATTTCAGTTTAGCGAACATCACATTCTCCCTCGTGATTAGAAACGTTGAGTTTTATGTCAGGACAGACCCGCCACGGTGGGGATCACCTCCCGTTCCTGCAGAGCAGGACGTCATATCAGATGTGGTAGACCACGCCCCCCGGTTTTGGTCTCTTGGTCGATCCTGCCGACAAAGATCGTCTGGTCACCATAACCGCGATCCGGCGATGATCAATACCTGTGCTGCGTGCAATCCAGCATCAGGTTGCCCCAAAGAGCAGCACAAAGCGTCAGAGCCGCCGCCGCTGCGGCCATATCTCGCGAAAAACCGCATCCAGCCAATGTTATGCCAGTTATGGGCGCCAATAACCTCAATAGAATTAGCCTATTGTTCGACACATTCAAAGTCGACATAGACCGGCAAACATGGTTCGAACTTTATACTGCTACACTGGGCCACGGTGTCCCATTATTGATGCAGGCACCATCGCCAGTTTTGACCCCGAAACGGATGCCGACAGCTTTCGCGGCGCGCTTACGGCTTTCGTGACGGGTGTCACCGTCGTGACGGCCCAATCCGACACTGGGCCTGTGGCCATCGTCGCCAACAGCTTTGCCAGTGTCTTGCTCGACCCGCCGCTTGTGCTCTGGTCCCCTGCAAAGTCATCAAATCGGTTTGATGATTTCGTAAATGCACCCCGCTTTGTGATCAGCGTGCTCAGCGCCGCAGTGATCAAATCCAAAACGGCAATCAGCCAGATCGCGACCGAACAAAGCCATGATGGCAGCAAATACGACGTTTTCAAAGAAGACTGATCTTCTTCTGGCTAACAATATCCCGGGGGAATTGCCCGGAACGGGCAAGGGGGCAGCGCCCCCCAATCCCCGCCCTAGCGATAAGGGGGCCCCGGCAGGATCGTCAGCATTTCGCACATCAGATTGGCCCCTGCGATGTCTACGGCCCCGAATACTGCGCCAAATTACGGCTGGTTTGGCATCATTTTTTTCTTTTATTCCAGAGCGCAAGACAGCACAGCTCCATCGCGACATGTGCCCCGGCAATCGCTGTGGCACCGGTCGTGTCATAAGGCGGTGACACCTCGACCACATCACCGCCAACCATATTGATCCCGGCCAGATCACGCAGGATCGCCGCCGCCTGCCAAGACGCCAAGCCCCCCCATACCGGCGTGCCGGTGCCGGGGGCAAAGGCCGGGTCCAGCGCATCAATATCAAAGGTGAGATAGGCGGGATGATCACCCACGATCTCTTTCACCCGGGCGGCTACATGGGCTGCACCCTGTTCATGACAGCTGCGCGCGTCGATATAAGGCATGCCTAGATAATCATCACATTCAGTGCGGATACCGACCTGAACCGACCGGGTCACATCCACCAGCCCCAGCTTCACGGCCTTATACATGAATGTGCCATGGTCGATCCGCTCCATGTCATCATCAGCCCAAAGGTCTGAATGGGCATCAAACTGGATCACCGACAGCGGGCCAAATTTTTCCGCATAGGCGCGCAGGATCGGCAGGGTGATGAAATGATCGCCGCCCAGCGTCACCGTGCCCGGCCCGGCGGCCAGAATACCCGCGATATGCGCCTGCACCGCCGCAGGGACACCGGGTACATGGGCATAATCGAAAGGCACATCGCCATAGTCGACAATCGCAAATTCCGACAATGGATCGAACCCGTCCCAGCCATAAGGCGGATCATAGGGTTGCAGGGCAGAGGCTTCGCGGATCGCACGCGGACCGAACCGGGTGCCGGGGCGATGGGTGACCGCCTGATCAAAGGGCACACCGGTAACCACCAGATCAACGCCCGTCAGATCTTTGGTATAGCAGCGGCGCAAAAAAGACACCGCCCCGCCAAAGGCATTTTCATAAGCCAGACCACGCCGATCATTGCGGGTAAAGGCCAGATCCGACTGCCCCTTTGCATCTTCAAGCGCCATCGGTAGGCTCCTTTCATGTGATCAACCTGCGGGCAGCGCCCGTTCGACCAGCCGGGCAAAGAACGACGCGCCGTAAGGGGCGACCGTATCATCGAAATCATATTCCGGATGGTGCAGACCAGCGGTGTCGCCATTGCCGACAAACAAATACGCACCGGGACGCTTTTCCAGCATATAGGCAAAATCCTCTGCCCCCATTTCCCGGTTGGCATTGTCTTCGACATTCGGCGACACCTCACGCGCGACGGATGCGGCAAAGACTGTTTTATCGGGGTTATTGACCGTGGCGGGATAACCAACCTCATAATCCAACTCGGCGGTGACACCATATGCCGCCGCCTGCCCGTCCACGATTGCCTTCATCCGGGCCATGACCATTTCTTGAACCTCAGGCTTAAAGGTGCGGACAGTGCCGTTGATATAGGCGGTTTCCGGGATCACATTATCAGCCGACCCGGTATGAATCTGGGTGACAGAGACAACCAGATCATCCTGCGCATAATGGTTCCGGCTGACAATTGTCTGAATGGCATTCACCATCCCCACAGCCGCGACAATCGGATCAGCCGTATCATGCGGCATCGCCCCGTGACCGCCCTGCCCTTTGATATGAATATGGAACGTATCGACGGCGGCCATGATCGGGCCCGGCGTGGTATAAAACGCACCCACAGGCCGACCGGGCGTGTTGTGCAGCGCATAGACCTCGTCAATATTGAACCGGTCAAGCACGCCCTCTTGCACCATCACACCGGCGCCACCGCCACCCTCTTCCGCAGGCTGAAAGATCAGCGCGACACGGCCCGCAAAATTGCGGGTCTCGGCCAGATATTTCGCGGCACCCAACAGCATGGTTGTATGGCCATCATGACCGCAAGCATGCATACGGCCCGGCGTGGCAGAGGCATGCTCCAGCCCCGTCATTTCGTCCATCGCCAGCGCATCCATATCAGCGCGCAAGCCAATCGTAGGCCCCGCGCCGCGGCCATTGATCAGCGCTACAACACCGCTCGTCGCGATGCCGTCATAGATCTCATCCACCCCGAATTCACGCAGGCGCTCCGCTACAAAAGCAGCGGTCTGATGGCAGTCGAACTGCAATTCGGGATGCGTATGCAAATGCTTGCGCCAGCCAGTCATATCGGTGGCATAATCGGCAATACGGTTGATAACGGGCATGGGTGTTCCTTTAGACCAAAATAGCGGCCCGGCACATCCCGACCTGTGGCGCAGAATGCAGGTGCGGATGACGCAAAGCAAGCGGATTACCCCTGCGCAATCCAGCAACATGCTGATGCCTTTGTGACGTGCACGACACATCTAAGAAAAGCCACATTCTGCTTGTCGCCTGACACATCAGCGGACCGTAAATGCATGTTGTCCTTAACCACTCATAAAGACAGGATTAACTTAGAATGGCACGCATCGATCTTCTCACACTCACCTGCGCCGCATTGCTACCCACCGCATCCCTTGCCGACTGGAACGGCTTGTATGCTGGTGGTTCATTTGGACAAGCCTCCAATATGACTTTTGAAAGCACGGGAGCTCTTGAAGGCAGTGCTGATTTGGATGACAGCGATGCACTTGGCGCTTTCATCGGCTTTCACGCTCAACGAAACAATTTCCTATTTGGCTTAGAAGCGAATTTCCTCGTAACGCCAGACGCACAATTTGGCGACGACGAGGTTACAGTTGAACATCTGTTCGATCTCAAGTTCTCCGCTGGGTATGCAACCAACAATCTCGCAGTCTATGGGTTGCTCAGCCTTTCAAGCGAAACGAGCGAGATCAACATTATCGGCTTCAATGATGTCAATGCGTCGGGCTTTGGTATCGGTGCCGGGCTTGGGTATAAAATCGCTGACAACTTTGCGATTAGCGGCGAGTATCTGACACGCACAATGTCAGAAGCTTTCAGCGATGCTGACGTGGACGTCGACGCAGATACGATGACCCTGCGTGCAGCGTACAACTTCTGACAGCGCTTCAAAGCCGCGCCAATACTGGCGCGGCTATAAAAATACTAATTCCCAGAATAATTTAGCTCACTCATCCGTATGCCCTTCGAGAGCAGCGAACAGCGCGCTTTAGATATCGAAAAAACAGGAAGCCCGAAACATGCCCCTACCACTGAAATCACTGCTGATCTGCGCAATCGTCATCGCACCTGGCACCGCCTTCGCCGATTGGACAGGCGGCTACGTGGGTCTGAGCGCAGTCGTATCGACCGAAGCCGAAATCCGTCAAAAAGCAGCGTCGGACGTGGAAACTTTCCCGCTCGAAAGAGACGAAGCTTTTTCCGTATTTGGCGGCTATCAAGTGCAACAGGGAAACTACGTTTTCGGTGGTGAAATCGCATTGTCACAAGCCGATGATTTTAGAACTGAGGGTATCGGCAAGCCCGATCTTGAATTTCTGGATTTCAAAGCGCGCGCTGGTTATGCGATCAACGATTTTCTGCTCTATGGTGTCGCAGGACCAACACAAATAGATATGAGAGCCTCTGGCGCGATATTGGCCCTCAATGGTTTCAATGTCGGCATCGGAGCCGAATACATGTTCTACGATCAGTTTCTGATCGGGGCAGAATACCTCGCGCGCCGCACCGGTAATAAAGTTCAGGATCAAGAGCTAGAGATCGATCTAGACACAATAACCCTGCGCGCTGCCTATAAATTCTGAAGGTAAGGAGCGTTGATAAACGGCAACCGTTTGGCGTGGCTGTGGCACCGGACGCCAAACCTCCCAAAAAGTTAGCTCCCTAATCCGCACCTCCCAGATAATCGCAAACAACGCGCTTTGAAAATCGACAAGACAGGAAATCTGAAAGATGACCCCATCACTGAAATCACTGCTGATCTACGCAATCGTCACCGCACCCGGCACCGCCTTCGCCGATTGGTCCGGCGGCTATGTGGGTCTGGGCGTCGGCACCGCGACCGACAGCGAAGTAGCACCAGGATCAAACACAGAATCGTTTGAGCTTGAAGGGGATGAAGCTTTTTCCATGTTTGGCGGCTATCAGGTCCAATATGGAAACTACGTTTTCGGCGGTGAAATCACCTTCTCGCGAGCCGACAACTTTGGAAATGAAAACCTCGACCGCATCAATCTTGAACCTCTCGATTTCAAGGGACGCGCTGGCTATGCGATCAACAATTTTATGCTGTATGGCGCCGCAGGGCCGACAAAACTGGATGCTACATTCAGCGGTCTGCCACTTGCCTTCACCGGCATTAACTTCGGCGTCGGGGCTGATTATAAATTCACCCAGCAGTTTCTGATCGGGGCCGAGTATATCGCGCGCCGCACCAGCGGTAAATTTGAAGGTGAAGAGGTAGAAATTAACCTGGACACAGTAACCCTGCGCGCTGCGTACAAATTCTGACCGTGCAAAGTATCGACAAAGCCGGGCCATTGGGGCGCGGCTTTGTCAAAAAAATTCAAACACCAGAATAATTTAGCCTCCTCATCCGTATCCCTCCGAAAGCCGCACACAGCGCGCTTTGAAAATCGACAAACAGGAGATACAGAATATGATCCCGACACTGAAATCACTGCTGATCTGCGCAACTGCCGTGGCACCCGGCGCCGCCTTCGCCGATTGGACCGGCGGCTATGCCGGGCTGTCGCTGGGTACATTAACAAACGGAGAGTCGGTCAATGGCGACTTCGTTGCAACAATTGAAAGCGACGCCATTTTTGAAGGTCTCGCGGGCTATCAGATCCAGCAGGGCGATTTTGTCTTTGGCGGAGAGGTCGCATTTTCGCCCGCAGCGCAACTCGAGTCCCAAGCAGGGTCCGAGACCCAAACCGCTGACGCAACTTTTTCCGACATCAAGGCCCGCGCAGGTTATAATTTAGGCCCTGCGCTGGTCTACGGCACTGCAGGCCTGTCGCAGGTCGAACTGCGCCCAGATGGCACCGATTTAACTTTAACCACAGACGGATTCAGTCTTGGTTTTGGTGCGGATTACCTGATCAACGATCAGTTTTCTGTGGGTGCTGAATATCTGGCACGTCGGCTTGAAATCGAACAAGACGGCGAAACTGCAGAGGTCACGCTTGACACAATCGCAGTCCGCGCATCGTTTCGTTTTTGAAATGAAGCCGCGCCAAGCGTGATGCACCCTTGGCGCGGCCGCGTTGTTTACATAGCGTGGACCCAGCAACACCGGGGGCCAAATGCCAGATGACAAACTGATCCACGACCCAAAAGGCGGCATGCCGCGCCTATTGGAAATTATGCGCCGCTTGCGTGACCCGGACACCGGCTGCCCGTGGGACATCGAACAAGATTTCGACAGCATCGCCCCCTACACTATCGAAGAAGCCTATGAGGTCGCCGATGCCATCGCCCGCAACGACTGGGCCGAGCTAGAGGGCGAGTTAGGCGATCTGCTGTTGCAAACCGTTTACCACACCCAAATGGGGTCAGAGGCCGGGTATTTCACCTTTGACAGCGTGGTCCGCAACATATCCGACAAAATGGTCGCCCGGCACCCGCATGTGTTTGGCGATGAATCCCGCGACAAATCAGCCGAACAGCAAACCGCCGACTGGGAAAAAATCAAGGCAGCGGAACGAGCAGGCAAGAAACAGACCCGAACACTGGACGGGGTCGCCATCGGCCTGCCCGCGCTGATGCGGGCGGTCAAATTACAAAACCGTGCCGCCAGAGTCGGTTTTGACTGGCCAGACACGACGCAAGTGCTCAACAAGATCGTCGAAGAGGCGGCCGAGCTGGTCGAAGCCCGTGACACGCTGACGCAAACCGAAGTGAATGAAGAATTCGGCGATCTGCTCTTCGTGATGGCTAATCTG
Organism: Loktanella agnita; assembly: GCF_046640325.1. NCBI lineage: Bacteria > Pseudomonadati > Pseudomonadota > Alphaproteobacteria > Rhodobacterales > Roseobacteraceae > Loktanella > Loktanella agnita. The sequence continues at coordinate 10,644 of NZ_JBJMBF010000016.1, read as the reverse complement.
GGGCGGCATCTGAACATTGACCCGGAAGAGGCATTGCGCGCCGCAAACGCAAAATTCACCCGCCGTTTTTCAGCGGTCGAAGATGCCCTGCAAGATATAGGCAAGTCCCCCGCACAAAGCGACCTCGCCGAAATGGACGCGCTCTGGGATCAGGTCAAGGCAGCCAAAAATTAGCGAACATCGAATAAACTGCATTCCCTGCGCGTAAACCTGATAAGCGCGGTGACCATCGTGACCGCGACACTCATGTCGGGAAAATGTTATGATCGCTTTTTCATCCAACACAGTGCTGCATCACACAAGCAGCACACTTGAGCCACACAGCGGATTTACGCCGTTATTTTCAGCAACCTGCGTTGCGCCCACTGTCAAAAAAGTACATGGTTACGCGGGGTCACAATTTAGAATAGTGTTAAGCATGACCATCACTCCGGACCAATTTAAAACCGATATGATCGGGCTATTGCCGCGACTGCGGCGCTTTGCGATCAGTCTTACGCGGTCAGGCCCCGATGCTGACGATCTACTACAGGATGCCTGCACGACCGCGCTGCAAAAATGGCACCACTACGATCCCGCCCAACCGCTTGACCGCTGGATGTTCCGGGTCATCCGCAATCTCTGGATCAGCGAAATACGCAAGCGCAAAGTGCGCCAGGGCGAAGGTCAGATCCCCGCTGAAGAGGCAACTGAGCTTCAGACCGAAAGCAACGTCGATGACGCGATGACAGCCAAGCAGGTGCGCGGCCAAGTCAGCGCCCTGCCCGACGATTTATCACAACCTCTCTTGCTTGTTTGCGCAGAGGGTTACAGTTACAAGGAAGCAGCAGAACTGCTCGGCATTCCGATTGGCACAATAATGAGTCGCATTCACAGGGCACGCAAAATTCTTGTTGCACGTCTGACCGAAGCGGAGGCTGTAACTCCATGAATGAATTGTCGATGAAGTTAAGTGCCTATCTGGACGGAGAGCTTGACGCCACAGAGGCGCAGGCAATCGAAGAACGGCTGGCCAATGAACCCGAAATGCAGGCAGAGCTCGACGCACTGATGGAAGCAGACGCACTGGCGTTGGAACAGTTCGATCTTGAACTTGCCGACCCCGTGCCGTTTTCGCTCGCCCAGCAGATCCGGAACACACCGCTTGACGCGCATCCCAGCGCTGCCGCGGCCCCGCCCGCCCCTGCGAATTCACCATCCCGGCCCCTATGGGGCACATTGGCAGCCAGCCTTGTCATCTTTGCCATGGGTGGCGCCGGTGGTTATCTGGTCAAAGACCAGACCGCACCAACCGTGGTGGCGCGCAGCTGGCTGACCGATATCGCCGACTATCATGCGATCTATGCCAGCCAAGGGCGGCACCTGGTCGAGGTTGGTGCAAGTGAGTCTGACCATATTGAAACCTGGCTTGGGAACACCGTTGGAGCGAATTTCACCATTCCCGATCTGACGGCCTATGACTTGACTTTCGAAGGCGGACGGCTTGTCGTGGCGGCGGGCAAACCCGTCGCACAGCTGATGTATCGCGATCCGACAGGGGCAGTTATTGCGCTTTGCCTGATCAGCAGCGACCAGCCCGCAACGCAGGATTTCAAGGCGCAGTCGCTCAACGGCTTTGATTTCGTGTCATGGCGGTCGGACGATGCAGCCTTTGTTGTGATCGGGCCGGACGGTCAACCCAATCTGGGCGATATCGCACAGGCCGCTGCACAAGAAATCTGATCACTGCGCGGGCGCTTGATTGCGGCCGCGACAAGCGAATGATCGCTGTTCACAGAAGCTGCGCGCGAAAAATTTGCTTTTTTGCAATTTCAGGCCAAGAATGCCGATAGCGAAAGCCGAGTGATGGCTTTCTCAGGCGTGTGCCGCGTAACACGCTGACCGGATTTACGACGCAGTTTTTCAGTATTGGGGGCACCATGACATATCTTATCAAACGCATTCTCTGCACCACCTTCATTATACTTCTTACACAACAAGCAGCCGCACAATGTAGCGACGAAGTCGAACCCAATAGAGAGGACCCGCTGCTGCCCGACTCCACCCAGTGTTTCCTTGGGGCACAGGCCGCATCGCTCGGCGCGGGACAATCAGAGATACTTAACCGGCGGACCGCCGCAAGCGGATCATTGCAGGCCACGCAAGGCACAGGCGCCGGTGATACAGCCGGATTTTCAGGCCCGCTCTGGATTTCGCTTGGGGTACGGAACTCTGAATTCGAAGATGCGGATCTTGAGCTGGGGATCATGACCATCGGTACGGATCTCTATGCAAGCGACACCGGCGCGTTCGGCTTCATGCTGCAAGCGGATCTCAGCAACCAGGACGGCATCTATGGCAACAGCTTTGACAGCTCCGGCTACATGGCAGGCTTCTATGGGATCAAGGCGGGTCAAAGTGTGACACTCGACGGGCGGCTCATGGCGGGGCAATCCAGCACAGATGTGGCTGGCGGCGGCGACCGAGCGGACGATGTTGACGGGTCGCGCTGGCTCGCTGCGATGCGGGTGTCCGGTGAACATTACCTCGAAAACGAAACGCTGATCATCCCGCATCTGGCCGTTAGCTGGCTGGAAGAACAACTCGACAGCTATACGCTCGGATCGAACACCGCCGATGACAGCACGGTGTCCTATGGGCAGGCCAACATCGGCACCACGGTGTTGATCCCGATCACCGTCAATGAAACGGCGGGCAGCATCGTCGTCGGCACAAGCGGCATTTTGGGCTTTGGTGATGCAGCAGGCAACGAAGTGCCAGATGATCTGCGTGGACGGCTTGATCTGGGCTTCGAATTCTTCCGGGCCAACACATGGGCGACCTCTGGCAAATTCTACGTGGATGGGCTCGGCCACAGCGATTACGAAGCGCGCGGCGTCGATCTGGGCATCACGCTCTGGTTCTGAAACGGCTTCCCTTTGCGGCGTAGCTGCGGCAGGCTACGCGCAAAAGGGAAGACATATTATGGACATCAGCAAAACCCGCGCCATCGTCACCGGTGGCGCCTCTGGCCTTGGGGCCGCCACCGCTGCCAGCCTGATAAAGGCCGGGGCACTGGTGACAATCTTCGACCAGAACCCACAAGGCGCAGACTATGCAGCAGAGATCGGCGCCTATTTCGCGCAGGTCGATGTGACAGATGAAGACAGCGTTGCCAAAGGGTTAGACAACGCAATTGACGCAATGGGTGGGCTGAATGCCGCGATCAACTGCGCCGGGATCGCCACCGCCGAAAAAACGCTGGGGCGCGACGGGCCACATACGCAGGCAAGCTTTACCCGGACAATCGGCATCAACCTGAATGGCACCTTCAACGTGGCACGGCTCGCGGCGGCACGGATGAAGGACGGCGGGGTGATCATCAACACCGCCTCTGTGGCGGCCTTTGACGGGCAAAAGGGACAAAGCGCCTATGCGGCCTCAAAGGCCGGCATCGCCGGGCTGTCATTGCCCATGGCGCGCGACCTCGCCCGCAACGGCATTCGGGTGATGGCCATCGCCCCCGGCATCTTTCGGACCCCGATGCTGGAAAGCCTCGGGCAAGAGGTCATGGACGGGCTCGCCGCCGATGTCATCTACCCTGCCCGTCTGGGCGAACCCGCCGAATTCGCCGCATTGGCGCAGTTCATCATCACATGCGACTATCTGAACGGCACAACCATTCGGCTGGATGGGGCGCTGCGCATGCCCTAGCAATCACGGCTTTGGCTGCGCAAATCGCCCCATTCAGAACGATTAACTTCACATATCAATCCGAAGATGCGGCTGACCATCGCTGGTGCGCTCGCTGGAATGCCCCTTGGGGCCTATAACCCCACGAATGCGCCTGCGCAGATTTGAAAACTCCGATGATGTGACCACATCAATAGCCGCGTCCAACTGTATTTCCAGTCGGACCCATCCGGGTTTCAGCGTCTCACACAAAACGACCTGACCCGCGAAGGGCTGCGAAAGATAGCTGCCACTGATTTTATCATCAGGTGTCCAATCAACAGGCGGACCGTTTCCAATGACCGCCAGCAGCGCATTCCAATCCCGAAACCCATACTGATGCGACACCCGTTCCAATGATTGCGCATGACCAATTGCAGTGCCCTCCCCCGTCAGTGTCGCCCTCAAATTCTTTGCTTGCTCTTTGGCTTGTACGGCTGTCGGCAATGGCGCAGTCATGATACTTCTCCCTGCTGATCGTGGAAGACGCCCCACCGCAACGGCGTTCTCTGCGCAGCCTGCCAAAGGATCACCCCCGTCAGCCCAAGCAACATGATTTCCGCCAGCGGCCCGGCATACCAAACGCCCGCCTCTCCGAACCACAGGGGCAAGACAAAGGTCATGGGGATCGCAAAAAGATAAGTTTTAGACAACCCAAGGATCGCCGCTTTCAGCGCCGCGCCAATAGCTTGGAAATAGGCTGCAATCATCATGAGCGGCCCCATCAGAAAGAAAACAGAGGTCATTATTGGCAATATCCGGACCACCTCTGCAATAACCGATTTGTCATCAACAAACGCACCTGCGATCTGGCCGGGCATGCTCAGCACGATCATCTGCACCACCGTGCAATAAAGAAACGCAACCCAAAGCGCGATCCGCAGACTTCTATCCGATCTTTGCCACAGGGCCGCACCATAGTTGTTACCTGTGATCGTCTGCATCGCAAAGGACAGCCCCAACAGCGGCAGAAATGCAAAGGTAATGACACGTGTAATAATACCATAAGCGGACACCGTGTCCCCATAATGAGGGCTGCCAACCCATTGTAACGCTGTGATAATCGCCGCCGACCCAAGCGCCAGACCGATGAAGTTCAGGCTTTGCGGTGCACCTAACGCAAGGATACGGCCCCAGTTGTCCCACAATGAATGCTGGCGCAATGTCGATGGGCGCAGTGACGTTGTCCCGATTAAGCGAAAGGCCAGAATGATCCCAAACGCCAGCGCTTGCGCCGCTGCGGTGCCATAGGCCGACCCTGCAACACCCATATCTAACAGTGCAATCAGGACATAGTTGAACCCGATATTTGCGACCGAGACCAGCAGGCTCATCGCGGCCATAAACCCCACGCGCCCTTCATTGCGCAGCGCGTCGGAATTGACGGACAAGATGAACAACAACGGTGAAAAGAACACGGTGATCCGCAGATAGATCAGCCCCATATTCGCCAGCGCATCTGATCCACCAGCAGCCAGCAACGCAACCTGATGGCCCATGATGACAAAAAACATGATAAGAAGCGCGCCCAGTGCCGCGGCTAGCCCATGCGCCCCTGCAAAAACAGCGCCAGCACCATGTTGGTCCCCTGCCCCAAGCGCACGCGCCAGAAGGCTGGACATGCCATTCGACACAAGCGTCGAAAGGGCCACGATCAACATGTAAATCGGAAACATAAGTGTGACGGCAGCCAATGCCTCTGGGCCAACATAGATGCCCAGAAATAGCGCATCAGCGACAGACAATAACCCGTTCATAGCCATAACAAATATGATCGGCAAAGCCGTTTTCAGATAGATGGCGCCAAGTGGTCCATCGGTGAATGTATTTTGGGGTGTGTCGGACATATCCCATCTTTCTCAAGCCAAATCGCGCCGTTTGAAGATGGGACCCGCATTACCATCCGCACGAAATGCGTCAGAGAGATGAAATCGTATTTCGTCGTAGAACTTCACCAAGACAAAGCGTCAGCGGGCGGCGGGCGTCTACAGCCCTTGCGCCCAACTAGGGCTTAAAGTCACCGTGGTCAAGTGGTTTGGCTATGTCACTCTTCTTGGTCGGACGGAGCGCATAATTCCAGAAATTCCCGGATCGGGGCCAGCAGTTTCTCACGCGTGGGCGTTATGCTGGCAGGTTTGGGATAAATTGGATCGGTCGCAATTATCGCCGTGCCAACGGTCAACGCCGTCAAGTGTAAGAACAGGTCTTCAGGATCATCGCCGCTACGCCAATGCGCCTTCTGCGCCCGCAGGATTTCAGTCCGCTGCCCCTGCCCGAAATCCCCCAGTATTTCAGCCAACTGATCGGGCGCATATCGCATGACATCAGGGTTGCGCATCACCTGATAATAAGCCGGATGCTGAATGGCCCAATCCACATAGGCTGTTGAAATCGCCAATAATAGTGACGTGCCTTCAGGCAGCGCCTGCGTCTGCGCGACATCATGCATCAGGCTTTGCGCGCCCTCAATCGCAATCGCCGCAAGCAGATCTGCCTTGGTTTTAAAAGCGCTATTCTTCATCATATGCGACTATCTGAACGGAGCGATCATCCGAGTGGATGGGGCGCTCAGGATGCCTTAGACGCGATTCATGGGCGGCGTGCGCCAACGCCGATCAACTGCTTTTAAAGCCAAAGACCGTCTCTAGCCAAGTCAGAAATTACTCGTTTAAGTTGTTTTATATTGCCACTTAATCATTCGAGGATAGAATTGACACATAGCCTCACATCTAAAAGGGGATAACGATGCGCTTTTTAACTGTCTCAACATTGTCGCTCATTTCCGTCCTCAGCCCAGTCACGATCTTGGCTGACGATGCATCTGCCACGGAAGAAATGCAGATGCTTGCAACCACCTCTAGCTGGACCAATCAGTCCGGTCGGTTGCAAGTATCGGATTTACACTCTCGCCATCACAGCCAGCAACTTATATTGTATCAGGATATTATGTAAACAACACTCAAGGGTACAATTGTCAGGGAACAGCTTATCCAATCACTGGCATTTACTATGCAAATACTCAGACGCTGTCGTTTTCTGTCGCTTGGTCAAATAGTAGCGAGGATTGCCAATCTGTAACTGGCTGGACCGGTTATGTCGATTACGGTGCAACGCCACTACAGATGGTGACCAACTGGAACCTTGCCTATGAAAGCACGGGTGGGTCCCAAATCATGCAGGGACAGGATACTTTCACCAGAAACCAAACCCGAACGCAGAATGATCTCATCGCCGACTAACAAGGATAGGTGTGCCCAACCATCCTACTCCGCCGCCTTGTCCTCCAGCGTCAGCCACTCTTCTTCAGCATCCGACAAGGCGATCTGGCGGGCCACCAGCGCGTCAGAGGCTTTTTGGAATTTCACCGGCTGCTTGGTGAACAGCTCCGGATCGGCCAGCAATTCCTCCAGTTTGGCAATCTCAGCCGTCAGCGTATCAATCAGGCCGGGCAGTTCTTCCAGCCGGTGCTTCTCGGTGAACGACAGACCAGAGGCAGATTTCTTCTCTGCCGCCCTCTCTTTCTTCGGCGCAGGCTTTGGCGCGACCGAGGCCTCGTAGAAATCGCCTCCGCGCTGTGTGCGGTAGTCCGTCCAACCGCCCGCATAAACAACCGCCTGCCCGTTGCCTTCCATTGCAATCGTCGTGGTCGCCACCCGGTCAAGAAAATCCCGGTCGTGGCTCACCAACAATACGGTGCCGTCATAGTCACCCAGAATATCCTGCAACAAATCCAGCGTTTCAATATCCAGATCATTGGTCGGTTCGTCCAGGATCAGCAGATTGCTTTCGCGGGCCATCAAACGGGCCAGTAGCAACCGGGCTTTCTCGCCCCCCGACAAAGAACGAACCGGCGCGCGGGCCTGCGCCTCGTCAAACAGGAATTCCTTCAGATAGCCCACAACATGTTTTGGTTGGCCCCGAACCATCACCTGATCGGATTTGCCCGACACACCTAATTCAGGATCATTGGCCAAATTTTCCCACAGCGACATTTCCGGATTCAGCGCCGCGCGGGTCTGATCAAAAACCGCGATATCCAGCTTGGTGCCTAGTTTCACAGTACCCGCGTCGGGTTCGACCTGCCCCAACAGCATTTTGATCAGCGTCGTCTTACCCACGCCGTTCGGCCCGACGAAGGCGATCCTATCGCCACGCTGAACGGTCAATTCAAAGTTCTCGACGATCTGTTTGCCATCAAAGGCCTTGGTCAGACCTGTCGCCTCGACCACCTTTTTGCCCGAGACAGAGCCGCCTTCGAATGCCATGGCCGCAGTGCCCTGACGCCGGATTTGGCCCGCCCTTTCGGCGCGCAAATCCGCAAGGGCGCGCAAACGACCCTGGTTCCGGGTCCGGCGCGCGCTGATGCCTTCCACAGCCCAACGCGCCTCTGCCTTGATCTTGCGGTTCAGCTTGTGGCGCTGTTGGTCTTCTTCTTCCCAGATTTTGTCACGCCATTCCTCGAACCCATCAAACCCTTGCTCGGCGCGGCGGACCTGACCGCGGTCAATCCACAGCGTGGCACGGGTCAGCGCGCGCAGAAACGCCCGGTCGTGCGAGATCAGCACAAAGGCAGCACGAGTCGTCTTCAGCTCATTTTCAAGCCAGGCAATCGCCTCGATATCCAAATGGTTGGTCGGCTCATCCAGCAACATCAGTTCGGGGGCTTCCGCCATCAACTTGGCCAGTGCCGCACGACGACGCTCACCGCCCGATGCCGTGGATACCGCGCCTGCGGGATCAAACTTCAGCCCTTCGGCAACCATATCAACCTTATATGCCTCTTCCGGCTCCAACCCGCTCGACGCATAATCGCCCAGTGTGGCAAAACCCGCCATCGTCGCGTCCTGCTCCATGTAGCCAGCGCGTACGCCCGGCGACAAAACGCGGGTCCCGCTATCGCCTTCGACCAAGCCGGCCATGACCTTCATCAAGGTGGATTTGCCCGACCCGTTGCGGCCTACAAGGGCCACCCGGTCGCCCGGCTGGACCACCAGCGACAGGTCAGAAAATACGGGATCGCCGCCAAATGTCAGGGCGATGTCGGAAAGCTGTAAGAGAGGTGCACGTGCCATAGCCGCCTGCTACGGTGCGATGCCGCCGGGGTCAACTGGCCACAGCACGCAAGGCACGCACACGCCCCGCCGGAATGGCGGCGACTGGCACGCAGGTGAACACATGTAAGGTCTGTAAATCACGATCCACCACCGCATGATCGCTGACCCAGCCGCCCATGCTCAGATAGCTGCGCAGCAAGGACGGCATCTGGCGCAGGGCGTCCCTGCTGTCGTGCGCGGCCACATCAAAACGGACCGTCTCCAGCGCCTTCACCACAGGGCGCTGCCCCTCTGGGCCGCAATGGCGGGCGGACAGCATCGCAAACGCCGCACCGTAGGGGGCCGGGTCGGTGCCAGTAAAGCTTGTGCAACCAAATAGAAATTGCGCTCCTGCCTCATCCACCAGCCGGGCCAGCGCCCCCCACAGCACGCGCAGTACATCTGCATCCAGCACTGTCGGATCAACGCAGAACCGGCCCAACTCAACCATCGGGCCCGGCGCGCACGCCAACCCGGACAGATTATAAAACTGCGCGGCATATCCTTCAACGATGGCCGCCGGATCACGCCACAGGGCAATGCGGACCGTGGCCAGCAACCGGCCCGCAACATCCGCAACCATCAAATGTTGGCAAAGCGGATCAAACCGATCCGCATCTATTCCGGTGCCACCGAAAAAGCAGCGATAGCGCAGACGCTGACAGGCCGCCAATTCGGCAGGCCCGTCCGCTTGGCCGACTACATAGCACCCTTTCCGCAACGCAAATGTCATCGCACCCCATCTTGGCGAAAGCTCAGCCGCAGCCTAGGTTAAGTGCAAGAAATGTAAAAGGACCTCAAGCCGATGGATAAAGTCATCAAATCAGACGCGGAATGGCGCGTACAGCTCAGCGATCTGGCCTATAAAGTCACACGCAAACACGGAACCGAACGGGCCGGCACGCACGAGGACTTTCCCAAAGACCCCGGCACCTACCGCTGCGTCTGCTGCGGCGCGCCGGTGTTCGATCAGGCACATAAATTCGAAAGCGGCAGCGGTTGGCCTTCATTCTACCAACCTGTAGATTCAGAAATGGTCGGCGAAAAAACCGACCGCAGCTTTTTCATGAAACGGACCGAAGTGCATTGCAACCGATGCGAAGCCCACCTGGGCCACGTCTTCCCCGATGGACCACACCCCACCGGGTTGCGCTACTGCATCAACGGGGTGGCGCTGGAATTTGAACCCGAGGAATAGCTGCACAACGCGATAAGGGAACAGCAGGTCAAAAATAGCCGCTTTGCGGACATCCAGCGATGGCAATCGAATGTCGACTGCTCTCTGCGACTCATCGAATGCGTTTACAATCTCACCGGACCTGCGTTTCCACCTATCACCAGAATTTCCACCACGCACGTTTAATAAGGTGCCTATACCCACAGATGCCTTGGCAGGCGTGGATTTCGATGCGGCTTTTACCCGTTTCCAAGATCTCCTGACCCGCTTCGACGAACCCTTTACGCGGTTTGATGAGGGCCTCATCGAGGCTTGGGAAAGTTACAAGCCTCGCGTCCGTCGCGTAGCTCTCGACCGCATGATTGCGGAGGATTGGACGCCAGAGCAAATCGGTTTGGGCGCGATTGTCGCGCGCGTCATCAGCGCCATCGAAATACAGGCCATCCACGGTGACCTGACGAACAACATGGTATTCTGGCAGAAATGGACCTGTCACGCTTTAGTGCCGCCCCAGATGCTCGTTTAAGCCACCTTTCGTTCGAAGGCGACCGGACTTTTCCAGCCCAGTGCTGAGTGACGGCGGCGTGGATTGTAGAAGCCGTTTATGTATTCGAAGATCGCCATCTCAGCTTGCCGCCGTGTTTCCCATGATCGCCGCCAGAT